>NZ_JBNGGE010000004.1:0-324103 GCF_049975785.1 Streptomyces sp. WG7
CTGGGCCGTGCCGCGGGCCGCGGGGGCTCCCCGCTTGCTGCACCCGGGTAACCTGGTCCGTTTCCGAAACACCGGGGTGCCCCCGCTGCGCGGCCCGCCGGGGGGGGGGGGGGCCCCCGCCCCCCCCCCCCCACGTCGCGTTCCGCACACCGGTCGGCCAGAATCCGCCGGACGCCTCTGGGTAGGGTGGGTGAGAAGTCCCCTGTGGATCGAACCAGGATCGAACTAGGAGCGGAATTGAGCGAGCCGGCGTCCACCACCCTGCAACTGGAGATCGCCCGGGAACTGGAGGTCGCGGAGACCTTCGACGCCGAGCGGGAGATCGAACGCCGGGTGGCCTTCCTGGCCGAGCGGCTGACCTCCACCGGTCTGCGCTCCCTCGTACTCGGTATCAGCGGCGGTGTCGACTCCACCACCGCGGGCCGGCTGTGCCAGCTCGCCGTCGAGCGGGCGCGGGCCGAGGGGCACGAGGTGGCCTTCTACGCGATGCGGCTGCCGCACGGTGTCCAGGCCGACGAGCACGACGCTCAGCTCGCGCTCTCCTTCATCAAGGCCGACCACGTGCTGACCGTGGACATCAAGCCCGCGAGCGACGCCGCCCTCGATGCGCTGATCGCCGCCGGTGTGACCTTCCGCGACGCCCGCCACCAGGACTTCGTGCAGGGCAACGTCAAGGCCAGGCAGCGCATGATCGCCCAGTACGCCGTGGCCGGTGCACACGACGGCCTGGTCGTCGGCACCGACCACGCGGCGGAGGCGGTCTCCGGCTTCTTCACCAAGTTCGGCGACGGTGCCGCCGACCTGGTCCCGTTGACCGGTCTCACCAAGCGCCGCGTGCGCGCCGTCGCCGACGCGCTGGGCGCGCCCGCCGAGCTGGTGCGGAAGGTTCCGACGGCCGACCTGGAGACCCTCGATCCCGGCAAGGCCGACGAGGACGCCCTCGGGGTCACGTACGACGAGATCGACGACTTCCTGGAGGGCAAGCCGGTGAAGGACCAGGCCTTCGAGAAGATCGTCACCCGTTACCGGCTGACCGACCACAAGCGCCGGCTGCCCATCGGTCCGTGAGGTGCGGCCCCGGGTCGTCGTCCCTGATGGGCGAACCCGGGGTGCCGGACGTTGCGGCCGGCGCCCGCGCTGCGGACCACGCCGCCGGCGCGGGCCTGGTCGGCTGGTGGGGATCAGGGGCTTGCCCGAGCCGGCGAGCTCGGTGGCGCATGCTGCCTCGGCGCCGTGGTGGTCACCGCCTGCCGCGGCGGCCACGGCGTCCGCGCGCCGTGGCCGGGTCGGTGAGGATCCGGGCATCGTCCAGGAAGCCCACCACCGGCTGGACGCCGCAGTCGGCGCGGTCCGCAGCGGCAGCGGCCGTTCGGCCGAACCGGACGACGTGGTCAGTTGGGCCGGGGCCGGAGCGGGAAGCGCACATCAGTCAGCTGCTCCGACACCTCCCACAGGCGGCGACCGGTCTCGGCGTCCGCCGCCGCGGGTGACAGCTGCACCCGTGCCGGTCCGCCGCGCAGCTCCGCCAGGCCGTCCGGCCCGATGAACTCACCGCCCTCCGCGTCCGGGGCGGTCGCCGCGTACAGCTGCGGCAGCGCACCCCGGTCCGGGGACTGGGCAAGCGGTATGAGGACGCGGCCGAACAGCATCTTCACCATGCCGGTCGGCACACTCGTCTGCAGGTTGGTGGCGGTGTAGCCGGGATGGGCGAGCAGGCTGCGCACCGGGCTGCCTGCCTCGGTCAGCCGCCGGTGCAGTTCCCGTCCGAAGACGGCGTTGGCGAACTTCGACTGGTTGTAGAAGACCATGGGTGAGTAGTCGCGCTCGCCGGTGAGGTCGTCGAAGAAGAGCCGTCCCTGCCGGTGGTTGGTCGAAGTCGTCGTGACGACGCGAGGATCGTCACCGTGCGCCAGCAGGTCGAGCAGCAGTCCGGTCAGCGCGAAGTGGCCGAGGTGGTTGCAAGCGAACTGCAGCTCGTGACCCTGCGCGCTCAGGCGTCGTGGCGGAGCCATGATGCCGGCGTTGTTGAAGAGCACGTCGAGCCGCCGATGATCGGTGCGCACCTGGCGGGCGAAGGCCCGGACCGAGTCGAGATCCGCCAGGTCGAGCCGCCGCACCTCGAGACCGGCATCCGGATGCCCGGAGGTGATCTCCGCGACCGCCCCTTCTCCTCGTCCCGGACCGCGAGGATCACGTGTCCGCCCCGCCGGACGAGCGCCCGGGTGGTCGCCAGGCCGAGGCCGCTGTTGGCTCCGGTGACGACGAACACCCGCTCGGTCTGGTCCGGAATGCGCTCGGCAGTCCAACGCTGCTGCTGTGTCATGCGGCATACGCTGCCGTGAGTGTCACTCGGTGTCAAGGCGTTCTCTTGGTGTCACGCGAGGCATGGAGTTACCATGGTGCGGTGACTCCTCCTCCCGAAGCCAGCCTGGCCCAGCGCAAGCGTCAACTCGTCTCGGACGAACTGACCGAAGCGGCCCTGCAGTTGCTGGCGACGAAGGGGTTCGACGCGGTCACCATCGACGAGATCGCCACCGCCGCCGGGGTGTCCAAGCGGACGTTCTTCCGGTATTTCGCGTCCAAGGAGGACGTGGTCGTCCAGTTCCTGACCGGCATGGGCACCGGCATACGCACGGAGCTGGCGGCCCGCCCCGGCGGGGAACCGCCCTCGGAGGCGTTGCGGAACGCCGTCTCGGCCCCCATCGCCGCCTGCGCCGGCCACTCCGACAGGGCACTGCGAGTGGTTCAGCTCATTCTGCGCACCCCTGCCCTGCACGCCCGCTTCCTGGAGCGTCAGGGGCAGTGGCGCGACGATCTGACGGCGGAGATCGCGCACCGCACGGCGCTCTCCCCCGACGTCGACCTGTATCCGCAGCTGGCCGCCGGAATGGCACTGACCGCCTTCAACACCGTCCTCCAGCGCTGGAGCGACAGCGACAGTGCCGAGGACCCCCTTGAACTGACCGACCGGGCCTTCGCCCTGATCGCCCCCGCCCTGGACGGCACCGGCTGACGGCGAGCAACCGGGCGGACGGACGGGCGCACATTGTGTGCGACTTGTCGCTTATCACCTTAATCTGACGGCTGAGGGGCCCGGACAGTCGACGGCCGGTTCAGCCGGCGGAAGGTGAGCTTCCATGGCTGAGCGGCTCAAGAGGTCCGGCTCGGTCGGTGAACTGTCGGCCGAGTTCGCCGGCACGATGGTCCTCATCCTCTTCGGCTGCGGCGTGGTGGCCCAGGTGGCCGCGGGCGGGGCCCTCACCGATCCGGAGGGCGGCCTCGGGGACCACGACAGCATCTCCTGGGCGTGGGGGCTCGGTGTCACGCTGGGCGCCTACGTGGCGGGACGGCTGAGCGGTGCCCACCTCAATCCGGCGGTGACCGTCGCCCTCGCCGCGTTCAAGGGGTTTCCGTGGCGCAAAGTGGTTCCCTACGCGCTGGCCCAGACAGCGGGTGCCTTCGTGGCGGCTCTCCTGGTCCGCTGGAACTACACCGAAGCGCTGGCGAAGGCCGACCCCGGCCACACCATCAAGACGCAGTTCGTGTTCTCCACGCTCCCCGCCAACGGGAACACCGCCCTCCCGGTCCATGAGTGGGGGGCCTTCCGCGACCAGGTCATCGGCACCGCCATCCTCCTGCTGCTGATCCTGGCCCTCACGGACATGCTGAACTCGCCGCCGGGCGCGAACCTGGCCCCCTTCGTCATCGGCCTGGTCGTGGTCGCGATCGGCATGGCCTTCGGCACCAACGCGGGCTACGCCATCAACCCGGCCCGTGACTTCGGCCCCCGGCTGGCCAGTTTCCTCACCGGGTACGGCGGAGCATGGCGGGATCAGTACGGGAACCTTTACTTCTGGGTGCCGATCCTCGGCCCGCTGATCGGTGGCGTGCTCGGCGCGGGTCTGTACAAGGTTTTCATCGGCCGGTTCCTGCCCGCGGCGGAACCGGAGCCCACGGGGCGCGTACCGGCGCCCGAGGACTGACACCGGCCGGAGAGGCGGCACAGCATGGCGGACTTCATCGGCGCGGTGGACCAGGGAACCACCAGCACCCGATTCATGATCTTCGACCACGGCGGCAACGAGGTGGCGAAACACCAGCTGGAACACGCCCAGATCCTCCCCCGCTCCGGGTGGGTGGAGCACGACCCGGTGGAGATCTGGGAGCGCGCCAACTCGGTGATGCAGAACGCCCTGCGTTTCAGCGGGCTGTCGGCGACCGACCTGGCGGCGATCGGCATCACCAACCAGCGGGAGACCACCGTGGTCTGGGACCCGCGCAACGGCCGCCCCTACTACAACGCCATCGTGTGGCAGGACACCCGCACCGACGCCATCGCGGCGAACCTCGCACGTTCGGGCCGGGGCGACGTCATCCGCCGCAGGACCGGGCTGCCGCCGGCGACCTACTTCTCCGCCGGCAAGATCCAGTGGATCCTGGAGAACGTCGACGGCGTCCGCGAAGCGGCGGAAGGCGGGCACGCCCTCTTCGGCAACACGGACGCCTGGATCCTGTGGAACCTGACCGGCGGTCCCGACGGCGGCATCCACGCCACCGACGTGACCAACGCGAGCCGCACGATGCTGATGGACCTGGAGACGCTCGACTGGGACGACGAACTGCTGGGCTTCTTCGGCATCCCCCGGGCGATGCTCCCCACCATCAACCCCTCGTCGCACGCGGAGGCGTACGGTGTGGCCCGGACCTCCCGGCCGCTGCGCGCCGCCATCCCCATCGGCGGGGTGCTCGGCGACCAGCAGGCGGCCACCGTCGGACAGGTCTGCTTCGCGCCCGGCGAGGCCAAGAACACCTACGGCACCGGCAACTTCCTGCTGCTCAACACCGGCACGGAACCGGTCCGCTCGCAGCACGGCCTTCTCACCACCGTGGCCTACCGGTTCGGCGACAGCCCGGCGGTCTACGCACTGGAGGGCTCCATCGCGGTGACGGGGTCCGCCGTGCAGTGGCTGCGCGACCAGATGAAAATCATCAAGTCCGCTGCCGAGAGCGAGGACCTCGCCCGTACCGTCGAGGACAGCGGCGGCGTGTACTTCGTCCCCGCCTTCTCGGGCCTGTTCGCCCCCTACTGGCGCTCGGACGCCCGGGGAGCGATCGTCGGCCTCGCCCGGTACAACGACAACGCTCATCTGGCACGGGCGACCCTGGAGGCCATCTGCTACCAGAGCCGCGACGTCGTCGAAGCCATGGAACAGGACTCCGGGGTGCACCTCGACGAGCTCAAGGTCGACGGGGGCGTGACCGCCAACGACCTCTGCATGCAGATCCAGGCCGATGTCCTCGGCGTACCGGTCAGCCGTCCCCTCGTCGCGGAGACCACCGCGCTCGGCGCGGCCTACGCGGCGGGACTGGCCACGGGGTTCTGGCGGGACACCGAAGAACTGCGCGCTCACTGGCACGAGTCCAGGCGCTGGGAACCCCAGTGGACGGAGGACCGGCGCGCACAGGGGTACGCCGGGTGGAAGGCGGCGGTGGAGCGCACGCTCGGCTGGATCGAGGTGCCGTGAACCGGCACCCGCCCGTGCCGGAAGGAGCCGGACGAGGAGGGCAACCGGCGTCGCCATAAGGTGATCCCCATGTCTGCCAGATTGAGTTCCGCGAGGACCCGCGCCGCGCTCCGCACCTCCGCGCGTACCTCTGCCGAGTTGTTGCTGATCCTTGTCATGCTTGCAGTGGCCCTGTGGGTCCTCGGACGCATGTGGTCGGTCGTGTGGCCGCTGATAGTCGGTCTGCTCCTGACCACGCTGACCTGGCCCGCCGCCCGTTTCCTGCGGCGGCACGGGTGGCGTCCCGCCCTGGCCGCGGCGGTGGTGACCGTGGGGTTCCTCCTGGCCGTCACGGGCATCGTGGCGCTGATCGCGGTGCCGATGTCCTCCGAGACCGACGAGTTGACGGCCGGCGTGGTCGAAGGCATCGACCGGCTGCGCGACTGGGCCGCGGGGCCGCCGCTGAACATCGACGACGGCCAGATCACCGGTGCGCTCGACTCCGCGATGGCGCGCGTCCAGGACAGCATCGGCAGCGTGGTCAACACGGTGGCCACCGGCCTGAGTACCGTGGTCAACGGTCTGATCACCGCGGTGCTGGGCGTCTTCCTGATGTTCTTCTTCCTCAAGGACGGGCCGCGGTTCCTGCCGTGGCTGGCCCGCCAGCTGCCCGGCCGGCTCGCCGCCGACGTCCCGGCCGTCGCCCTGCGCAGCTGGGAGACCCTGGGCTCGTTCGTCCGCTCGCAGGCACTCGTGGGTCTGCTCGACGCCGTCTTCATCGGCCTCGGACTGTGGATCCTGGACGTGCCGCTCGTACTGCCTCTGGCGGTGCTGACGTTCGTCTCCGCGTTCGTGCCCATCGTGGGTGCCCTGTTCGCGGGCTTCGTCGCGGTGCTCATCGCTCTGGTGTCGAACGGCCTGACGGACGCGCTGATCGTGCTGGCGATCATCGTCGTGGTGCAGCAGTTGGAGGGCAACGTGTTCCAGCCCATCATCCAGAGCCGCGGGCTCGGTCTGCACGCGGCGGTGATCCTGCTGGCGGTGACCCTGGGCGGCAGCCTGGCCGGAATCGTGGGCAGTCTGCTCGCCGTACCGGTCGCCGCGATCATCGCGGTGATCTGGAACTACGTACGCGAGCAGCTCGTCGAGCCTCTGGAGGAGCCCGCCGCGGCCGACGCCTGAGCGGCGGGCCGGTCCGCGCCACCGGACGGCGCCGTCCTCGTGCCGCGTGCTTTCCGGTAGGCGGTCGGGGTGAGCCCCACGTCTCTGCGGAAGATGGCCCGGAAGTTGGCGGACGTGCCGAACCCGGTCTCCGTGGCGATCCTCTCGACCGACCAGTCGGAGGTCTCGAGGAGCCGGCGCGCACGGAGGGTTCTCTGCAGGACGACCCACTGCATGGGAGGTAGCCCGGTCTCACCCACGAAACGCCGGACGAAGGTCCTCCGGGACAGCAGGCTGTGGTCCGCCATCCGTTGGACGGTGATCGGCGACCCCAGGTTCTCGACCGCCCATTCCCGGGTCGCGCGCAGACTGTCGCGGCCGGGGGCGGGCAGGTCCGTGTACTGCGGCTCGTCCGCACCGCGGACGGAGGAGAAGACGACGTCCTTCGCCACGCCGTCCGCGGCGGTAGTCCCGAAATCCGCTTGTACGACATGGAGGCACGCGTCGATTCCCGCGCCCGCGCCCGCGGACGTGAGAATCGACCCGTCCTCGACGAACAGCCGATTCTCCACGACCTCGACTTCTGGATACGCCACTCGGAGTTCGTCCGTGTGCCGCCAATGTGTCGTAGCGGCCTTTCCGTTGAGTATTCCGCCGGCCGCGAGCGCGAACACGCCGGTGCAGACGGCGACGACACGGGCCCCCCGCTCCACTGCCGCCCGCAGCACCGCGAGGAATTCCTCCGGGACCGGGCGGAGGGGGCTCTCGTAGCCCGGGACAACGACGATACCGGCGCCCTCGGCCTCGGTCAGCGAGTGAGTCGGCCGGACCTCCGCGGTCGCCTCGCGGTCTCCGCACACGAGTACTCGATAACCCGGGTGCCGGCCGAACACGTGCGCCGCGATGCTGACGTCCAGCGCATACGCTCGCGGTACCGCGAGGATGGCGACGACTGTCCGCTCACCGGTGGATCGCACTGACGACTCCTCGCTCCCGTGCTTCCCGTCCAGCTTACGAGCACGGCCCTCCGACCCGTTACCGGGTCCTGGCACGATCCTTGCCGTGCGTGGCACAACCGACTCTGTTTCGCCCGGCCTGTTCCTCATACGGTTTCGGCAGTATCAATTTCTGCCCCGTATTCGGTGATAGGAGTGCCATGAGCGACGCACGTCAGGTCGAGAGTTTCGGAGTCCCCTGGGAAAGGGATTACGGATACGTTCAGGCGGTCCGACACGGCGACACGATTTACCTCTCCGGTCAGGTGGCACACGACGGGACGGATCTCGTCGCCCCCGCTCCGGTCGACGACGCCGGGCTGGTCACCGACTTCTCCCGCACGGGCGAACAGTTGCGCCAGTGCTACGCCAACGCCGCGGTGCTGCTGGGGCGTTTCGGCGCGTCGATGAACGACGTCGTCGAAGAGGTCATCTACGCGGTCGATGTCGACGCGGCCGACGCCGCGGCAGGGCCGGTGCGCAAGGAGGCCTACGGCAGACCTGACCCTCAGGTGGCCAGCACGATGATCGGCACCCCACGGCTGGCCTTCCGTGAGCTGCTCGTCGAGGTCAGGTTCGTGGCCCGGGTCTGAGTACCGCTCCGCGGCTGTCGGGGGAAATCGGTCGTAGCCGGGCGGCCGCCGCTGCTAGCTTGCGGCCGTGGATCTCTTCTCCGGCTCCTGGACGGCGTTGCGCGCCGCGGTCGCCGAAGTCCCCGACGAGGACTTCGCGCGGCCGTCCGGCTGCACCGGCTGGCTCGTACGCGACCTGGTGTGCCACCTGATCATCGACGCCCAGGACGTCCTGATCACCCTCGCCACCCCCGCCGCCGCGGAACCGACCCGGGACGCGGTGACCTACTGGAACGTCGTCGAAGCCCCGACCGGCGACGACCCGCTCGACGCGCTGACCGTCCGTCTGGCCGCCGCGTACGAGGAGCCGTGGCTGCTGAGGTTCCATCTCGACGACGTGGGTTCCGCCGCAGGTCGCGCCGCCGGACTCGCGGACCCCGTGGGCCGGGTCGGCACCCGCGGCGAGGTGCTCACCGCGGGCGACTACCTCTCCGCCTACGTCCTGGAATGGACGCTGCACCACCTCGACCTCATCGCCCACCTGCCGGACATGGCGCAGCCGCCCGCCGAAGGGCTCGCCCGGTCGCGCGAGCTGCTGGAGAAGATCGTCGGGGCGACGTTCCCCCCGTCGTTCACCGACGAGGACGCGCTGCTGATCGGCACCGGCCGGCGTGCGCCGACCGAGGCGGAGAAGGCCGCGCTGGGTGAGCCGGCCACGAGGGTCCCGGTCACACTCGGCTGACCGGGCACACCGCTTCCCGGGGCGCCGGCGCCCCGGAGTCGGCCCATCGGATGACAGGTGCCCCGTACGATCCGGGAGCCGGACGGACCCCTGGACGCCCCGTCGCCCGCAGCAGTCCGCGGGAGGGGCCGAACGGCCCACGGCCGGGCCCGGGCGGCCTCTGGTGCCCTGCCTCGCACGGCGGCACGCTCGTACCGACCCGACAGCCCCCGTGTGCAGCCGAGGGGAACGGCGAGAGGCGGATCCCGCGGCCGAGGCAGCGGTGTTCCCGTACCGTGCGGTTCGTCAGCCGGCTGCTCGCGGTGCGAGAACGAAAGGAGCCGGAGCGATGACCTCTTCCACCACCCTGGCCGCGGCCCTCCCCACCGACCACCGTGAACGACTCATGAGGATCGCCCGCGAGGTCTGCGTCGCGGAAGGCACCCGTCTCTTCGAGGAGGGGCGGCGCGCCGACCGGTTCTGGATCGTGCGGACCGGCACCGTCCACCTCGATCTGCACGTCCCCGGCCGCCGGGCCGCCGTGATCGAGGCACTGGGCCACGGCGAACCGGTCGGCTGCTCCTGGCACTTCCCGCCCTACCTGTGGCAGCTGGGCGCCGAGGCCGTGACCCCGGTGCGGGCCTGGGAGTTCGACGCGGACACCATGCGGGAGATGTGCGTGCGCGACCCCGAGTTCGGCCGGGCGGTCGCCGTCTGGGTCGGCAGGGTGGTGGCCCACCGGCTGCGAGCGGCCCGGGTCCGGCTGCTCGACCTGTACGCGCCCTACGGCAGCGGCAGCCGGGTCTGAAGCTGAGGACGGCGACGCTCCGCGGTGGCGGGTGGACCCGGGAACGGCCGGCCCTCGGTGTCACCCGTCGTGAGGCACCGGCGCCCGCCACACCAGCGTGGTGCCGCCGTCCGCGGGGCGGGTGAGCCGCAGTTCGCCGCCCAGTTGACCGGCCCGTTCCGCCATGTTGCGCAGCCCGCTGCGGCGGCCCTCCGGCGGGATGCCGACACCGTTGTCGCTCACGGTCAGCCGTACTTCACCACCGTCCGTTTCGAGGGCCACGGCGACCCGGTCGGCACGCGCGTGCCGGGCGACGTTGGTCAGCGCCTCGGACAGCACGGCCACCACGTGCTCGGCGATCCGGCCGGGCACCTCGGTGTCCAGCAGGCCCTCCATCCGGAGGCTGGGCGCGAAGCCCAGCACCGGGGCCGCCTCACCGACGACCCGCACGGCACGGCTCCGCAGTCCGGCACCGGCGGTGCCGGCGCGTGCACGCAGACCGAAGATCGTGGATCTGATGATCTTGATGGTCTCGTCCAGGTCGTCCACCGCCCGCAGCACCCGCTCCGACGCGGCGCGGTGCTCGATCAGGCGGCCGGCGCTCTGCAGCGTCATACCGGTGGCGAACAGCCGCTGGATCGCGAGGTCGTGCAGATCCCGGGCTATCCGGTCCCGGTCCTGGAGCACGGCGATCTGCTCGGCGTCTCGGCGGCGCTCCGCGAGTTCCATCGCGAGCGCCGCCTGTGCGGCGAAGCCCTGCAGGGGCCCGGTCTCCTTCTCGGAGAACACCGCGCGGCCCGCCCGCCGCACCAGCAGCACCACACCGCGCACGCCTTCACCGGCGCCGAAGGGCACGGCCACCGCGGGTCCGAGTCCGGTGAACCTCGGCGCGTCGGCCGACACCCGGTCGTCCCGGGTCACGTCCGGGCTGCGCACGGGCGCGGCGGTGGAGAAGGCCAGACCGGTGAGGCTGTCGTCGATGGGCAGCACGAGCCCGCGGTGTTCCTCCGCTCCCTGCCCGGTGGCCAGCTCCACCACCAGCGAGCCGGTGCCCTCCATGGGCATGGCCAGTACGGCCAGGGCCGCGCCGGTGATCTCCCTGGCCCGTTCCGCGATCAGGCCGAGGGCTTCACCGCGCTCGCTGCCGGACATCAGGCTGTGGGTGATCTCCGCGTTGGCCTGCAACCAGCGCTCCCGCAGCCGCGACTGCTCGTACAGGCGGGCGTTGTCGATCGCGACACCGGCGGCGACCGCCAGGGTCGACAGGACCGACTCGTCCTCCTCGTCGAACTGCGCCCCGCCCCGCTTCTCGGTCAGGTACAGATTTCCGAAGACCTGGTCCCGGACCCGGATGGGAACGCCGAGGAAGGTGTTCATCGGCGGGTGGTGCGGCGGGAAACCGTACGACGACGTGTGCTCGGAGAGGTCGGCCAGCCGCAACGGCTCGGGGCGGCGGATGAGTTCGCCGAGGATGCCGTGCCCTTCCGGGAAGGGGCCGATGCGGGCGATCTGCTCCTCGTCGACACCCACCGTGTGGAAGGCCGACAGCCGCTTGCCGTCCGGGCCGATCACGCCGAGGGCGGCGTAGCGCGCGTCGACGAGGGCCGCCGCGGCCTCCACGATGCTGTGCAGCACGTGCTCGAGGTCCAGCTCCCTGCCCACCGAGAGCACCGCCTCCAGGAGGCTGTGCACCCGGTCGCGCGTGCCCCTGGCCGCGTCCAGCCGGGCCTGGAGTTCCTCCAGCAGCTCGTCCAGTCTCAGCTGCGGCAGCCGTACCCGGGCTTCCGCCTGGTCAGGGCTCTCCACCGGTGATCCTCCAGGTCGTTGCGACGTGCCGGCAGCCGGCCGTCCCGGTCGCGCACCACGGTAACGGCCCCTGCTCGGGCAGGGCGCGGGAGGGCGCTGCCCGGAGGTTCAGTGTCCCCTCCGCCGGAGCCGGTCCTGCGCCTGGGTGGCGATCACCGCGGCCTGGACGCGTCGTTCCACTCCGAGTTTGGCCAGCAGCCGGGAGATGTGGTTCTTGACCGTCTTCTCGGCGAGGTAGAGCCGCGAGCCTATCTGACGGTTGGTCAGCCCCTCGCCGATCAGGGCGAGGATCTCCCGCTCGCGGTCGGTCAGTCCCGGCAGGGCGTCCGGCGCCTCCTCCCCGGCCTGCTCGCCGCGCAGCCGGGCCATCAGCCTGGCCGCGGCGCTCGGGTCGAGCAGGGACTGGCCGGCGGCGACCGTGCGCACGGCGGTCACGAGGTCCGAGCCCTGGATCTGCTTGAGCACGTAACCGGCCGCACCGGCCATGACCGAGTCGAGCAGGGCCTCCTCGTCGTCGAACGAGGTCAGCATCAGACAGGCCAGTTCCGGCATGCGCGACCGCAGTTCCCGGCACACGCCCACTCCGTCGCCGTCGGGCAGCCGCACGTCGAGCACCGCCACCCGGGGGCGCAGGGCGGGAACGCGGACGAGGGCCTGCTCGACCGTGCCGGCCTCGCCCACCACCGTGATGTCCGGTTCGTCGTCGAGCAGGTCGCGCACCCCTCGCCGCACCACCTCGTGGTCGTCCAGCAGGAAGACCCGGATCGGGTCCCCGGAGCCGGGCCGCTCGGTGTCCGCCATCGAATACTCCTCGTCCGCGTCGGCGCTGTCCTCGGCGAGCCGCTTCCCCCTCGGGACGGCGGCTCCTCCTGTGGAGATCCTTCTGTGTCCTGGGCCGAAGGGCCAGGGCCGGTCGGCCCTGTCTGCCCGCGCCGGGACGGTTCCGGGCCGGGCGAAGGCGGAGTTCTGGGGCCGAACGGCCCTAGCACACGGCTCGCCGCCGACGCTCCAATGAGCTGACCGACCTGCGACCGCCCGACCGCTCCCGAGCCTAGAAGTCCTCGAAGTCCTCGAAACCCGGGGCCCGGGATCCCGAGCGGAGACAAGACCATGAGTGATGATCCCGCACGAAAGCATGCCATGACGTTCGACGACGTCCGCTCCAGCCCGGTGGGACCTCGCCGGAGCACCGAACTCGGCGGCGAGGAGGCCCTGGCGCTGCTCGGCAGCGTTTCCCTGGGACGGATCGTCTTCACCCGGCACGCCCTGCCGACGATCCGCCCGGTCAACCATGTTCTGGACGACGGCGACATCATCATCCGCACCCACGAGGGCGCGGCCCTGACCTCCCGTACGCAGAAGGCCGGCGCTCCCGGTGTCGTGGTCGCCTACGAAGCGGACGTGATCGACCCGGACACACACCTCGGGTGGAGTGTGGTGGTGACCGGCTATGCCCGACTGGTGACCGACCCGGTGGACCTGACGCGATATCAGTCCATGCTGCGTCCGTGGGTGGAGCAGGCGATGGACTACGCGGTCCGTGTCGTTCCCGATCTGATCACCGGGGTCCGGCTCACCGAGGCGCAGCCGTCCGCCGGGGTGTGACCCCGCACGGCGCATCCGTCGGTGTCCGGGGCATGCCTCTCCCCGGGGCGGCAGGGCCGAGGGGAGACACCCCGGGGGGACCTTGAGCCCCGGGCCGGCGCGGTCCCATGGGGACCAACGGCCCTGTTCGCCCGGCCGTTGGTCCCCGCTGCGCCGTGGACGGCGGATCCACGCCGAAACGCGGGCCACCTGCTGGTACACAGAGATCCGCCGCCGCATCCAGTGCCGCGGTCCCCGACTCCTCCACCCCTTCCGGGAGGTTCCATGCTGTCCGCAGAGTCCGCGTCCGTGGTGCGTGCCACGCTGCCCGCCGTCACCGGAGCGCTCGACGAGATCACCGCGCGTTTCTACGGCACGATGTTCCACGACCGGCCGGAACTGCTCGACGGGCTGTTCAACCGGGGCAATCAGGCGAACGGTGCCCAACGACGGGCGCTGGCCGGCTCGATCGCCGCGTTCGCCGGCGCGCTGCTCGACGCCCCGGACACGCGTCCGGACGCCCTGCTGGAACGCATCGCCCACAAGCACGTGTCCGTCGGTGTCACCGACGACCAGTACACGATCGTGCACAAGTACCTGTTCGGCGCGATAGCCGACGTCCTGGGCGACGCCGTCACCCCGGCGGTGGCCGCCGCCTGGGACGAGGTGTACTGGCTGATGGCCGGTGCGCTGATCGGCCAGGAGGCTCGTCTCTACCACGAGGCGGGGCTGTCGGCCGGCCGGATCTGGCGGCAGTGGAAGGTCGTCGAGCGCCGGACCGAGACCCCGGACGCGGTGTCCTTCGTGATCCGCCCGGCCGACGGCGCACCCGCGCCCCGCGCCCGGGCCGGTCAGTACGTGAGCGTGCGCGTGCTGATGGCCGACGGTGTGCACCAGGTACGCCAGTACAGCCTGTCCTCGGACCCCGGCGGCGAGTTGCGCCGGATCACCGTGAAACGGGTCGCCGGCGCGGGCGGCGCCCCGGGCGGTGAGGTCTCCAACCTGCTGTACGACGACGTCTGCCGGGGCGACGAGCTGACCCTGTCGGCGCCGGCCGGCGACATCGTCCTCGACGGCGCCGACGGGGCCGACCCGGTCGTGCTGGTCTCGGCGGGCATCGGCTGCACTCCCCTGACCGGGATGGCGGCCCACCTCGCGGCCCTCGGATCGACCCGCCCCGTGCTGGTCCTGCACGCCGACCGGTCCCCCGCCGACCACGCCCTGCGCGCCGAGACGCGCGAGCTCGTGGAGCGTCTGCCGGACGCCAGGGCCGTGTTCTGGTACGAACGCCCCGGTCCGCAGGAGCCGGAGGCCCGCAGTGGTCCGATGGACCTCTCCGGCATCGAACTGCCGGACGGCGCCGCGGTGTTCCTGTGCGGACCACTGCCCTTCATGCGGGCGGTACGCGGTCAGCTGCTCGCCGCCGGCGTCCCGGCACGCCGCATCCGGTACGAGGTCTTCGGCCCCGACCTGTGGCTGGCGGACACGGCAGGCTGAGGGGGTCGTCCCGCCCTGCGGGCAGCGGGCCCGCAGGGCGGGACGACCGGGCCGGGACGACCAGGCCGGTCACCGGCCGGGGGTGGTCACCGAACGGGGCTGGTCACCAGGCACCCACCGTCCCGGCCACCGGGTTCCTCACGCGGCCGACCCCGGGCAAGGGCGCCGCACGCCCGTGCCCGTGCGGTCGGGAGCATCGGGCGGCTCAGTCGGCGGGGGCGGCCGGGGCCCCGCCCGTGACGGTCCGGCGCAGGCCGGTGGCGGTGTAGGCCAGCGCCGCCGCCGCGACCACGCCGAGGAGTACGAGGCCGAGCGCGTACGAGCCGTAGGTGCCGTAGAGGGAGCCCATGACGAGCGGCGGCACGAAGCCCCCGAGGCCGCCCGCGGCGCCCACGACACCGGTGACCGAGCCGACCTTGTTCGCCGGGGTCAGCAGGGCCACCAGGGCGAACACGGCGCCGCTGCCCGCGCCCAGGGCGGCGGCCAACGACAGGAACGCGATGGTGCCGGTCGGTGTCAGCGCCGGTGTCGACGACTGGACGAGCGCCGCGGCCAGCACCACGGCCAGCGTGCCGGCCACCACCCGCACCGGCCCGACCCGGTCGGAGAGCCAGCCGCCGAACGGCCGCATCGCCACCGCGAGCAGGACGAACCCGGCCATGCGGTTCGCCGCGTCGGCCTGGGCGAGCCCGTAACCGGTCTTCAGGTAGGTGGGCAGGTAGACGGAGAAGGCGACGTAACCGCCGAAGGCCACCGCGTACAGCGCACAGGCCTGCCAGGTCGTGCCGAGGCGCATGGTGGCGGCCGTCCGGCGGGCCGGCGGCCCGGCCGGCGGGGTGCGTCCGGGGGCGTCCCTCAGCAGCAGCGCGGCCACGAACGCGTAGACCGCCAGTACGGCCGCGGTGATCAGGAAGGGGTTCGCCATGCCGTGCGCGTCCACCAGTTTCACCGTGGTCAGGGCGCTGATCGCGGTGCCGCCCATGCCCATGCCGAAGATTCCGACGGCGAGGCCGCGCCGCTCGGGCGGGAACCACGCGTTGACGAAGGGCACACCGACGGCGAAGGAGGTGCCGCCGACGCCGAGGAAGAACCCTCCGACCAGCAGCGCGGCCAGTGAGGAGTGGCCCGCCAGGCCCAGGTGGAGCACCGGCACGACGGTGGCGACCGACACGAGCGGGAACATGACCCGCCCGCCGAACCGGTCCGTGAGCGCGCCGACGGGGATCCGGCCCAGCGAGCCGACCACGACGGGCACCGCCACCAGCAGGGACTGCTCGAACGACGTCAGGCCGAGGCTTTCCTCGAAGCGGGGGCCGAGCGGGCTCAGCAGCGCCCACGCCCAGAAGTTCACGGCGAAGCCGACCGTGGCCAGGCCCAGCATCAGCCATGCCCGGCCGGGTACCGCAGCGCCCGCCGGCGCCGGGGGTGAACTGTCCCTGTGCTCGCTCAACTGCTGGACCATGCTTCCGTCCTCTTCCCTTCACGGTGTCCTGCGCACCGGAACGCACGGCGACCACGGAGCCTGTCGTCCGTGTGCCGGATCCTCGTGATCACTGTTCCGCCGTCCGGTGTCCCGGCGGCATGGGCCGGGGGTCCCCGCCCCCGGCCGGAGGGCCCCGGGGGACGGGGCCGGGGGTCCCTCCCCCCCGGGATCCGCTCACGAAGCCGGCCGGTGCCGGCCGTTCGTGGGACGGACCGACGGGTGGCGGGCCGCGGCGCGGGGTGTGCGCCCGCCCTCCGGCCCGTATCCGAACCGGATGAGCAACTGCGGGCAGTGGCGCCCGCGTTCTCCGCTCATCGCCGCTCGCAGGTCCGGCCACTCCATCGCCTGGTGCAGCATCGAGGTGCGCACCCCGTGCGCGGTCGCGGTCAGCAGCATCCGCTGGAGGGCCTGTCCCGCCCGCAGCCAGTCCCGCCGCCGGTCGTGCGAGGTCCACAACAGGCCCACCTGGACATGGCGTTCGAACCGCATGGCCGGCCGGCCCAGCGCGGGCAGAGGCGCCGCGAAGTCCCGCACCGGCACGTGCCCGGAGCTGTCACGGGGCCCCAGGGCGGTCACCGGGATGCCGTAGGGGGCGTCCGCCCCCGGTGCGGTGAGCCAGGCACGGGACTCGGCCGTACGCCCGGAGTCGGCGGCGTTGCGGGCCTCGGCGGCCTCGGTCAGACGCAGCAGCCTTCGGGTCGCGACGATGTCGGGGACGTCCAGGTGCGCCCCCTCGGCCCGGACCGCGCCGACCATGTCCGCCACGACGGGATCCGGCACCGGGCGGCCGGTGAAGGGCATCCTGCTGGTGTGCCGGCGTTCGACGGCTTCGTACAGGCCGTCCAGCCGGTCCGGGGCGCCGCCGGGCGGCTGCTCGGACAGCCGTACGGTGGCCAGCAGGCTCGGATCGTCCCCCGGCGGCAGCAGGCTGACGACGGGGGTCCAGCCCATGTGGGCGGCGGCCACCCGGAGGTTGAGGACGGCAGCGCCCACCGACAGGTGCTGCGCGCGCCCCTGCGGGTCGGCCGCCGTCAGCCACCGTTCACGATCGGCGCGTACTTCGACGGACCGGCTGTCCGTATCCAGGCCGAACCGCCAGGGCTGTGTGTTGTGCATGGACGGTGCCGCCACGGCCGCGGCGAGCAGGGCCTGCACGGCTGTGGCGTCGACTTCCCGGGTCTGCATGGGGGCTCCTTCGCGAAACGCTCCGCACTCGCCTCGACCCTCCGCCGCCCGGAGGCCCGGGGGGAGGGTTGAACGGCCCCCGGCGGCAGGCCGTGCGGCCCCGGCCCCCGTGGGTCCCGGGGCCACGCGTCGTGTGCCGCCGCCCGGCCGGAACACGCGTGCGGCCCGGCGCGCCCCGGTCGCCGCCGGACGGCGGACCGCGGACGGCGGACGGGGGATGCGGCGGCCGGCAGCCGTGGGACGCGTCGCGCCGATGGGCGTCACTCGGCCGATCACCGTCGGCCTGCGTCCCGGGGCCGGCCCGGGCCCGCGCCGGCCGGCCCCCGCTCGCAGGGCCGTTGGTCCCTGTTCCAGCCGTGTGAACGGGGTCGAACGCCCACCTGCCGGGGGCCGCCGGACCCCGGTGTGCGAGACCCGCCGCGGCATAGCGTTCCGAGCCATGGAGAACGATCGCGACGGGCGACGCCGGCAGCCGGGCGTCGTGGAGAGCTGGCCACTGGCCGCCCGCAGGCTGCTGACGCGCCGGGAGGTGTCGGCCGACGGCCGCGCCGTGTTCGGCGAGGGCGACGGACGGTGGGAGGGTTTCTACCGCGACCGCTGGTCGCACGACAGGGTGGTGCGCTCCACGCACGGCGTGAACTGCACCGGGTCCTGTTCGTGGATGGTGTACGTCAAGGACGGCATCATCACCTGGGAGCACCAGGCTACGGACTACCCGTCGATCGGCGCCGACTGTCCCGAGTACGAGCCTCGCGGATGCCCGCGCGGGGCGTCGTTCTCCTGGTACACCTACTCCCCCAGCCGGGTCCGCCACCCGTACGTCCGGGGCGCGCTGCTGACGATGTGGCGCGAGGCACGGCGCCGTCTGGGCGATCCGGTGGCGGCCTGGGCGGAGATCACCGGTGATCCGGCGAAGGCCCGGGCGTACAAGCGGGCCCGCGGCAAGGGCGGTCTGGTGCGCGCGGACTGGGACGAGGTGAACGAGCTGGTGGCCGCCGCGCACGTGCACACCGTCAAGGTCTACGGTCCCGACCGGGTGGCGGGATTCTCGCCCATCCCGGCGATGTCGATGGCGTCCTTCGCGGCCGGCTCCCGCTTCCTGTCGTTGATCGGCGGCACGCTGCTGTCGTTCTACGACTGGTACGCGGATCTTCCGGTCGCCTCCCCGCAGGTCTTCGGCGACCAGACGGACGTGCCGGAGGCGGCGGACTGGTGGAACGCGGGCTATCTGGTGATGTGGGGCTCCAACATCCCGGTGACCCGCACACCGGACGCGCACTTCCTCACCGAGACCCGTTACAACGGCACCAAGGTCGTCGCGGTCTCCCCCGACTACGCGGACAACGTCAAGTTCGCCGACGAGTGGCTGTCACCGCACCCGGGCACCGACGGGGCGCTGGCGATGGCCATGGGGCACGTGATCCTGCGGGAGTTCCTCGTCGACCGCGAGGTGCCGTACTTCCGGGACTACCTGCGCACCTACACGGACGCACCGTTCCTGGTGACCCTGCGCGAGAGCGGGCACGGGCTCGTCCCGGGCGGTTTCCTGACCGCGGCCGACCTGGGCGGCGAGGAGGAGGGCGAGGAGCACGCGCGGTTCAAGACGGTGCTGCTGGACCGGGCCACCGGTGAGGCGGTGGTCCCCGGCGGCTCGCTCGGCTTCCGGTGGTCGGAGTCCGGGCGGGGCCGCTGGAACCTGGACCTCGGGGACGTGGAACCCGAGTTGACCCTGCTCGACACGGCCGAGGACACGGTGGAGGTGGCACTGCCCCGCTTCGACGAGGGCGCCACCGAGGGCGGCTCGGTCATGGTGCGCGGGGTCCCGGTGCGACGGATCGGCGGGCGCGTCGTCACCACGGTCTTCGATCTCATGCTGGCGCAGTACGGGGTGCACAGGCCGGGTCTGCCGGGCAGCTGGCCCGCCTCGTACGAGGACGCGGGCCAGCCGTACACCCCGGCCTGGCAGGAGACCGTCACCTCCGTGCCCGCCGGGCAGGCGGCCCGTATCGCCCGCGAGTTCGCCCGCAACGCCGAGCGCACCGGCGGTCGTTCGATGATCGCGATGGGCGCGGGCACCAACCACTGGTTCCACTCGGACACCATCTACCGGGCCTTCCTGGCGCTGACCACGATGACCGGTTGCCAGGGTGTCAACGGCGGTGGCTGGGCGCACTACGTCGGCCAGGAGAAGGTCCGCCCGCTGACCGGCTTCCAGCACCTGGCGTTCGCGTTCGACTGGCAGCGGCCCACCCGTCACATGGCGGGCACCTCGTACTGGTATCTCAACACCGACCAGTGGCGTTACGAGGCCTTCGGGCCCGAGGAGCTGGCCTCCCCGCTCGGTGAGGGCCGGTTCAGGGGCAAGGCGTTCGCGGACTGCCTGGCACAGGCCGTGCGGCTCGGCTGGACGCCGGGCCACCCCGGCTTCGGCCGCAACCCGCTGGACCTGGCCGACGAGGCCGCCGCCGCGGGCCGCCCGGTCGCCGAGCACGTCGTGGACGAGCTGAGGTCCGGGCGGCTGCGCTTCGCCGTGGAGGACCCGGACGATCCCGCCAACTTCCCCCGGGTGCTGACCGTGTGGCGGGCGAACCTGCTGGGCTCCTCCGGCAAGGGCAACGAGTACTTCCTGCGTCATCTCCTGGGCACGGACGCGGCCGTCCGCTCGGACGAGACCCCGCCGGGGGAACGCCCCGAG
Source organism: Streptomyces sp. WG7 (assembly GCF_049975785.1). NCBI lineage: Bacteria > Bacillati > Actinomycetota > Actinomycetes > Kitasatosporales > Streptomycetaceae > Streptomyces > Streptomyces sp. WG7. The sequence goes on from NZ_JBNGGE010000004.1 coordinate 19,991, forward strand.
GAGGTGGTGTGGCACGAGGAGGCTCCGGAGGGCAAGCTCGATCTGCTGGTCACCATGGACTTCCGGATGACCTCCACCGGTCTGCTGGCCGACGTGGTCCTGCCGGCGGCGACCTGGTACGAGAAGGACGACCTGTCCAGTACGGACATGCACCCCTTCGTACACGCCTTCACCCCGGCCATCGCCCCGCCCTGGCAGTCGCGCACCGACTACGACACCTTCCTGGGCATCGCCGACCGGTTCAGCGAGCTGGCGGCGGAGCACCTGGGCACCCGCACCGACGTGCTGGCGGTGCCGTTGCAGCACGACACGCCGGACGAACTCGCCCAGCCGGGCGGTGTGGTACGGGACTGGAGGGCCGGCGAGTGCGAGCCGGTGCCGGGCCGGACCATGCCGAAACTGGTCGTCGTCGAGCGGGACTTCGCGGCCGTCGCACAGAAGATGCGCGCCGTCGGCCCCCTCCTGGACACCCTCGGCACGACCACCAAGGGCGTGACCGTCCACCCGGACCGGGAGATCGAGGACCTGCGGCACCGCTGCGGCACCGTCCGCGACGGAGTCGGCGCCGGCCGCCCTTCGCTGGCCACCGCCACCCACATGTGCGAGGCGATCCTCGCACTGTCCGGCACCACCAACGGACGCCTGGCCACCGAGGGCTTCCGGGAGCTGGAGCGGCGGACCGGCAGCGGGGGCCTGGTGGAGCTGGCCGCCGAACGAGAGGCGGAGCGGATCACCTTCGCCGACACCCGGACCCAGCCGCGCGCCGTGATGACGTCGTACGAGTGGTCGGGCTCGGAGACCGGTGGCCGACGCTACTCGCCGTTCGTCATCAACGTCGAGCACAAGAAGCCCTGGCACACCCTCACCGGCCGCCAGCACTTCTTCGTCGAGCACGACTGGCTGGCCGAGCTGGGCGAGCAACTGCCCGTCTATCGGCCACCGTTGAACGCCATACGGCACTACGGCGACGAGCACCTCCACGAGCCGGGCCGCGCCGAGGTCACGGTGCGCTACCTGACCCCGCACTCCAAGTGGTCCGTCCACTCCGAGTACCAGGACAACGCGTACATGCTGGCGCTGTCCCGCGGCGGACCGGTGATCTGGATGTCCACCGCGGACGCCGGGAGGATCGGCGTCACGGACAACGAGTGGATCGAGGCGTACAACCGCAACGGCGTCGTGGCCGCCCGGGCCGTCGTCACCCACCGGATGCCCGAGGGCACGGTGTACATGTACCACGCCAAGGACCGCACGGTGAACGTGCCGAAGACCGAGGTCAGCGGCGCACGCGGGGGCGTGCACAACGCACTGACCCGCCTGCTGGTCAAGCCCACGCACCTGGCGGGCGGGCACGCCCAGCTCACCTACGCCTTCAACTACTACGGGCCCACCGGCAACCAGCGTGACGAGGTCACCGTGATCCGCCGCCGAAGCCAGCAAGTGGAGTACTGACATGCGCGTCATGGCCCAGATCGCCATGGTGATGAACCTCGACAAGTGCATCGGGTGTCACACCTGTTCGGTGACCTGCAAGCAGACCTGGACCAACCGCACCGGCGTCGAGTACGCCTGGTTCAACAACGTCGAGACCAAACCGGGCATCGGCTACCCGCGCCGGTACGAGGACCAGGACCGGTGGAAGGGCGGCTGGACACTGGACCGCAGGGGCCGGCTGGTACTGCGTTCCGGTGGCCGGGTCCGGCGGCTGCTGTCGTTGTTCTCCAACCCGGACCTGCCGGTCATCGAGGACTACTACGAGCCGGTGACCTACGACTACGACAACCTGGTGAGCGCGCCCGCCGGACCGGACCTGCCGGTCGCCCGCCCACGGTCGGTCCTCACCGGCAGGCCGGCCGCCGTCACGTGGGGTGCCAACTGGGAGGACGGTCTGGGCGGTGCGCCCGAGCACGCGGGCGGTGACCCCAACCTGAGCGGCGCGTGGGCGCAGAAGGTCCGGTTCGAGTTCGAGCAGACCTTCCTGTTCCACCTCCCCAGGCTCTGCGAGCACTGCCTCAATCCGGCCTGCGTGTCGGCCTGTCCGTCCGGCGCGATGTACAAGAGGGTCGAGGACGGCATCGTCCTGGTCGACCAGGACCGCTGCCGCGGCTGGCGGATGTGCGTGACGGCGTGCCCGTACAAGAAGGTGTACGTCAACCACGCCACCGGCAAGGCGGAGAAGTGCACGTTCTGCTTCCCGCGCGTCGAGGCGGGACAGCCCACGGTCTGCTCGGAGACGTGCGTCGGCCGGCTGCGCTACCTGGGACTGCTGCTGTACGACGCCGACCGGGTGGGGGACGCGGCGGCGACCCCGGACGAGCAGGACCTGCTGGACGCCCAGCGCGGTGTCTTCCTCGACCCGCGCGATCCGGAGGTGATCGCGGCGGCGCGGGAGTCCGGCGTTCCCGAGGACTGGCTGGAGGCGGCCCGGCACTCGCCGGTGTACGACCTGGTCGCGCGCTACAAGGTGGCGCTGCCGCTGCATCCGGAGTACCGCACCCTCCCGATGGTCTGGTACGTCCCGCCGCTCTCCCCGGTCCTCGACGCCGTCACCGTCGCCGGCGGCGACCAGGACGACCCGGACCACGTGTTCGCGGCCGTCACCCGGCTGCGCATTCCTCTCGAATACCTGGCGAGCCTGTTCACCGCCGGGGACACGGACGTGGTGGGCGGGGTGCTGATGAAGCTCACGGCGCTGCGCTCGTACATGCGTGCGGTGACGCTCGGCGACGAGGGCGGCGTCGCGGCCCTGAGTGCGGTCCGGCTGACCGTCTCCGAGGCCGAGGACCTGCACCGGCTGCTCGCCGTGGCGAAGTACGACGACCGCTACGTCGTGCCGGCCGCCCACAAGGAGGACGCGGCCGCGCTGAGCGCCCTGGAGAGCCGCTGCCCCGTGGAGTCCGCCGGCGGACCGGCCGACGGCAGGGTCGCGCTCGGCATGCCCGCCCTGCGCCGTACGTCGTCGGAAGGACGCGCATGAGCCCGCTGCCCGCCACCGTTCCCGCCATCGTCCGCACCCGCGTCCGCGCGGCGGTGCGGCGCCGCGCGCCGATGTCCCCCGAGGAGGCGGAGCGGCGTGCTCTCCTGCTCCGTCTGCTCTCGCTGTTGACCCAGTACCCGGACGGCGAACTGACGGCGGAGTGGCCGCGGCTGACGTCCGTCGTCGCCGCCCTGCCTGCGTCGCACGCCGCTTCCGAACTGGGCGCCTTCATGGGCTGGTTCGGCGCCCAGGAGCCCGAGGCGCTGGCCCGCCACTACGTCGAGGTGTTCGACCTGCGCCGCAGGAGCAGCCTCTACCTCACCTACTACCTGCACGGCGACACCCGGCGTCGCGGCATGGCCCTGCTCACCCTGGCCCGGCGCTTCCGGGCGGCCGGCTGGGACGCCGACGGCGGGGAACTCCCCGACCACCTCCCGGTCGTCCTGGAGTTCGCCGCGCTCGCCGGACCCGGAGCGGGCGAGGCACCCCTGCGCCGGCACCGGCGTGGTCTGGCACTGATCCACCACGCACTCACCGAGGCGGACTCACCGTACCGGCACCTGCTGTCGGCGCTGCTGAGCCTGCTGCCGCCGGCTTCCGCGGCGGACCGGGCGGCCGTCGCCGAACTGGCGGCGCAGGGGCCTCCGGACGAGGAGGTGGGGCTCGATCCCTACGGCGCTCCCGCCAGCCACGGGGCTCACGAAGCTCATGAGGCGTACGGCAAGGGCGAGTTCGCTCCGCCCGCCACCTTCGTGCCGCCGACGCCCGCCGCACCGACCCGGCTCCCGCCCGCCGCGGCCGGACCGCACCAGGAAGGCCGTCCATGAACGCCGCAACCTCTTCCTCGGCCGCCTCGTCCGCGGGCGGCACCGGCCTCCTCCTCTGGGTCGCCGTCCCGTACATCTGTCTCGCCGTGTTCGTGGTCGGCCACGTGTGGCGCTACCGGCAGGACCAGTTCGGCTGGACGTCACGCACCAGTCAACTGCTGGAGCACCGCCTGCTGCGCTGGGGCGGCCCGCTGTTCCACCTGGGCGCGTTCATGGTGATCGCGGGGCACGTGGTGGGGCTGGCCGTACCCGCCTCCTGGACCGCGGCCGTGGGCATCGACGAGCACGTCTACCACACGACGGCTGTGTGGGCCGGTTCGGTGGCGGGTGTCGCCATGGTCGCGGGGCTCGGCATGCTGTGTGCCCGGCGGCTGCTGGCCCGGCGGATCCGGCTGGGCACCGACCGCAGCGACAAGGTGCTGTTCCCGCTGCTGTCCCTGACCGTGCTGCTGGGCATCTCCGTCACCGCCGCGCACAACGTCTTCGGCGGCGGTTACGACTACCGCGGCTCCGTCTCGGTCTGGTTCCGGGGCCTGTTCGCGCTCCGCCCGCGGCCGGAGGCGATCGCCGACGCCCCGCTGCTGTTCCAGCTGCACGCCCTGAGCGCCTGTCTGCTCTTCGCCGCCTGGCCCTTCACCCGGCTGGTGCACGTCTGGAGCGCACCGATCGGTTACCTGGTCCGGCCCTACCTGGTCTACCGGCGGCGGAGCTCCGCCCCGACGCCGGCACCGGTTCGGCGGCCCCGTGCCTCAGGCGCGTCCCGGCACTCCGAGTGAGTGCCCTGGCCGGCCGGGTCAGCCCGGCCGGCCCGGCATCCGGCGTCGGAGAGGGCGGGCAGCCGCTCGGGGAGACGCGACGGCGGGAGCGAGCGGCTCGTCACACCCGCGCTCGTGGCTTCGGACAGCGCCCGGCCCGCTTCCGCGACCCCGCGACCCGGCCCGCTTCCGCGACCCGGGCCCACCGGTCCCGGGCCGCCGGCCAAGACCGTCCTCGGGGTGAGACCGCCGGCATCGCGAGGCCGTCGCGACCGTGCTCAGCGGGACGGGTGCAGCGGGGGCGCCGGCCACTCCCTTCTCCCGGCCGCTCAGCACGGCGTCCAGGGTCTCGGGCCCACGCGCATCGACTCCGCCTACTCCGGCTCCGCCAGGCGCTGCCAGGCCAGGTCCGGGGTGACCTGCTCGACCCGGCTCACCACCCACCAGATGTTGCCGAACGGGTCCCGGATCCTGCCGCCGCGGTCTCCCCACGCGCTGTCGGCGACCTCGGTGATCACCTCTGCCCCGTGTTGGACCGCGGACGCCATGGCCTCGTCCGCGTCCGGGACGTAGATCCGTAGCAGCGAGGGCATCGCCGGCCAGTCGGGCCGTCGGTCGAAGGCCGGCACCACCGTGTCGCCGACCCGGATCCCCCCGAGGCCCTCTGACGCGTCCTCTCGACGGTTCCCCGTGTTGCGGTGCCCCCTGCGGCCTAGGTTCCGAGCAGGCCGGAGCCTGTCCCGGAAGGGCGGTGCGTCGCGCGAGGGCGTGGGGACGTCCTCCCCACCCGCCGTACGGCACCGACCGGTCGCGCGCACGGACGATCGATCTCCGTCCCTGGTTGTACGGCAAACAACGCATTGTCCAGGGACGGGAGTTGGGCTTGGATCGGGCACGTGCCCGGTGGGGGCCGGGACGGATGAATCAGGGGGGATTCATGCGCGGAAAGTTCAGATCCATGCTGTTCGCGGTCACCGCCGCGGCGTGCGCCACGGCGCTCCTGGCACCCACGGGCGCTCTGGCGTCACCGAACGGGCAGGACGTGGCGGGGGGCCCGTCCCTTCAGCGTGTCACCGAGGGAGCCAACGGCCCCTCCGGGGACGCCTCCGTCAGCGCGAACGGCCGGTACGTCGTCTTCGGCTCGTCCGCGGACAACCTGGTGCCGGACGACACCAACGCTCTTCCGGACGTCTTCCTGTACGACCTGCGAACCCGCCGCACCACGCGGGTCAGCCTCACCGCGGACGGTGCCCAGGCGGCGTACGGCGGCAGTGCGCCGGTGATCAGCGCCACCGGCCGGTACGTCGTCTTCCGGTCCCGCGGCCTCGTCCAGGGACAGGACCAGGAACAGTACGGGTACTTCCGTCGCGACCTGAGGACCGGGGCGACCGACTGGGTCGGCGGTCCCGACGACCTCTACCCGGGGGACAGCAGCACGCTGACGGGTGCCTCCGTCAGCGCGGACGGACGCCACGTCTCGTTCACCGCGCGGCAGGCCCGGACCGGTCGTCCGGGCCACCGTACCGCCGTGCGGGACCTCCGCACCGGCGAGTCGACGGTACTGGAGTCCCCCTGGGCGAGCGAAGCACACCTCAGTGACGACGGCCGCCGGCTCGTCTACTGGGAGAGCGTCCCCGCTCCCGTCCAGCATCCGCCGAGCCGGGTCTTCCTGCTCGACCTGCGAAGCGGCGAGTCCCGGCGGCTGGACGTGGCGGTGGACGGCTCCACCACCACGGCGCGTTCGGGGTACCCGGCGATCAGCGGCAACGGACGGGTCGCCGCGTTCTCCTCGTGGGCGACCGACCTGGTGCCCGGACAGGACCCCAACGGCGCGAACCACGACGTGTTCGTCACCGACCTGCGCACGGGGGCGATCCGGCGGCTCGACGCGCCCTCCCCGCAGGGCTGGAGCACCGCCCCGTCCGTGAGCCGCGACGGCCGGTACGTCGTCTTCGGCTTCACACCGTCCGGCACCACCTGGGGCACGACCCACCTGTACCGGACCGACCTGCGCACGGGGCGCACCACCGCGGTCGGTCACACCCCGGACGGGACGCCCGCGGCCGCGACCACGGGTGAGCGGCCGCTCGACGCCCACGGCCGCACCGTCGTCTTCTCGTCCGCCGACAGCGGCCTGGCGCCCGGTACTCCCAGCCCGGGTGGCGACGTGTACGTCCGGACGATGCGCTGATCCTCGCGGCGTCACCGCGCCGATGCTCTGGTCCGGGCCGCCTCAGGACGGCGGTCCGGGCCCGTCCGTCCACGATTCGAAGGGGAACCGCATCCATGCGAACCGGACTGCGATCTGCGGCCGTGGCCGCCGCGGCCGCCTGTGTCGCCGTACTGCTGTCGCCCGCGGCAGCACAGGCGGCACCGCACGACGCGCACCACGAACGGCCGGGGAAGAAGCCGAAGGCCCCGCACAGCCTCCGCCTCACCCAGGGCGCCGACGGGGAGTCGGAAGCACCGTCGCTCAGCGCCGACGGCCGCTACGCGCTCTTCACGTCGTCGGCGTCCAACCTGGTCCCCGGCGACACCAACGGCGCACCGGACGTCTTCGTACGGGATCTGAGAACCAACCGCACGCAGCGTGTCAGCACCGACGCCGCCGGAGGCCAGTCCGCGCGCGGCGCGACCGCGGGGGCGATCAGTGCGAGCGGCAGGTACGCGGTCTTCGTCTCCGCCTCGACGGACCTGATACCGGGCGAGGTCCACGACATGCCGTCGGTCTACTGGCGGGACCTGCGCAGCGGGGAGGTGAGGTACGTCGGCAACGACCTGGGGGGTTCCCTGCGCTGGGCCCTGCACGCGTCCGTCAGTGCCGACGGCCGGTACGTCGCGTTCGCCGTGAGCGAGATGGTTCCCCGGCCGGGCGCGGGGGTGGCCGTACGGGACATGCGCACCGGGGAGCTGACGAAGGAGCCGCTCTGCCTGCACCGGGACCACACCCCGCTGCTGAGCGACGACGGCGGCGTCCTGGTGTACACATGCGGCAGCTACTGGCCGTACGGCAACCCGGCTTCCGACGTCATGGTGGCGGACCCGCTGACCGGCACCCGCCGGTCGCTGCACACGACGCCCGAAGGGACGCGCGGCAACGGCAGGGCGACCCAGGCCGGTGTCAGCGGCGACGGCCGCTACGCGTCCTTCACCTCGACGGCCACCGACCTCGGCCCCGAGGACACCAACGGTGCCGGTTCCAACGTGTACGTCCGCGACCTGCGCACCGACGCCCTGCGCATCGTCGAGGCACCCGACCCCACCCTCTCGACCGCCGACGGGGCGCTCAGCCGCGACGGCCGGCACCTGCTCTTCCGGGCGTTCACGACCGCGTCGGATCCGGGCACCTGGTACCTGCGCGACCTGCGCAACGGCCGCACCAAGGTGGCGATCACGGACGCCGACGGTGCGCCGGCCAAGGTGGACACCGGGGACCGGCCGCTCGACGCCCGGGCTCGGACGGTGGCCTTCTCCTCGGCGGCGGACAACCTGGCCCCCGGACCGCGCAGCCCCGAGGCGGACGCCTATGTACGCCGTCTGCGCTGACCGGGCGGACACAGGCCGCCACCGCCGCCCGGCAGGGCGCGCGGGACGTGGAGGCCGCCCGGGCGGTGCACGCTAGCCGTGGTGACGGGGCTCCGCCCCAGGTTGCCTGCCGCGTAGGCCCGCCTCCCCGGCGGGCCCACGGCCACGCCGGTGGGACGCGCGGACGGCTTTGCGGGTTCGGCAACGGACATGGCGGGCTCGGCGAGGAACGACGCAGGGTGTACCCATGACTGAACCGAGGAGTTCCGAGGAGCCGTACGCCGGTGCACGGGAAGGAGACGTCGCGGCTACCCCTGTGGCCCGCGGCAGCGCGGGGCCTTCGGGGGGCGTCTTCGGTCCGGCGGGTGAGGCCGAGGTCTGCGCGCGGGTCCTGGGCGAACGCCGTCACGGCCTCGACCCGCGGCATACCCGCTGAGGTGTCCCGGCCGCTGTTGCCGCGCCAACCGGCGTCCAGCGGCCGTTCGGAGGCGATCCGTAACAGACATGTTACGTTGCATCACGTTCTGATCACTCTCGCTGGGAGGGCATCATGTCCGCCGTCGTCGGCCCGTACGAGATCCTGGACGACCGCTTCCGCACCGGACGCTGTGTGAACGGTGACAGCAGGCTGGAGGTCCTGCACGACGGCTGCCGCTGGACCGAGGGCCCGCTCTACCTCCCCGCCTGGCGCCAGGTGATCTGGAGCGACATCCCCAATGACCGCATCATGCGCTGGGACGAGGCCACCGGCGCGGTCGGCGTCTTCCGGACCCCGGCCGGCAACAGCAACGGCAACACCCTCGACCGGCAGGGCCGCCTGGTCACCTGCGAACAGGGCAACCGCCGCGTCACCCGCACCGAACCCGACGGGACCGTGACCGTCCTCGCCGACCGCTACGACGGCAAGCGGCTCAACAGTCCGAACGACTCCGTCGTACATTCCGACGGCACCATCTGGTTCTCCGACCCGGACTTCGGCATCCTCAGCGACTACGAGGGGCATCGCGCCCAGTCCGAGATCGGCGCGTGCAACGTGTACCGGATCGACCCGGCCTCGGGGGACGTCCGGCTCGCCGCCGACGGCTTCGACGGACCCAACGGCGTCGTCCTGTCCCCCGACGAGAAGCGGCTGTACGTTTCCGACTCCCGGGCCGCCCGGATCCACGCCTTCGACATCCGCGAGGACGGCACGCTGTCCGACGGGAAGGTCTTCGCCGAGGGCCGGGGGGACGTGCACTTCGACAACATCCGCTTCGACGACGAGGGCCGCCTGTGGGCCGCCGCGCTGGACGACGGTGTCCACTGCTACGACCCCGACGGCACCCTCATCGGCCGGCTGCGCGTGCCCGAGCCCGTCTCCAACATCGCTTTCGGGGGCCCGAAGAACAACCGCCTGTTCATCACGGCGACCACCTCCCTGTACTCACTGGTGATGTCGGTGACGGGCGCGCCGCGTCTTTAGGCAGTCTTTAGGCCAAGACCGGGAAGTTAGGGTCTGTCGGCGCTGGTCAGGGTGATGGTGGTGGTTACGGTCGTCTTGTGTCCGACGCTGCCTTTGGTTTTGTTGTAGGCGTAGGGCGACAGGGTGCGTTTGACGCACCGTGGGCTGGTGCGAGAATGGCGCTGTGCGGGCGCGAGGTTGCGTGCTTTCAGCAGGACTTCCGTCAGGAGGGTCGGCCCTGTGGTGTTGGCGGTGATCAGCGTGAGCCGGATGGTGTGCAGGGCTGTGGTCAAGGACAGCCGGTCGGGGTCGATCCCGGCGGTGGTGGCCGCCTGGGTCATGGCGGTGCGGGCAGCCTGGTAGACGGTCAGCAGAGCGAGCAGTTCCTGTTCAACCCCCTCGACGGTGCGTGAGCGCAGGACGCGGTCGGCTCCGCGCAGGGTGACCTTCAGCCCGTAGTAGGCGGTCTCAATCTCCCAGCGCTGCTGGTAGAGGGCAGCCAGCTCGGCGGCCGGGTGCTCGTGCGGGTCGAGCAGTGTGGTGACCAGGCGGGCCGTGCTGGTGCGGAAGGTGCCGTCCGCGGCGGTCCGGGTGACCCGGTAGCTGATCACACGCAGCGTGAGGGCGGTCAGGGGTGGTTCGGGTATCGGACCGCGGCGTCCGTGGCGCATCCACCGGGTGAGCCGGTCACCGGAGCGCCGGTCGGTGACCAGGGTGAGGTGGGTGCCGTCCGGCAACGGGCGGATGATGGGCAGCAGACGTCTTGCCTGCACCCGCCACAGCACATCGGCGCCGGTGGCAGCGGCGTCCCGCAGGGCCTCGAAGCCGTCGTAGCCGCGGTCGGCAAGCAGCAGCATGCCGGGCTGCAGCGAGGGCAGCAGGGCACGGGCCTGTGGCCACTCGGTGTACTGCTGCGGCCCGAACACCGCATTGACCAGGGCACGGGTCCCGCACTCCACCAGGGCGGTCAGCCGCACCTGGGGATAGCCGGCCGGACGTGTGGTGCGGGCCGCATGCCGCCGGAAGTGAGCCACGTTGGCTTCGCTGTCGGCCACCTCCAGACACGTGCCGTCCCAGGCGACCAGCCGCAGGCCCCGCCAGAACACTCCCGGTGTTGCCGGTGTGCCCACCGCGCCGCGAAGCCGCTCGAACAGCAACGCCAGCGGCTCGGCCCCCAGCCGCTTTCGCGCCTGCCGCAGGGCCGCCGCCGACGGATCGGCCAGCACCGATCCGGGCCACCTGGCCGTCAACGCCGCCCACACCCGGCGATATCCACACTCCGGGAACAGCATCATGGCCAGCACGAAGTAGACCACCACCCGCGCCGGCAGCAGCCGCACCCGCCGCTCACTCCGGCCCGCCGCCCGTACCACCTCGTCCACCAGCGACGGCGGCACCCACCGCGTCAGCACCCCTAAATGACCGGGCAACCACACCCACGACCGGTCCCGAACCACCTCTGCGGTGGCACACTGAACAGACAACGGAGCCCCCTCGGACCGTGACCTCGACACTCACAGTCCGCGCCGGGCTCCGTTCCCATGTCAACCCACCCGACCAGCCACAACAGCCCTAACTTCCCGGTCTTGGTCTTTAGGCCCACTGCCGTCCGGCCGCCTGCGCCGCCTTGACCGACGACCGCGGCCGGTGAGGTACCGCCCACGACGGCGGCCGCGTCACCGCTGCCGTGCGCGGTACAGGTCGCGCAGCAGGGCGATCTCGGCCCCGTGGTGCAGTACTTCCTGGTTGACCCACCAGACGATGTCGATGAACGGGCTCTGGGCGTCGCTGCCGTGGGGATACGTGCACCGGCCGACGGTGTCCAGCGCGGCGTCGTCGGTCTCCAGCAGCGCTTCCCGCCAGGCGGAGGCGCCCGTGCCGAAGGCCGCGACCGCTTCCGCCGCGCCGCCGCTGACGACGTAGTCGTCACGGGTGAGGGTGTGGGTGCCGGCCGTGTGGTCCGCCCGCAGGAAGAGCATCTCGCTGAGGTGGGTCAGCCGCCACGCGAGGGTCGTGAAGGGCGGCGGTGAGGGATGCGGGTACGGCGCGGCGTCCCTGCCCCAGTCGCCGGCGCCGGTCAGAAGGGTCGCGCGCGGCCCCGGCCGGTGCGCCCGCCGCCGGACCGACCAGCAGTCCGGCACCGGCTCCCAGAAGTACTCCTCGTCCGTCAGGGGACTCACCCCGGTCTCCGCCCCGTCCCCGCTGTCCATGACCGGCCCGGTGATACGGCCGGTGAGGCGCTCGCACGCCCATGCGAACTCTTCCAGCAACGGAGCCAGACGAGACGGTGCCATCGGACACTCCTGTCACGAACGAGACGAGCCCCCGGAGGGACGACGGCCTTGCCGACCGGTCAGCCTGGCACAATCGCCGGCGTTCCGCGCCCCGTTTTCCGCCGGGCCTCCGTCGCCGCACCCGGAGGAGTCGCGACAGGTGACCGGAAGTGCGCAGGAATGACCGGGGCGGCCACGGAAAAGTGAACCGGTGTGCAGGAAAAGGCCGTTGCGACGTAGGTTGTGGTGAAGCACCCATGCCTCGGCTGAAAGACGGACGTACCCATGAGCGACCCCGCGACGACATCCGGCCCCGCAGCGCACCACAAGATCGACACTTCGGTGCCGCATTCCGCCCGGATCTGGAACTACTGGCTGGGCGGGAAGGACAACTACCCCGTCGACGAGGCGGCCGGCGACGCGTACACCGCCGTCTTCCCCGGCATCGTCACCATCGCCCGCAGCAGCCGTGCCTTCCTGCGCCGCACCATCACGTACCTGGTCGCCGAGGCGGGTGTCCGGCAGTTCCTCGACATCGGGACGGGTCTGCCGACCGCCGACAACACCCATGAGGTCGCCCAGCGCATCGCCCCCGAAACCCGGATCGTCTACGTCGACAACGATCCGATGGTCCTCGCCCACGCCCGCGCGCTGCTCTACTCGACTCCCGAGGGGGCGACCGCCTACATCGACTCCGACGTACTCGACCCCGACAGTGTCCTGACGGCCGCGGCGAAGACGCTGGACTTCGACCGGCCCGTCGCCCTGGTCCTCAGCAACATCCTGGGCCACGTGGCGGACTACGACCGGGCGCGTTCCCTCGTCACCCGTCTGATGGGCGCACTGCCGTCCGGCAGCTACCTCTCCGTCAACGACGGCTCGCGAGGCATCGATCCGGAATTCGACCGGGCCCAGGACGCCTACAACGAGAGCGGTGCCGCTCCGTACGTCCTGCGCACCGTCGATCAGATCACGGCGTTCTTCGACGGCCTGGAGCTCGTGGACCCCGGTGTCGTCCCGGTCACCCGCTGGCGTCCGGAGGCCGGTTCCGCGGCTCCGGAGCTCATCGGCGAACACGGCGGCCTGGCCCGCAAGCCGTGACGCGCTGACCGCGGACGCCATCGCCGCGACCGGAACGGCACAGGGCTCTCCACTGAACGACAGAGGGCTCACCGCCACAGGCGCGGCGTCCGCGGGGTACCACAGCGGATCCGGGGGATCCGCTCCGTGGTCGATGCCGACAGGCCCGGGCGGGTGAGCCGCCGTCACCGGAACGCCCGTCACCGGAGTCCGGCAAGGAGCGGTTTCCATGTCCGAGTGGCCGTTGCCCGAGACGTCCCCCGGTGTTCCGGGGCCGTCCGCCGGAACCGGCTGGGCGGAGCGGACCGGCCACCGCTGGTCCTGCTGCACGGCACGCCGTTCTCCTCGTACGTCTGGCGTGCGGTGGTCCGTTCGCCGGCACGTGACCATCAGGTGGTCGTCTGGGACATGCCCGGCTACGGGACATCGGAGAAGTCCGCGGGCCAGGATGTGTCCCTGGCCGCCCAGGGCCGGGTATTCACCGAGTTGCTGGACCACTGGGGCCTGGAGGATTCCTCTCGTGGTCGCCCACGACTTCGGCGGCGCCGTCGCTCTGCGGGCCCGTCTCCTGCACGGCGCCGGCTACCGGGCCCTCGCCCTGGTGGATCCCGTCGCACTGGCGCCATGGGGATCGCCGTTCTTCCGGCTGGCCCGCTTACACGCGGAGGTCTTCGAGGGACTGCCGCCGGCGCTCCATCGGGCTCTGGTCCGTGAGTACGTGGGTTCCGCCAGCAGCCCGGGGCCGCATCCCGCGGTGCTGGACCGGCTCGTCGAACCCTGGCTCGGCGAGTCGGGGCAGCCGGCCTTCTACCGGCAGATCGCCCAGGCCGACCAGCGCCACACCGACGAGCTCCAGGACCGGTACTCCGGCATCGGTGTCCCGCCACTGATCTGCTGGGGCGAGGACGATGCGTGGATTCCCGCGGCGAAGGGACGCGAACTCGCCGCCGCCGTCCCCGGCGCCCAGTGGGAGCCGATCGCTCACGCGGGCCATCTCGTCCAGGAGGACCCGCCCTCCGAACTCACGGCCGCCCTGCTCGCCTTCCTGCGGCGCCTTCCCCGAGGGAGGGCCGCGCGACGCGCGGGGCACGCACAGGACACCGGCGCGGTGCCCGGGAACCGATCGGCGCCCGGGCACCGCGCCCTGTCCGGCGGTCTCCCGGTCAGGCGGGGGTGATGTTCTCCGCCTGCGGGCCCTTCTGGCCCTGGGTGATGTCGAAGGTGACGGCCTGGCCTTCCTGCAGCTCGCGGTAGCCGGTGGCGTTGATGTTGGAGTAGTGCGCGAAGACGTCGGGGCCGCCGCCGTCCTGCGCGATGAAGCCGAAGCCCTTTTCAGAGTTGAACCACTTGACGGTTCCGCTGGCCATGCCTTTGCCTTTCAGCCGATATCGGATCCGCACCGTGCGAACCCGGAGGTGGTCGTCCTGGTCCTCCGGTATTGCACAGCAAACCGCCCGCACTCCGGCGCGGGCGGTCTGGGCGAACCACGACATCTGCTGCTGACGCTACACGGCATGTCCGAGCCTCACCAGTGAGTAAGCGGTGTGAGCGGCAACGATGTTGCGCTCCAAAGCCCGTGACGGCGTGCGAGTCGGAGTCCTGCGAGGCCCTCCGGCAGGTGCTCGGCCGCCGCCGTGGACCCCGGCACTCCCGGCACTTCGACGATCTTCGCGGCGCGGACCCGTCACCGGAGCGTCGTCACACCCCGGGCATCAGCCGGTCCCGGCCTCGCCGCACGAGGTGACGGGGAGCGTCCCGCGCGGGCTCCACGGCGTCCCGCCGGTACCGGACGTACGTCCGCCTGGGCCATACGGGGGAGACGGCGAGGCGGCCGCACCACCCGGTTGTGCGCGTGGTCTAGCAATGAGTAGTCCACACACGGAGTCGGAGATCGATATGACCGTCAGGAAAGCGCTGGCCCCGGTGATCGGCGCTGTCATGTGCGCCGCCGTGCTGGGAACCGGCTGCGACCGGCAGCAGCCGGGCGCCTCCCCCCAGGACTCACAGACGTCCGGCCGGCCCGCGTCACGACCGGCGACCCCCCACCCCGCTCCCCCACGCTCCTTTCCCCGCCCCCTTCCCGGGCTGGGACCGGCGATGCGGGCCCGGGTCCCCGACGCCTCCCGGCAGGCCCTGGTGGTCTCGGGCGCGACGGAGAACTCGTCCGAGGCACGGGCGGTGCTGTACGAGCAGTACCCCGCACAGGGCTGGCGCGCGGTCGCCGGCCCCTGGCCCGCCCACAACGGCGTGCGCGGCTGGACCGACGACCACGAGGCGGGCGACCTGCACACGCCGACCGGCGTCTTCCGCCTCAGTGACGCCGGGGGCCGGCTGCCCGACCCGGGGACCCGGCTCCCCTACGACCACGACCCGGAGTTCGCCGTGTCGGGCACCGGGCATCTCGGCGAACCGCTGGAGGGATCCTTCGACTACGTGATCGCCATCGACTACAACCGGGTGCCCGGCACCACCCCGCTGGACAAGACCCGCCCGCTGGGTGAGGACAAGGGCGGCGGTGTCTGGATCCACGTGGACCACGACGGACCGACCAACGCCTGCGTGTCCCTGAGCGAGGAACACATGCGCGCGTTGCTCACCGCCCTGGACCCGGACAAGGAGCCGGTCGTCGTCATGGGGCCGGAGCCGTTCCTGGCGCAGTAGCACGCCCCCCGGGCGTCCACCCGCCCCTGGACGCCCGGTGCGAGACGACACCGGACCACTGCGTCCGCCGGTCCGGACCGGGCGTACCGGTTCCTGTCACGCGGGCTTGACTGGGCGGGTCGCGCTCGGCCTACTGGAGACGCAACTGGGCGTATTCGGAGGACTGGTCCGGTGTTGGCCCGAATGTCAGCCCCCGGCCGGAACGCAGGTCAGGAGTCCGACAGTGCGGCTTCGATGGGCAGCGGCGGCGTTCGTACTGACATGGGCACTGCTGTATCTCATCGCCCCTCGGCCACCGGGGCCTTCGGAGCCGGTGCCGGACCGTGACCCGGCGGCGGTATCGGCGTCGATGACGGTGGCGGTGGCGTTCGAAACGGCCGTCGAACCGTGCCCGCGCGAAGAGGATCCGTCACCGCGCCAGGTCGCCGCCCGGTCGCCGAGGGGCACGGGATCGGTCGGTGCCGACGACGTGGCCGCCCGCGCCGGGGCGTGGACACGCTCGGCGCGGCAGGACGGCACGGACTCTCGCCCGCCGGGGCCGGCAGGCGGCCGGGGAGTACCCGGGGCCGCCCGAAACGGGGCCGAACTGCAGGCGTTGCGCTGCTGAGCCACGGCAGTACCCGACGAGGCCTGCGCCGCGCGGCCCGAGTACTGCCCGCCGAAACGCGGTCTCCAGCAGGCCTTCGTGTGTCCGGAGTTCCGACGACGCAGGAGGCAGGCGAATGTCCGAGAAGCACATAGACGTGGTCCGGCCGGGAGAACTCGGCGCGGACGACCGGAAGATGTGGCGGGAGATCAGGGCCGCGTCCGCGACGCCGGCGAATCCGTTCATGGACCCGGCGTTCACCGCGGCCGTCGGGCTGGTCAGGCCGGGGGCCAGAGTCGCGGTGCTGCGGGAGGACGGATCACCGGTCGGATACTTCCCGCACGAACGGGGCCTCGCGGGGCGCGGGCGGGCCATCGGGCTCGGGGTGTCGGACAGTCAGGGCATGGCGCTGCGCGTGGGCGTCCGCCCGGACGCCCACGCCCTGCTGCGGGCCTGCGCCCTGTCGTCCTGGGAGTTCGACAGCCTCGAGGCCGGCCAGGGCCTGTTCCTGCCCCACGCGACCGAGGAACTCGCTTCCCCGGTCGTCGACCTCGGTGACGGATACGAGCGGTATGCGCAGGACCTGCGCCGGAACTCGCCGGGCTTCCTCAAACAGACCCTCGCCAAGGAGCGGAAACTCGCCCGCCAGGTCGGCGAGGTGCACTTCGTGTACGACGACCCGGATCCCGGGGCGTTGCGGACACTGATGCGCTGGAAATCCGCCCAGTACCGGCGGACGGGCCGGCGGGACCGGTTCGCGCAGGCGTGGATCACCCGGCTGGTGGAACTGCTCGCCCGGAGCGACGATCCCGAGTGCCGGGGAGTGCTGTCCGTGCTCTACGCCGCCGGCCGGCCGGTGGCCGCCCACTTCGGGCTGCGCTCGCCCACCGTCCTGTCCTGGTGGTTCCCGGCGTACGACCGCGCGTACGGCAGGTACTCCCCCGGGCTTCTGCTGCTGTTGCGGATGCTGGACGCGGCTGCCGCCGACGGGATCGAGCTGGTCGACCTGGGCAGCGGGCCGGCGCGCTACAAGGAGTCGTTCAAGACGCGTGACCTGCGGGTCAACGCGGGCGCCGTGGTACGCCCGGGCCCCGGCGGCGCCCTCTACCGGTTGGGACGGGAGCCGGTGCGAGCCGCCCGCCGGTTCGTACGCGACCGGCCGGGCCTGGCCCGCGCCGCCGCCCGGACGCTGGAGGAACTGGGACGCCTGCGCGAGCGCTGACACCACGCAGGGCGGACACGGCGTCGCGGCGCTCCCGCCACGGCCCACGGTCGCGCACCGTGTGCCGTGGCGGACCTGTGCCGTACACCGGTGCTCAGCCGACGGGCGGCATGTCGGTGGGCGTCGAGTCGAGGCCGGGCCTGCGCGCACGCCAGGCACCCCTGGTGAAGTCGGGGATCTCGACCGGTCGGCCGCCCCTGGCCAGCGAGGTGGCGCTCAGGGGAACGGGCGCGCACCAGGCGGCCGAGTCGTAGACGTCGATGTCCGGCACCAGTCCCGCCCGCATCAGCTGGACGGTGCGCCACTGCAGGATGTAGTCCATCCCGCCGTGGCCGCCGTTGTTCGCGGCGTCGTCGCCGACCTTCTGCCACAGCCAGTGGTCGTACTCCTTGCGGTAGCCCTCGAAGTCGCGCCAGGTGTGGCCGCCGTGGTCCGGTTCGACGTAGATCCGCGCGCCGGTCGGGGAGGGTCCCGCGTAGTCCTCGACGATGCCGCGGCTGCCGGCGAGGGTGTTGATCCGGCTGTACGGCCGGGGCGAACTCACGTCGTGCTCCGCCCGGATCGTCCTGCCCTTCGCCGTTTCGATCACGCAGGTGACCAGGTCACCGTTGATGTAGGTCTCTTTCCAGCTGGGGTGGTCCCGCGGTACGAAGCGTGCCCGGTAGTCGGCCAGCCCCTTGGGGGCCGTGGCGGTGGCGCGCAGCGTGGTCATGCGGTCGCCGCGGTTGACGTCCATGGCCGCCGTGATCGGCGCCAGACCGTGCATGGGGTAGAAGGAGGCGGTGCTGCGGGTGTGCCACAGGCGCCGCCAGGAGTCGGTGTAGTAGGTGTCGGAGAAGAGGAGTTCGCGCAGGTCGTGGAGGTAGCCGCCGTGGCCGTTGGTGAGGTCCCCGAACAGGCCGTCGTGCGCCGCCCTGAGCATGGCCAGCTCGTTGCGGCCGTAGTTGCAGTTCTCGGACAGGAGCAGGTGCCTGCGGGTGCGCTCCGAGGTCTCGACCAGGTCCCACAGCTGACGCAGCTCCGTCGCGACGGGGAGTTCCACCACGGCGTGCCTGCCGCTGAGCAGCGCCGCCCTGCCGTGCTCGTAGTGGAACTCCCACGGCGTGGCCACGTACACCAGGTCGATGTCGTCCCGCGCGAGCATCCGGGCGTAGGAGTCGGCCGAGCCGCCGTACTCCGCGGGGCGTGGTCTGCCCTTGCCCTCCAGGCGGTCGGCGGCGCGTTTCGCCCGGTCGGCGCGGATGTCGCAGACGGCGGTCACGGTGCAGCCGGGGACGGCCGCCCAGCCGGTGATCATGCCGCTGCCCCGGTTGCCGAGGCCGATGACGCCGACGCGGACGGTTCGGTGGGCGTCGAACGGGACGCCGATCATCGACTTCTGGCCGGGCCTGCGGCGGGGCGTCTGCTCGGCCGCCGAGGCGGACGGGGCCGAGGCGGTCATCCCGGCCGCGAGCGCTCCGGTGGCGACGGCGCCGCCCAGGAGCAGTCGGCGTGAGACAGCGGGCGTTTCGGACATGACGGCAACACTCCTCGTGGGTGGTCGGCATCACGGTCGGGGCACTGTCGGGCGTTGTCGAGCACGGTGGAGCGCGGTCGAGCTGTCGAACACGTTCGGGGCATGACTCTGCGGGCTCGGCCGTTACATGTCAATACGTGCTCGATACAAAGCCGTTCCGAGCACTTCCACGCACCGAAGGGGCGTTCCGTTCCGTCCTGCACCACTCCGCGGGCCGAGAGCGTGAGGGGGTCCGCCGACGGGTCGACCGCGTCGGCACGTCAAGGACCAGGTGCGCACGCCACGTCGGGCCGCCGCGAAGGCCGCCGGGTACCGCGCTGCCGGTACGGGCTCCGTGGACGAGGCGCCCACGTGTCCCGCCCCCTGGCGGGGACGGTCAGAACAGCCGCTCCTGCGCGGGTGAGGGCCGTCCCCGCCGGTTGCGGCGGGGGGTGCTCGGTGCGGGTGCCGTCTCCCCGAACAGCGGTGCCGTGCCGTACTCGTCCGGCTCGGCCGGGACGGTGGTGGGCCCGGTGCCCACGTTGAGGACCAGCGGGGCGTCCCGGTCGAAATCGCCCGGTGTCATCGCCACCCACTCACGGTCCTGCCGCTCATCCACGCACCGACACCTCTCTCGCGCCGCCCGCCGCGACCACGCGACGCTACCAGCCCCGCGGCAGCCCGGTGATCACGGCTCCCGCCCGGCTCGCTTCCATCGTTCCCGGACATCCGGCAACCGACGCGTCATGGCTGGTTGTTCGCGTTGTTCCAGTTGTTCGAGGAAAGGCAGTCGCCTTGGTTCGAGGAAGAACAGTCGCCGATCAGTCACGCCCGTCCTCGTCTCGGTGAGGCGAGCACCCTGGAGTCGGGCGTGGGCCGGGTGTCCGCGCGCCCGGTGTGTGGTCCGGGCCGCGGAACGGCCCGCGTACCGGCGCGGTGGTCACGATCGGCTCATGGTCCTGTGCCGGGCGAGGCCGGTGGCCGGCGGGGCGGCGCAGACCGGTGCGGCCCCGCGTACGGGGGAGAACGCGGGGCCGCACCGGCAAACTATCGGAGTAATCCCCCGCCTGCCAGACCTGGCCGCCCCTGAGCCGCCCGAGGGCCTCACCCGGCCGGTGGACATCACGGCGATTCGGCCGGGGCGCACACGCATGGCGCGCTGCGAGGCCCGTCGTGCGGGGCACACACTGGTGACATGGGCTATCTCGATCCGTCGGCGGCGGTGTCACGGCGATTCGCGCAGGCACCGGTGAGCGTGGCGTCGGCTCGGCGGTTCGTGCGGGCCGCGCTGGACGACGTCGCCTCGGACCTGGTGGACACCGCCGAGCTTCTGGTCAGCGAGCTGGTCACCAACGCGGTGCTGCACGCGCGTACCGAGGCCGAGGTGGCGGTGGCACGCCACGAGGGCCGGGTGCGCGTACGGGTCGGTGACCGTCGGCCGAGCCGCGCACTGGTACCGCAGTACTGCTCGCCGTACGCCGGTACGGGACAGGGGCTGGCGCTGGTGGAGCAGCTGGCCTCGCGGTACGGCGTCGACACCGACGACGACCGCAAGACCGTGTGGTTCGAGCTGTGGCCCGACGGTCCGCCACCGCCGTCGTCCGGGTGGGAGACCGGCGTACCGCCGTGCGCCTCCGATCAGACGGTGACGCTCGTCGACGTGCCGGGTGCCCTGCACTCGGCGTGCCGGCAGCACCGGCACGCGGTGCTGCGCGAACTGACCCTCGCCGCGTCGGCCGGGGGTCTCCCCGGGGTGTCCCCCGAGGACCTCACGGTCGCCAACGACATCAACAGCATGATCAGTGCCTGCGCGACGGCCGCTCTTGAGGAGCCGCTCCCCGAGTCCGATCTCCGCTCTCTGTTCCTGCCGCTGCCGGCCGACGCCGCACCCGCGGTACGAGCCCTGCGCCGGGTGCTCGACCTGGCCGAGGAGGCGGCCCGGGAGGAACGGCTGCTCACGCTGCCGGCGCTGCCGCGCGGCCGCGCCTTCCACGACTGGCTCTTCGACCAGATCGTGGGGCAGCTGACCGGGGCCCACCCCACCGCGTGGACCGTGATGCCCCGCGAACCCGAGGTCAGCTCCACCGAGGTCGTGCCGTGGGACGCCGGTCAGGTGCGCAGCAGCAGGGTCCCGACCATCGCCGCCGACGACGGGAACCGGATCATCGCGGCGAACGGACCGGCAGCGGACCTGTTGGGCTGGGGACCGGACGACCTCGTCGGGCGCAGGCTGACCACGCTCATCCCCGAGCACCTGCGGCGACGGCACACCGCGGCGTTCACCTCGATGCTGCTCACCGGTCGCACCCGCATCGTGGGCCGCTCCGTGCCGCTTCCGGCGCTGCGCCGTGACGGCGGCATGGTACCGGTCAGGCTGTACATCCAGACGCAGGAGACGGCCGACGGCCGCACCGTCTTCGTCGCCCAGCTCACTCCCCGGGCGACCACGCCCCTCGAGGTGCCGACGAATCCCGGCAGGAACCGGCCGGCGGCGGCCCGGGAGCCCCGCGCAGGCCGGGCGCCGGCCGCCCCGGAACCCGACAGGAGGGCGAGCGGTGCCGAACGCGGCATGTCGGCGCTGAACAGGCTCTCCCTCCTGGCCGACCTGGGTGCCGAGCTCAGCAACACCCTGGACCTGGACGAGGGGCTGCGGTGCGCCGGCCGGCTTCTGACGCGGCGGCTGGCCGACTGGTGCGTGGTGGACCTGTTCACCGAACACGCCCAGGTGGACCGGGTCTGTGTCGTCCACCGGGACCCCCGTGGCCTGCGCCCCGCGGCGTACGAGGGCAGGCTCCCGGCGGTCTCCGAGCAGTCGCGCGGCCCGCTGGCCCGTGTGCTGCGCGGCGCGGGTCCTCTGCTGCTCACCGACGCTCCGGCGCCGGGCCAGGCCGAGAGCGCGCTGGACCGGAACTACCTCGAACTGTTCCGTGGGCTCGGGGCGGGCAGCGCCGTCGTCGCTCCGCTGCGGGCCCGCCGCAAGATCTTCGGCGCCCTGACCCTGACGCGCGAGACGGGGGGCCGGCCGTTCACCGAAGAGGACCTGGCCCTGGTCGACGACCTGGTCCACAGCCTGGCGCTCGGGGTGGACAACGCCCGCCTGTACCAGGAGACGCGTTCCATCGCCGAACGGCTTCAGCGTTCCCTGCTGCCGGTGCTGCCGGACGTCGCGGGTCTGCAACTGGCTGCCCGCTACGCCGCTTCCTCCACCACCGCGCAGGTGGGCGGGGACTGGTACGACAGCTTCGTCCTGCCCAAGGGGGACACCGCCGTGGTCATCGGTGACGTCACGGGACACAATCTCGACGCGGCCATCGCCATGAGCCAGCTGCGCAGCATGCTCCGTGGCATCGCCGTCGACCGCGAGGAGCCGCCCGCGGAGGTCCTGCACCGCCTGGACCTGGCGAACCACAGTCTTCACCGGGAGGCCACCGCCACCTGCCTCTACGGCCTGGTCAAGGGCCCCGCGCACGGCCCCTGGGAGCTGAGGCACTCCTCCGCCGGTCATCTGCCGCCCCTGCTGACCACCCGGGAGGGCGAGACCCGCTACCTCGACGACGGCTCGGGCCTGCTCCTCGGCATGGATCCCGACGTGCCCCGGCCCACGGCCGGCCACGCGCTGCCGGCCCACTCGACACTGCTGCTGTACACCGACGGTCTCATCGAGCGCCGCGACGAACCCCTCGACGACGCCTTCGACCGGCTGCGCCGGCACGCGGCCGATCTGGCCGGCGAGCCCCTCGACACGTTCTGCGACGAGGTGCTGATCGGCCTGGGGGCCGACAGCGCCGACGACATCGCCGTCCTCGCCGTCCGGCCCACCCCACCGTCGTGATCCCTGGCGTCCACGTCCCGCCGAGGACGCCAGGGGTCAGCCCCGGCGGTTCGCCGCCAGCAGCTGGGCGATCTGTTCGTGGAGTCCGCGCGGTACCCGGACGGCCCAACGCTCGACTGCCTCGGCGCTCAGCTCCCGACTCCACGTCCAGCTGCGGCGAGCGGCCGTGCGCACCTCGTCCTCCCGGGCGGCGGCGGTGGTGGAGGTGTAGCGGTCGACGTCGGCGGCGGGCAGGTCCCTTTCCAGTGCCCGGCTGGGGGTCAGCCAGTGTGCGGTGCTGTCGCGCAGGAGCCGGCAGAGCTTCAGCTGGTGCGGCGCGACGACGGCGTGCAGCAGGTTGTGGGCGCGGGCCACTTCGCCGCGGGCCAGGACGTGGGCCAGCATCAGGGTCCAGTTGGCCAGTTCGTCGGTGAGCTGCTGCGCGGTGCCAGCGGGCTCGGGCGGGCGGAACGTGGCCAGGCGCCGGGCGGCCCGGGTGAGGCGGCCGGTGCGGTCCAGCAGGACGGCGGCTTCGGGGCGGGGAAGGTGCACCATGCCCTCCCAGGCCGGGACCTCGTCGATGCCGGGTCCGGCGGGCGTGATGTGGAACTCGCCGCGCATCAGGTCGTCGAAGACGACGGCGAGGATGCCGTACATGTTGGTGTACGCCAGCTGGAGCGGGGCGAGCTGTTCGAGGAACGCCCGGGCGTCGAAGTCGTCGAGGTACTCGTCCTCGACGTAGAGGTAGGCCTCGATGTCGGAGTGCGCGTCGGCTTCACCGACCGTCCAGGATCCGTAGAGGAGGACACCTTCGAGACGGGGTTCGTCCTGGGCGAGCTGCCGCAGGCGGGCGATGCGGTCGTCCAGGGCGGGGCAGGCGGAGTGAACGGACATGGGCTGACTGTCTCCTGAGTGAGCGCGCGGGGCACGACGGATCGACGCCCGGCGTCTGCCGGGCGGATGACTGCGGACCGTGCGGTCGGTTCAGGAAACGCCCATGGGGGGATTGTAGGCCATGCCGGTGGATGACGGGGCGACGATCGGGAGTCGGGGATCGGGCGTCCCATGAGGTCTCCGTCCGGCCACAAGGTCTCCGTCCGACCGGTGGTGCGGACGCCGGGAGTGGAGGCGCCGTAACCGGGCCGACCGCCGGGAGGGGGCCTTTGTGCGGGCACCCTGGGCCGTCGGACGCCGCCGGTCTGCCCGTTCGGGCACCCCCTTCTGCCTCGGGGGCTCCTGACGTCGATGGAACGGGGCGTTACCTTCCCTTCGTGAGCACCAGGTCCCGGCGAGTGCCCGGGTGAACGACGAACGGCTGACCGTGGCGGAAGCGACCGAAGACACGGACGAGCGACAGCCGGGACAAACAGAACAGCGGGATCAGCCGGAGCAGCCAGAGCCGCCGGGCCAACCGGAGCAGGCCGGGAAGCGCAGGCGCCGCGGCCCGGGTCCTTTCACACTGCTTGTGCTACCGGCCCTGGTGACCGTCACCGGCGTGGCCACGTTCCTCGCGCTGACGGGCGGCATGCCGTCCCCGTGGCCCGAGGAATCCGACGGAAACCAGGCCACGACCGTCGACATCGACCCCTCCTACATTCCCTGGCTGCGCAAGGCGGCCTCGGCCTGCACGATCCTCGAGCCGTCGGTGCTCGCCGCCCAGATCGACCAGCTCTCCGGCTGGAGCGACGACACGGACGAGCTCTCCGGCCAGAAGGGCATCGCCGCCTTCACCGACACCGAGTGGCGCACGTGGGGCAAGGACGACGACGGCAACGGGCACTCCTCGCCCCGCGATCCGGCGGACGCGATCATGGCGCTCGGCCGGCAGGACTGCTCCCTGGCCGAGAAGGTGACGGCACTGCGCACGGAGGGCCGGGTCAACGGGGATCTCGTGGATCTGACCCTCGCCGCGTACTCGTCGGGAACGGACGCCGTGACGGAGGCGGGGCGCATACCTGCGACGGCCGAGACCTACCTGGCCGAGGTCAAGGCCCTGCTCCCGCGGTACGAGGCGCTCGACCGGGCCGACTCGGGCGGCGGCGCGGGCGGTGCGGCCGGCGCCCTCCTGGCGGCTCCGGTGAGCCCACTCACCATCACCTCGCCCTACGGATCGCGCGAGCACCCGCTGACCGGGGTGACCAAGCTGCACACCGGCGTGGACTTCGCCGCGCCCCAGGGCGCACAGGTCGCCGCCGCCCGCCAGGGCCGCGTCGTGTTCGCCGCGCCGACCAACGCGTACGGCAACCGCATAGTGATCGACCACGGGACCATCCAGGGCAAACGACTGGAGACGACCTACAGTCACCTGTCGTCCCTGGAGGCCGCCGTGGGACAGGAGGTGGAGGCCGGCACGCCGATCGGACGGGTCGGCTCCACCGGTCTGTCCACCGGCCCCCACCTGCACTTCGAAGTGGTGCTCGACGGGTACTACACCGATCCCCGTCCCTGGCTCGTCGCCGGCGGCTAGGACCTGCGGCCGCGTGTCCGCCTCTGTGGGTCGTACGGCCGGACGGCCACGGCGTCACCGACCGCCCGCTGCGCAGACTCGTCGGCGCAGCGGGCGGTCGCCGCGTGCCGGCCCGGCGACCGGTAGGGGCCTAACGCCGCTTCCACGGTGCTCGCCGGGCTCCCTGACAGGCGGTCTCCCCGTCGGCCGCACTGCGGCTCTTCTCCCGTCGTGGCATTACGCACCGCGCTTCGCGTTTGATCCGCCCGATCGCGTCGAGGGACACAACATGACCCAGTCGAAGCGCGAGACAGAGCGAAAGTACGAACCGTCCTCCTCCGGCGCCGACGGGCTGCCGGACCTCACCGGCGTCGGTCCCGTCACCTCGGTCACCGCGGCCGGGCCCGAGGTACTGGACGCGGTGTACCACGACACCGCGGATCTGCGGCTGGCCGGCACGTCGGCCACCCTGCGCCGCCGGACGGGCGGCTCGGACGCCGGGTGGCATTTGAAGCTGCCGCTCGCCGGGGACAGCCGGGAGGAGGTGTGGGCCGCGCTGTCGGACGACGTGCCGGAGGCGCTGCGCGAGCTCGTCCTGTCCCGCACGCGGGGCGCGGAGCTGCGTCCCGTCGTACGCATCCGGTCGGTCCGCTCGGTGCGGCACCTCCGTGACACCGAGGGCAGGGTGCTCGCCGTGCTGAGCCTCGACGAGGTGCGCGCCGACTCGCTGCTGGCGGGTGGTGGCCGTGCCGAGTGGAGCGAGCTGGAGGTCGAGCTCGCCGACGGGGCCCACGCCGGGCTGCTGGACACGGTGGAGCGGAAGCTGCGCAAGAAGGGGATCACCCGGTCGGACAGCCCCTCCAAGCTCGTCCGGGCGCTGCGGGACACCGGCGCGTCGAGGGAGGCGGGGCACTCCCGCCAGGCCCCCGGCGAGGTGGTGCCCGGGTCTCCGGGCGCGTACGTACTGGCGTACCTGCGCGAGCAGGCAGGCATCCTGGTGACGTTGGATCCGGCGGTCCGCCGGGGACAGCCCGACGGGGTGCACAAGATGCGGGTCACATGCCGGCGCCTGCGCAGCTGCCTGCGCTCGTACCGGTCGGTTCTCGACCGGCGGATCACCGATCCCCTTCGCGCCGAACTCCGGTGGCTGGCGGGAGAACTGGGGGTCGAGCGGGACCAGGAGGTGCTGCGCGACCGGATCGGCGGCGCGGTCGTCGAGTTGCCCGACGACCTGGTGCTCGGCCCGGTCGCCGCCCGGCTGCGGGTGTGGGGCGTGTCCCACGGCGACGAGAGCCGGACGCGTACGCGGGAGGCCCTGGCCTCGGCCCGCTATCTGCGTCTCCTGGACGCGCTGGACGAGCTGGTCCGTCAGCCGCCGCTGCGCGCCGGGGCGGCGGGCAAAACGGCGCGTGTCATGGCCAAGGCGGTCCTGAAGGAGTACGACCGTCTCACCGGGCGCATGGGCCACGCGCTGGAGCAGCCTCCCGAGCAGTCCCGGGACGCGGCGCTGCACCAGGCGCGCAAGGCGGCCAAGAAGGTCCGCTACGCGGCCGAGGTGGCCCGTCCGGCGCTCGGCAAGCCCGTCGCCCGTCTCGGCAAGCGTGCCAAGGCGGTGCAGAAGGTGCTCGGTGGGCACCAGGACGCCGTCGTCGCCCAGGACACCCTGCGGGAACTGGCGGTGGCGGCCCACAGCGCGGGGGAGACCGCGTTCACATGGGGTCTGCTCCACGGTCAGGAACGGGCGGCAGCCCGCGCACGGCGGGAGGAGCTCCCGTCGGTGTGGCGGGCGGCGTCGGATCCCGCCCTCCGGGCGGCCCTGCGTCACTGAGCCGTGCCGCGGCCCGCGCCGGTGCGCGGGCCGGTGCGCGGGCCGGTGCGCGGGCCGGGTTCAGTCCGTCCGGCCGGGGTGGGTCCCAGGCCCGTCGCCGTGCCCGGCCAGCGGTGTCGGCGAGAGGTCGACGGGCTCCTCACCGGCTTCGAGCAGGGTGTCGGCCGCGCCCACGATCAGCGGGTCGGGGCTGCCCACGGCGTCGTCGTCCTTCGCCGGATAGTCGCAGCGGTCCAGCAGGCTGCGCATGGCCTCCAGCCGGCCCCGGCGCTTGTCGTTGTTCTTGACCACCGTCCAGGGTGCGTGCGGCGTGTCGGTGGCACGGAACATGTCGACCTTGGCCGCGGTGTAGTCGTCCCAGCGGTCCAGTGACGAGAGGTCCGTCGGCGAGAGCTTCCAGCGGCGGACCGGGTCGACCTGGCGGATCGCGAATCGGGTGCGCTGCTCGGCCCGGGAGACGGAGAACCAGAACTTCACCAGCAGGATGCCGTCGTCGGTGAGCAGGCGCTCGAACAGCGGCGCCTGCTGCAGGAACTGGCGGTACTCGGGCTCCGTGCAGAAGCCCATCACCCGTTCCACGCCCGCCCTGTTGTACCAGGAGCGGTCGAAGAAGACGATCTCGCCGCGGGCGGGCAGGTGGGCCACGTAACGCTGGAAGTACCACTGCCCCGCCTCCCGCTCGGTCGGTTTGTCCAGGGCGACCACGCGGGCGCCGCGGGGGTTGAGGCGTTCGGTGAAGCGCTGGATGGTGCCGCCCTTGCCGGCCGCGTCGCGGCCCTCGCACAGGACGACGATCCGCTGCCCCGTCTCCTTGGCCCAGCGCTGCATCTTGAGCAGCTCGATCTGCAGGACCCGCTTCTGCCTCTCGTACTCGGACCTGCGCACCTTGCGGTCGTAGGGGTGGTTCTCCCGCCAGGTGTCGATGGAACTCCCCTCCGCGTTGAGCAGGATGGGCTTCTCCGGCCTTCGTTCATCGACGCGCAGGCCCTCGAGCAGATTCTCCTCGGCGGCCTCGTCACCGGTGCCGTGCGTCCTCGTCATCCGCGCCTCCTCACCCTCGGGTTCCGACCGCCCCGGCCCGTCCGTGTGGTCACGCCGCATGCGGCCTGGCCCGCACGGGCCGCACGGGGCGCGCGGGGCGCACGGGTCCGGCCGGGGTCCGGACGGCCGTGACCCGGTAGATGGTCCGGGCGGGGTCGGTCAGCGGGTCGCCCAGTGCGATCCGGCCGGCGGCGTACAGCTTGTCGCACTCGGCGGTGGGCAGCGCCGCGTAGCAGCCGCCCCTGCCCGTGGCGGAGTCCAGCGGCCGCCAGTAGCTGTATCTGCGCCGCCCGCCCGCGCGCACGGTGACGAACACGGGGGTACGCGTGTCGGCGACGATCCGCAGGACGTCGGCCTCGGCCAGGCTGAGCGGGGCGCACGGGCGGGGTCCGCGACGGCCGGTCGCACGGGTTTCGGCGGTCTGCGCGTGGACGACGGTAAGCGGCATCGGTGGTGGCCTTTCGGGACAGGGGACTCGAGACCGCCTACCCGCTCCGGCCGGTGTTGATCTCGCTTGCCCACATTCTTGTGCATGGCACTGACAATGCCGCTCCCGCACCGCCGGAACAGGGCAGGTCAGTCCTGGGGTACGCCGACGCGCCGCAAGGGGTGGGGGTTGAGCCGGGCGAAGCCCTCCTGACGTTCGTAGGGGAAGTAGGGGTACGGAGCCGTTGTGGCGCTCGCGGCGTCGAGCCTCGCCACCTGGTCGTCGGTCAGGGTCCACCCGACGGCGCCGAGGTTCTGCCGCAGCTGCTCCTCGTTGCGGGCACCGATGATGACCGAGGAGACGGTCGGGCGCCGCAGCAGCCAGTTGATGGCGATCTGGGGCACGGTCCGGCCCGTCTCCCCGGCGATGGCGTCCAGGGTGTCGACCACCCGGAACAGGAGCTCGTCCGCCACGGGCGGGCCGTAGTCGGCCGTGGCGTGCAGCCGGCTGCCGGCCGGGAGCGGCCGGCCGCGGCGGATCCGGCCGGTGAGCCGCCCCCAGCCGAGCGGACTCCAGACGACGGCTCCGACGCCCTGGTCGAGGGCCAGCGGCATGAGTTCCCACTCGTAGTCGCGGCCGACGAGGGAGTAGTAGACCTGGTGTGCCGCGTAACGCCGTTGTCCGTGGGCGTCCGCGTCGGCCAGGGACTTCATCAGCTGCCAGCCGCTGAAGTTCGAGACGCCGGTGTGGCGGAGTTTCCCGGCGCGTACGAGGTCGTCGAGCGTGGAGAGCACCTCCTGGACCGGGGTTTTGGCGTCGAAGGCGTGCAGCTGGAAGAGGTCGATGTAGTCCGTGCCCAGCCGGCGCAGGGCCTGGTCGACCGCCGTGATCAGACGCGCCCGCGAGGTGCCCGCGTCCGCCGGGCCGTCGCCCATCGGCAGCCCGGTCTTGGTGGAGATGATCACCTGGTCGCGCCGCCCCTTCACGGCGGCGCCGAGCACCTCCTCCGACGCCCCGCCGGAGTAGACGTCGGCGGTGTCGAACATGTTCACCCCCGCCTCCAGGCAGATGTCGACGAGTCGGCGCGCCTCCGCCTCGTCCGTGCTGCCCCAGGCGCCGAAGAGTTCTCCCCGCCCGCCGAAGGTACCCGCGCCGAAGCTCAGTGCCGGGACCATGAGCCCGGATGCTCCCAGTCTCCTGTATTCCACAACCGCATCCCTTCGTCCGACGTCCCGTCGCGTCGCGTGGTGTGCGTCGCGCACGAGGCGGCAACCACTAACGGGACATGCATCCCGTTAACATGGGGAGAAAATAGCAGAACCAGAGCCACTAATGGAACCGGAGTGCCGTTATGACAACCGAAAGCGTGGGTCCGGGCACCGTCCGCCCGGGTGGACGCACCGCCCGGGTGCGGTCCGCCGTTCTCCGGGCCGCCGGCGACGCCCTGGCGGAGCACGGCCTGGCGGGCCTCGACCTCGCGGACGTGGCCCGCCGCGCCGAGGTCGGCAGGACCACGGTCTACCGACGCTGGGGGACTCCGGCCAACCTGGTCGCCGACCTGCTCATGGACATGGCCGAGCAATCGCTGCCCCGCACGGAGACGGGCACCCTCCTCGGTGATCTGCGCGCGAACGCCCGGCTCGTGCAGCGCACACTGGCCGACCCGCGCCAGGGCGCGCTCTTCAGGGCGGTGATCGCTGCCGCGACCTGCGACGCCCAGGCGGCCGCCGCACTGCGCCGCTTCTACGACGTCCGCGTCTCGGAGTGGGAGCCCTGCGCCCGGCAGGCCGTCGAACGCGGCGAACTGCCCGAGGGCACCGACACCCGCGAGGTGATCCGCGCGGTCTCCGCGCCCCTCTACTACCGCCTGCTCACCACCGGCGAGCCGCTCGACGAGGCCACGGCGGACCGCGCCGCCGCAGCCGCGGTGGCGGCGGCACGGGCGGGAGTCTTCTCCTCGGCGTGACCCCCTCGTCCGGTACCTCGCCCCGGCGACACCACCCACGGCGGCCCCGTGGGCCACGCGGCCCACGAGGCCGCCGACGCGGCGATAGCGGGGACGGAGGCCGCGCCGCCCAGGGCGTGCAGGCCCGCGCTCGCCGGACACCCGGAATCCGCCATTGCCACCGGGGCGTACGGCAGGCGGTCCGGCGCGGGGGAATCGCGGGCGCTCCCCCGCACTGTCGTGCACGAACACCGGCCACCAGTGGATATGACGGCGCCGTCACAAGCCCTTCACCGAACGCACACTTCCGGCCGAGTTCCGCTCCGCGTGTTCCTGGCGGTGCAGACGGTGCGCCCGGGCCGTGCCTAATGTCCCGGGCCATGCGATCCACACGAACGAGACGCTTCGGCCTCGCCACGATCATCGCCCTCGCCCTCGCCCTGTTCGGCCTGGCGCCCTCCGCGAGCGCCGCCGACCCCGCCCCGGCCGAGCTGACGTTCACCACCGACGCGGCGACCACCCAGCCGGGCGGCACGGTGAACCTGTCGATGACGATCAAGAACAACAAGACCTACGACATCTGGTTCGTGTACCAGACGATCGACCCGACCTGGCTGACCACCCAGCGGCCCGATCTCAAATACGGCTTCACCGGGTGCAGCCTGGCGTCCGAGGCCGGCGCCGTCCCGTGCGCCGGGACCGGCCCCGCCGACCTCGGCACCAACTACGGCGCCACCATCCCGCCCGGCCAGAGCCGCACCGTCACCCTGACCCTGCAGGTCGCCGCCGACTCCGGCTGCAACGGCAACATCGGTTTCTACTCGTACTTCTACGCCGAGTTCAGCGACAGCACGAGCGTCAACGGCGGCCCGGTCTACACGCCGGAGACCCGGGTCCTGTGCGCCTGACCGTGCGCCCGGCCGCACGCTGAACCCACCCGCACCCCGAACCCGTCGAACGCCGACGGCGCGAGCAACATCACGGTTGACTTGATCTCGCTCCACCCCCGGTCAGCGCACTGGTCGAGACCATTGACACACACGCCCTACGGAGTCCGGGGTTCCGGGCCCGCCGCCTTCCGGCTCGCAGCAGTACACGGGCCTGCCGAGACGGTCCGCCGCGCACGGTCCGGCGTTCACCGGCCCCGCACGGCCCCACTCGTTCCGGGTAAATAGACACATACGCTTTTCCGTCAAGTTCCGCAGCAGGCACACAAAAGCTCCACACGAGCCTCACTATGTGACGCGACGGAAGCGTCGACGACCGGCGTCTCAGGGGGGCGACGGCGTGGTCATGGGGTGGGGCGTGCTCCGCAGGAGCGGGTGCACCCCTGCCCGGGGGAGGGAATCACACCGCATGAAGCGGACCATTCGCACTACGGCACTCGCAGTGAGCGCGCTGCTCGCGTCGATCGGGCTGCCGGCCGGTCCGGCCCACGCCGACGCCCCGACACCGCGCGTCGACCTGCGCGTGCTGGTCGTGAGCGACGGAGGGCCGGCCACCGACGCCATCGCCGCCGAACTGGAGACCGCGGGCACGCCGTACACGGAGGTCGACCTCCAGGACGCCGGCCGGCCCGTGATCGACGCCGGGTTCCTGGCGGACACCGTGGACGGACGACCGCGCGCCAAGTTCCAGGCCGTCGTCCTGCCCAACGACAACCCGTTCCCGGCGAACTCCGCCGAGATGGCGGCGCTCGCGTCCTACGAGCAGACGTACGCGATTCCGCAGGTCGACGCGTACACCTACGCGCGCCCCGAGGTCGGGCTGCAGTACGCGGTCGGCACCGGGTACGCCGGCAGCGTCGACGGTGTCCGCGCGGAGGTGACGCAGGCCGGGCTGGCCGGCCCCTTCGGCTACCTGGACGGGGCGGTTCCGTTCGAGGACAACTCCCCCACCGTGGGCGAGTCCTACGCCTATCTCTCGACACCTGCACCGGGCGCCGACTTCGTCCCGTACGTCCAGGCCCCGATACCCGGGCGGGCGACGAAGGGCACCCTGGTGGGCGAGTACCGGCACGACGGACGGCGGGAACTCGTCGTCACCTTCGTCTACAACCAGCACCAGCAGCAGTTCCGGCTGCTCGCCCGGGGCATCGTGGAGTGGATGACCGGCGGGGTCCATCTCGGCGCCGGCCGCAACTACTTCGCCGTGCACGTCGACGACGTCTTCGCGGCCGACGACCGCTGGGACACCGAGCTCAACTGCACGCCCGGCGACGTCGACTGCCCGCCCGGCGAGGGCACACCGAACCCCATCCGGATGGTCCCGGCCGACGTCGAGCACGCCACCGCCTGGCAGGACAGCCGGGACTTCACGCTCGACCTGGCCTACAACGGCTCCGGCAGCGTCGACCACCGCCAGGACAACAACGGCGCCGACCCGCTCACCGACAAGCTGATCGCCGACCGGGACCGGTTCCGCTGGATCAACCACACCTACACGCACGCCTTCCTGGGCTGCCGGCAGGACACCAGCGTCGTCCCGTGGAAGTGCGCGACCGACCCCGACGGCAGCACCCAGTGGATGAGCCGGAACGAGATCGCCGACGAGATCGCCACCAACCGCGTCTGGGGCGAGAGCGCCGGACTGCCGCTGGAGAACGACGAGTTGGTGACCGGCGAGCACTCGGGCCTGAAGGTGACCCCGCAGCAGCCCGAGGACAACCCGAACCTGGGCCCCGCCCTCGCCGACAACGGCATCGCCTGGCTCGCCTCGGACAACTCCCGCGACCCCGTCCAGCGGCAGGTCGGCACCGCCACGACCGTCTCCCGCTACCCGATGAACGTCTTCTACAACGCCGGACGGGCGGCCGAGCAGGTCGACGAGTACAACTGGATCTACACCGGCCGCGCCCAGGGCGGCAGCGGCATCTGCGAGGACAACCCCGCCACCTCCACCTGCCTGTCCGCCCCGCTGGACACCGCCACCGGCTACGCCGAGCACATCGTGCCGCTGGAGACACGGATCGCGCTCGGGCACGTCCTGTCCAACGATCCCAAACCGCACTTCATCCACCAGTCGAACCTCGCCGAGGACCGCATCGCCTACCCCGTCCTCGACGGCGTCCTGGGCGGCTACCAGGACCTGTTCGCAGACAGCACCCCCGTGGTGAACCTCCGCATGGAGGACATCGGCGTCGAGATGCAGCGCCGCGCCGCCTGGCGGAGCGCGGTCGACGCCGGCCGGGTCACCGCCTACCGCGTCGGTGACACCGTGACCGTTCAGGCACCGAACGGCGTGGCCGTGACGGCGACGATGCCCGCGGGCACCCTGCGCGGGGACAGCGGCTTCGGCGACGCCTACGCCGGCACGCTCTCCGGCTGGACCCCGACGGCCGACGGGGCGCTCTCCCTGACCCTGCCGTCCTCGGCCGCGGTCACCGACGCCCCGGCCACCCTTCCCGGCGGCACGACCGCCACCACGCCCACCGCGCCACCCACCCGCGTGCCGGCCGGCGTGACCGAGCCGGTGCCGTACGGCGCGCAGCGCTGAGCGCCGCACCACCACCGAAGGCCCGAACACACCCCACCTCGGCCGTGGAGCACATCCATGCACGTTCACCACGGCGCGCGACGCTCCGGCGCGTCGCGCGTCACCCTGCTCACCGAAGGCACCTACCCGCACAGTCACGGCGGCGTGAGCGTCTGGTGCGACCAACTCGTCACCGGCATGCCCGACCTCGACTTCGACGTCACGGCCGTCACCGGCACCGGGCGCGAACCGCTGGTCTGGGACATCCCCGCGCACGTCTCCCGCGTCGTCTCCGTCCCCATGTGGGGGCCCGCTCCGCAGGGGCGCGCGCCTCGCGGACGGGAGCGCGACCGGCTCGCCGACGCCTACGAACGGTTCGTGTCCGCGCTGCTCGACCCGCGCGCCGAGGACGGTTTCGGCCCCGCCCTGTACCGGCTGGCGCGGGCCGCCGCCGACGGGCGGCTCAGTCCGTTCCTGCGCGGGGACTGGGCGATCGGCGTCCTGACGGCGGTCTGGAACCGGCCGGGCCTGGCCGTGCGCGAGGCCCGGCCCACCCTGCACGACGCGGTGACCGCGACCGCGCTGCTGGAGCACGCCCTGCGCCCGCTGGCCGCGCCGTACCCGGAAGAGGGCGTGGCGCACGCGGTCAGCGGCGGTGTCGCGGTCCTGCCCGGCCTGGCCGGACTGGAGCGGCACGGTGTGCCGTTGCTGCTCACGGAACACGGCGTCTACCTGCGCGAGCGCTACCTCGGCTACCGCACCGCCCCCTACCGCTGGCCGGTGAAGGCCCTCCTGCTGGGCTTCTTCCGGCTGCTGGCCGAGGAGACCTACCGCCGGGCCGCCCTGATCACACCGGGCAACCGCTACAACCGGCTGTGGGAGGAACAGGGCGGTGCCGCACCGGAGTCCATACGCACGGTCTACAACGGCGTGGACCCGGCCGCGTTCCCGCCCGCCGGACCGGAGCCCGAACAGCCCGTGCTCAGCTGGGCCGGACGGGTCGACCCGATCAAGGACCTGGAGACCCTGATCCGCGCCTTCTCCCTCGTACGGGCCGAAGTGCCCGCCGCGCGGCTGCGGCTGTTCGGCGGCACCCCGCGCGGCGGCGAGGCCTACCGGGAGCGCTGCGAGGCGCTGGCGGCCCAGCTCGGGCACGGTGACGCGGTCACCTTCGAGGGCCGGGTGGAGGACATCAAGGACGCCTACGCCGCCGGGAACGTCGTGATGCTCTCCAGCATCAGCGAGGGCTTCCCCTTCACCCTGATCGAGGCCATGTCGTGCGGCCGGGCGACCGTCTCCACGGATGTGGGCGGCGTCCGGGAGGCCGTCGGCGACACCGGTCTCGTGGTGCCGCCGCGCGATCCGGCCGCCATGGCCGCCGCGGCCCTGGAGCTGCTGCGCGACGGCGAGCGGCGCCGGTCGATGGGCGAGGCGGCCCGGCTGAGGGTGATCGAGCAGTTCACGCTCCGCCAGACCATCGACACCTTCCGGTCCATCTACCTGGAGCTGTCGGCGTTCGGCGGTACGGCCGCGCACCCGGTGGCCGTCGCAGAAGAGGACGCGTTCGCGACGGCGATCGGCACGCCGGTGAGGAGCGCGACCGGATGAGCGGACCCATGGCCCTGGAACCGGGTGGCGCGGAGCAGGACACGCTGGCGCTGCGCCTCGCCGACGACCGCACACTCGCCCTGCGCGCGGCCGACCAGCACACGCTCGCCCTGGTCCGCCCCGGCCGCGACGACCGGCGCGACGCGGTCGACCGGCTGGCCGCCGAGCTGGCCGACCGCATCGCGCCCGCGGTCCACCCCTACGAGGTGGCCGCGCTGCTGGAGTCCGAGGGGATGACCGGCGAGGTGATCCGGGAACGGTACGGGCACTCCGACCTGTTCTCCCTCGCCACGGCGCTGTACGAGCGCATACCGCGTACCTTCCCCGATCCCCCGCGCCCCGCCGACCCCTGGCGGCCCGACCACGTGCGGTGCGCGCTGCGGGGCGCGTTGTTCGCACTGCCGGGTCTCGCCTACGCGCTCGCCGGGCGCCTGCTGACCGAGGGCGGCGCGGTGCGGGCGCTGGTGGTGGCGGGGCTCCTGTCCTGGGCCTGGAACCAGGCGCTGGGCCACCGGGCCTACCTGCGGCTGGCGACGGGACGGCGGGAGGCCGGCCGCACTCTCCTCAAGGGGGCGCCGCTGGGCGCCGTGGCGGCGGCGGGGGCCGGGGCGGTCCTCGCCGGGTCGGGTGCCACGGCGCTGGCCGTGACTGCTCAGTCGGGGTATCTCGCGGCGGCCGGTGTGCTGCTCGTACTGGGCCGGGAGCGGCTGCTGCTGGCCGCGCTCGCGCCGGTGATCGCGGGTGCGGCGGCGCTGCCGTGGTGGGAGCCCGGGGCAGTGGCACGGGCCGGGCTGCCGCTGCTGTCGCTGCTCGGCGCCGTGGTCGCGGCCGGCTGGGCACTGCGCGGCACCCTCGCGTCCGCGCCCGTACCGGACGCCGCCCGCCCGCGGCTGCCGCGCTCGCTGCCGTACGGTCTGTTCGGTCTGGCCGGCGGCACGCTGGTGTTCCTGGCGGGCCGTCACCAGCCGTGGGCGGTAATCGTGCTGACCCTGAGCATGGGTCCGGCCGAGTGGCTGCTGTACCGCTACCGCGGTCTGTCGGTGGCGGCGCTGCGGGCCACCGGCACCCCGGCCGCCTTCCGGCTGCGGTCGGCGGCCGTGCTCACCGGCTGCCTGCTGGCCTACCTCGGTCCGCTGCTGCCGGCGGCGCTGCTCGTCGACGCCGAGCCCGTCACGCTGCTGCTGCTCGCGACGGTGCTGTGGACCTCCCTGCTGCTCCAGGCCTTCGGGGTGGCCTGGCCGCCGGCCGCGCTGTGTCTCGCGGCGGCCGGCGGCGCCGGGTCGGTCACCCTGGCAGGGCTGCCACCGGGCCCGGCGACCGCCCTGTCGTCGTGCTGCGGTGCCGCCGCGCTCTGTCTCACCGTATGCGTGCTGTGGCTGCTGGGCCGGCCTGCCGCCCATGGGTGATCCCGCGGCGGAACCGTCGTACCGACGGGGGCCCGGACGGGCCTCGCCTACATCGTCGGCCCACCGACCCACCGACCATCGACCATCGACCATCGACCATCGACCATCGACCATCGACCATCGACCGGAAGGATCCCGCGTGACCGCCACACCGCTCGCCGCCGTCACCGGAGCCGAGGGATTCATCGGCTCCCACCTCACCGAGGCGCTCGTCGCCTCCGGCCACCGGGTGAGGGCCATGGCGCAGTACAACTCCTTCTCCTCCTACGGCTGGCTGGAGACCCTCTCCCCCGACGTCCTCGACCAGGTCGAGATCGTCCTCGGCGACGTCCGCGACCCCGGTTCGGTCCGCCACCTCGTCGAGGGAGCCGACTGCGTCTACCACCTGGCCGCCCTCATCGCCATCCCGTACTCCTACCGGGCACCGCACAGCTATGTCGACACCAACGTCACCGGCACGCTGAACGTCCTGGAGGCGGTCCGCGCCCAGGGCACGCCCCGGCTGGTGCACACCTCCACCAGCGAGACGTACGGCACCGCG
Organism: Streptomyces sp. WG7; assembly: GCF_049975785.1. Lineage (NCBI taxonomy): Bacteria > Bacillati > Actinomycetota > Actinomycetes > Kitasatosporales > Streptomycetaceae > Streptomyces > Streptomyces sp. WG7. The sequence goes on from NZ_JBNGGE010000004.1 coordinate 57,360, forward strand.
CAGACCGTGCCGATCACCGAGGACCACCCCATCAACACGCAGTCGCCGTACGCCGCGTCCAAGGCGGGCGGGGACCGGCTGGCGGACAGCTACCACGCCAGTTTCGACACCCCGGTGGTGACACTGCGGCCCTTCAACACCTACGGCCCCCGGCAGTCGATGCGGGCCGTGATCCCCACCGTCATCGGCCAGGTCGCGGCCGGCGAACGCACCATCACCCTCGGGGACCTGCGCCCCACCCGGGACTTCACCTTCGTCAAGGACACCGCGCAGGCGTTCCTCGCGGTCGGCACCGCGCCCGCCGAGCGGGTCGTGGGCCGCACCTTCAACGCCGGGACCGGCGGCGAGATCTCCGTCGGCGACCTGGTGGCGCTCATCGGCAAGGTGATGGACACCGCGCTCGACGTACGGGAGGACGCGCAGCGTCTGCGGCCCGCGAACTCCGAGGTGATGCGGCTCGTCGCCGACGCGAGCCGGCTGCGGGAGGCGACCGGCTGGAGCCCGGCGCACGACCTGGAGCAGGGCCTCGCCCACACGGTGGAGTTCTTCCGCGACCCGGGCAACCTCGCCCGCTACAAGACCGGCATCTACAACATCTGACCACGACCGGCACGTTGACCGAGGGGGGAACCTCATGCACGCAGTGATCCTGGCCGGAGGCAAGGGCGTCCGGCTGCGGCCCTACACAACCGCGCTGCCCAAGCCGCTCGTGCCCATCGGCGACCAGCACGCCATCCTGGAGATCGTCCTGCGCCAGCTCGCCACGGCCGGGTTCACCGGCTGCACGATCGCCATAGGCCACCTCGGTGAGATCATCCGCGCCTACGTCGGCGACGGCTCGCAGTGGGGTCTGACCGTCGACTACGCCACCGAGGAGAGCCCGCTCGGGACCATGGGGCCGCTGCTCACCATGCGCGAGCGGCTGCCGGAGCACTTCCTGGTCATGAACGGCGACATCCTCACCGACCTCGACTACGCCGACGTCCTGGGCCGGCACCGCGCCTCCGGTGCGCCGCTGACCATCGCCACGTACGCCAGGAAGGTGCACATCGACTTCGGGGTCCTGACCACCGACGCGAGCCGGGTCGTCGCCTTCACCGAGAAGCCCAGCATGGACTACCGCGTCTCCATGGGCGTGTACGGACTGACCCGGGCGACACTCGACGGCTACACCGCCGGACTACCGCTGGGCTTCGACGAGTTGGTGCTGGACCTGCTCAAGGACGGCAACCCGCCGCACGCCTACGACTTCGACGGCTACTGGCTCGACATCGGCCGTCCCGACGACTACGACCGGGCCAACGCGGAGTTCACCAGCCGCAAGTCCCTGCTGCTCAAGGGAGCCTGAGCACCGCATGCGCATTCTCGTCCTGGGTTCCACCGGCTATCTGGGCGCCCACGTCGCCGAGCGGCTGCGCGCCCTGCCCGGCGCGCGGGTCCTCGGCGGCGGCCGCTCCGCCGCCGCCGACGTGACCGTCGACCTCGCCGGCGACCCTGTCGACCGGCTTGCCGAGGCTCTGGCGTCGGCGGCCGTCGACACCGTCGTCAACTGCGCGGGCGCGACCGGCGGCGATCCGGTGACGCTCGCCGAGCTCAACGCCCGCGGCCCCGCCGTCCTCTGTGCGGCGTTGCGCCGGGTCCGTCCCACGGCGCGACTGATCCACCTCGGTTCGGCCGCGGAGTACGGGCCGGGGACGGAGCGGGTCAGGGTGCCGGAGTCGGGGCCCACCCGGCCCCTGTCCGCCTACGGGGCCACCAAGCTGGCCGGCACGGTCACGGTCGCCACCTCCGAACTGGACGCGGTGGTCCTGCGGGTCGGCAACCCGGTGGGACCCGGCGCGCCGCCCACCGGCCTGCCCGGCCGGGTCACCGGACTGCTGCGCGCGGCGGGCACGGACCCGGAGGCGGTGCTCCGGCTGGGCGACCTGTCGGCGTACCGGGACTTCGTGGACGTACGCGACGTCGCGCGGGCGGTCGAACGCGCGGTCACCGCGACCGGGCCGCTGCCGCGCCTGCTCAACATCGGTGGCGGCGACGCCGTGCCGGTGCGCCGGCTGGTGCGGACACTCGCGGACACCGCGGGCTTCCGCGGCCGGATCGAGGAACAGGGCGCCGGCTCGGCCCGCTCGGACCAGGTGTCCTGGCAGTGCTCCGACATCACCGCCGCCCGGGCCGCCCTCGACTGGCGGCCGTCGTACTCGCTGGACGAGTCGCTGGCCGCGCTGTGGTCGGCCGGCGCCCGGCCGGCGTCCCTCACCACGGAAGGCGACCGGCCGTCGTGAGCCTGCTGATCCCGCTGTACGTCCACCCGGCCGAGGACCCTGGCTCCTGGCACCGGCTCATCACGGCGGCCGACCGCACGTACGGGGTCGTCATCAACCCCGCGAACGGGCCGGGCCGTGCGCCGGATCCCGCTTTCGCCGCGGCGGCCGGGGCGCTGCGTGCGGCGGGCGCCCGCCTGCTCGGCTACGTCGACACGGACTACGGCACGCGTCCGGCGGCCGAGGTCGCCGAGGACGCCGGGCGGCACCGGGAGTGGTACGGGGCCGACGGCTGCTTCCTGGACCGGGTGAGTTCGGCCGCGACCGAACTGCCCGCCTGCAGAGCGCTGGTGCGTGGTCTGCGCCGGCGGGGATCGGCTCCCGTCGTGCTGAACCCGGGGGTCCACCCGGCACCGGGTTACGCACGGCTGGCCGATCTCGTCGTCACCTTCGAGGGGTCCTGGTCCGCCTACGTGTCCGCGTTCAGCCGGCCGGACTGGACGCTGCGGCACCCGCCCGAGCGCTTCTGCCACCTGGTGTACGGGGTGCCCGAGGCGCTGGTCCCGCTCGCCGTACGCACCGCGCACGAGCGCGGTGCAGCGGTCTCCGGGCCCGTCACCGGCGAGCCACCCAACCCGTGGGCCCGCCTGACCCCCGTACTGACCGGGGCTGAGCGATGAGGAGGGGGCGGGCGCTCGCCGCGCTGCTGGCGGCGCTCACCCTCTCGGTGGTGAGCGGGTGTGCCGGTGCGGACGGCACACCGCCGCCGGACCCGTCCGCCACCGCGGTGTGGCAGCCCCGCCCCGGGCTGGCCTGGCAGTGGCAGCTCGACGGCCGGGTCGATCCGTCGGCCGACGTGCCGGTCTACGACATCGACGGCTTCGAGAACGACGCGGCCGACGTGGACCGGCTGCACCGCGCCGGCCGCAAGGTGATCTGCTACGTCAACGTGGGCGCCTGGGAGGACTTCCGGCCCGACCGGGACGCCTTTCCCCGTACGGTGCTGGGCGAGCCCAACGGCTGGCGGGGCGAACGCTGGCTCGACATCCGCCGGATCGCCGTACTGCGGCCGATCATGGAGCGGCGGTTCGACATGTGCCGGGACAAGGGCTTCGACGCGGTGGAGCCCGACCTGGTGGAGGGGTACGGCAACGAGACCGGTTTCCCGCTCACCGCGCGGGACCAGCTGGCGTACAACCGGATGATCGCCCGCATCGCCCACGAGCGCGGTCTGGCGGTGGGCCTGAAGAACGACCTGCCGCAGATCCCGCAGCTGGTGGACGACTTCGACTTCGCCGTCAACGAACAGTGCGCCGAGTACGGGGAGTGCGCGCGGCTCACGCCGTTCGTCGAGGCCGGCAAGGCGGTCTTCCATGTGGAGTACAGCGAGCCGACCCGGGGATTCTGTCCCGAGTCACGCCGGCTCGGACTGTCCTCGATGCTGAAGAGGCCGGAGCTCGGGGTCTGGCGCGATCCTTGTTGACCGCGGCATACGGCAGGATGGTGCCCATGAGCGTAGTCAAGATCAACGTACTGACCGTCCCCGCCGAGCAGCGCGAGACGCTGGAGAAGCGCTTCGCCTCGCGGGCCCATGCCGTGGAGAGTTCCGACGGGTTCGAGTGGTTCGAGCTCCTGCGGCCGGTGGAGGGCACCGACGACTACCTCGTCTACACGCGCTGGCGTGACGAGGCGTCGTTCCAGGCCTGGATGGAGGGGCCGATGAAGGCTGCGCACCAGGGCGGCGGCGCCGAGGGCGGCGAGCGCCCGAAGCCCGCGGCGAGCGGGTCCACGGTGTGGTCCTTCGAGGTGGTGCAGCAGGCGGCTCCCAAGGAGGCGTGAACGCGGTGGTGGCGGCCACGGCCCGACGAGGCCGGGTCGTGGCCGCCGCCGTGCTCAGCCGAGCTGGACCAGGAGGTCTCCGCCCTCGACCTGCTGGATGCGGTTGATGGCGAGCCTGGTCACCGTGCCCGACTTCGGGGCGGTGATCGTGGCCTCCATCTTCATCGCCTCGATGGTGGCCACCGTCGCACCGGCCTCGACCTCGTCGCCCTCGGCGACGGCGAGCGTCACCACGCCCGCGAACGGCGCCGCGACATGGCCGGGGTCCGACCGGTCGGCCTTCTCCGTGACCGGCACGTCGGAGGCCGCCGACCGGTCGCGGACCTGGATCGGCCGGAGCTGGCCGTTCAGGGAGGACATCACGGTGCGCATACCGCGCTCGTCCGCGTCGCCGACCGCCTGGAGTTCGATGAGCAGCCGGACGCCGGGGTCGAGGTCGACCGTGTACTCCTTGCCGGGGCGCAGCCCGTAGAAGAAGTCCTTGCTGTCCAGGACGCTGGTGTCGCCGTAGGAGGCGCGGTGGGTGTCGAACTCGCGCGCCGGTCCGGGGAACAGCAGCCGGTTGAGGGTCGTCCGGCGTTCCTTGGCCAGGCCGGTGCGGTCGTCGGCGGTCAGTCCGGGCAGGGGCCTGGCCTCGGCGCGGCCCCGCAGGGCCTTGCTGCGGAACGGCTCGGGCCAGCCGCCGGGCGGGGTGCCCAGCTCGCCGCGGAGGAAGCCGATGACGGAGTCGGGGATGTCGAACCGGTCGGGGTTCTCCTCGAAGTCCGCCGGGGAGACGCCGGCGCCCACCAGGTGCAGGGCCAGGTCGCCGACCACCTTGGAGGAGGGCGTGACCTTCACCAGTCGGCCGAGCATGCGGTCGGCGGCGGCGTACATGGCCTCGATGTCCTCGAAGCGGTCGCCGAGACCGAGCGCGATGGCCTGGGTGCGCAGGTTGGAGAGCTGCCCGCCGGGGATCTCGTGGTGGTAGACGCGGCCGGTCGGTGAGGCGAGTCCCGCCTCGAAGGGGGCGTACACCTTGCGGACGCTCTCCCAGTACGGTTCCAGGTCGCCGACGGCCTGGAGGTCGAGGCCGGTGGGCCGCTCCGTGTGGTCGGTGGCGGCGACGATCGCCGACAGGGACGGCTGCGAGGTGGTGCCCGCCATGGACGCCACCGCCCCGTCGACGGCGTCCGCGCCGGCCTGGATCGCGGCGAGGTAGGTGGCGAGCTGGCCGCCGGTGGTGTCGTGGGTGTGCAGGTGCACCGGCAGGTCGAACTCCCGGCGCAGCGCCGACACCAGGGTCGCCGCGGCCGGTGCCCGCAACAGCCCGGCCATGTCCTTGACGGCCAGGACGTGTGCGCCGGCGTCCACGATCCGCTCGGCGAGCCGCAGGTAGTAGTCGAGCGTGTAGAGCCGCTCGGAGGGGTCGGACAGGTCGGCGGTGTAGCAGAGGGCCACCTCCGCGACGGACGTGCCGGTCTGCCGTACGGCGTCGATGGCGGGCCGCATCTGGTCGACGTCGTTGAGGGCGTCGAAGATGCGGAAGACGTCGATGCCGGTGGCCGCCGCCTCCTGCACGAAGGCGTCGGTCACCTCGGTCGGGTACGGGGTGTAGCCCACGGTGTTGCGGCCGCGCAGCAGCATCTGGAGGCAGATGTTGGGCACGGCCTCGCGCAGTGCGGCCAGCCGCTCCCACGGGTCCTCGGCGAGGAAGCGCAGCGCGACGTCGTAGGTGGCGCCGCCCCAGCACTCCAGGGACAGCAGCTGGGGCAGGGAGTGCGCGACCTGCGGGGCGACGGCGAGCATGTCCTTGGTGCGGACCCGGGTGGCGAGCAGCGACTGGTGGGCGTCGCGGAACGTGGTGTCGGTGACGCCGATGGTGGGCGAGGCCCGCAGCCACCGGGCGAAGCCCTCCGGGCCCAGCTCGGCGAGGCGCTGCCGGGAGCCGGCCGGAGGTTCACCCGCGGGCAGCAGCGGCAGCTTGGTCAGCGGGTCGACGATGTCGGGGCGCTCGCCGTGCGGCTTGTTCACCGTGACGTCGGCGAGGTAGGTCAGCAGCTTGGTGCCGCGGTCGGCGGAGTGGCGGGCGGTGAGCAGGTGCGGGCGCTGCTCGATGAAGGAGGTGGTGACCCGGCCGGCCTGGAAGTCGGGGTCGTCCAGCACCGCCTGCAGGAAGGGGATGTTGGTGGCGACGCCGCGGATGCGGAACTCGGCCACGGCGCGTCGGGCGCGGCCCACCGCGGTGGGGAAGTCCCGGCCCCGGCAGGAGAGCTTGACCAGCATCGAGTCGAAGTGGGCGCTGATCTCCGTCCCGGCGTGGGTGGTGCCGCCGTCGAGACGGATGCCGGAGCCGCCGGGCGAGCGGTAGGCGCTGATCCGCCCGGTGTCGGGGCGGAAGCCGTTGGCGGGGTCCTCGGTGGTGATGCGGCACTGGAGGGCCGCGCCGCGCAGGGTGATGTTCTCCTGGGCGAGACCGAGGTCGGCCAGTGTCTCGCCGGCGGCGATGCGCAGCTGGGACTGGACGAGGTCGACGTCGGTGACCTCTTCGGTCACCGTGTGCTCGACCTGGATGCGCGGGTTCATCTCGATGAAGACGTGGTTGCCGTCGCGGTCGACGAGGAACTCCACGGTGCCGGCGTTGCGGTAGCCGATCCGCCGGGCGAAGTTCACGGCGTCGGCGCAGATCCGCGCCCGCAGCGCCGGGTCGAGGTTCGGTGCGGGGGCCAGCTCGATGACCTTCTGGTGGCGGCGCTGCACCGAGCAGTCCCGCTCGAAGAGGTGGATGACGTCGCCCTGGCCGTCGGCGAGGATCTGGACCTCGATGTGGCGGGGTTCGACGACGGCCTTCTCCAGGAACACCGTCGGGTCGCCGAACGCGGAGGCCGCCTCCCGGGACGCCGCCTCGATGGCCTCGCGCAGCTGGGCGGGTTCCTCGACGCGGCGCATGCCGCGCCCGCCGCCGCCCGCGACCGCCTTCACGAACACGGGGAAGCCCACGTCGTCGGCGGCGCGGACGAGTTCGTCCACGTCGGTGGAGGGCGCGGAGGAACCGAGGACCGGCACACCTGCCTCGCGGGCGGCGGCGACGGCACGGGCCTTGTTGCCGGTCAGTTCGAGGATCTGGGCGCTCGGTCCGACGAACGTGATGCCGGCCTCTTCGCAGGCGCGGGAGAGTTCCGGGTTCTCGGACAGGAATCCGTAGCCCGGGTAGACGGCGTCGGCTCCCGCCCGGCGTGCGGCGCGGACGATCTCCTCCACGGAGAGGTACGCGCGCACCGGATGTCCCGGCTCCCCGATCTCGTAGGCCTCGTCGGCCTTCAGCCGGTGCAGCGAGTTGCGGTCCTCGTGCGGGAAGACGGCGACGGTGCGCGCGCCGAGCTCGTAGCCCGCGCGGAACGCCCGGATCGCGATCTCACCGCGGTTGGCGACCAGCACCTTGCGGAACATTGTTGATCCCTTCAGCCTGCCGGGTGACGAGACCATGGTGTCGGCGCCACCTCCGGTACGCCATGTGAGCCGGGCCACTCATGGCTCTGTTCTCGTGCGTCCCGACGCGGGTCGGTGCGGCTCGGTGCGGCTCGGGACCTCAGCGGACTTTGGCTGTTCTTTTAAGGCTTTCTGAAGAAGACCTTCGAACTGCCGTTTCCACGCCTGCCCCGTCCTAGGCTCTCGAACACCCCCCACAGTCCCGGTGGGCGCGGTCGCGTCCACCGGGTCCGGAGGGTGTTCCGTCAGCCGACAGACAAGCCGAGGTGTCCTGCGCATGGGTTCCCGCCGAGCCGCTCGCCCGTCCCGTTCCCACGCCCGGCCCCGCGGCGGGCTCCGGACACGCGGTGCCGCGCTGGTGCTCGGCGCCGTCACCGTGACGGCGGGCGTCGGGATCACCCTGGCCGTCGCCCAGGGCGAGGACGGCAAGGCCTCGGACCGGGTCGCCACGAACGCCGCCGGTGAGGCGCCGGGCGCCGAGGAACCGGCGGGCGGTGCGACGCCGTCGGCCTCCGCGTCGGCGAGCCCGATCGCCACGGCGAGCAGCTCGCCGAGCCGGAGCGCCGAACCGAAGGACGAGAAGGAGCCGAAGACGTCGGCGAGTCCGGCCACCAGCCCGGCGAAGGCGGCCGCCCCCGCGTCCAGGGCGCCCGCGCGGACGACGGCGAAGAGCGGCGGCGGCGACCGGGCGTCGGACGGTGGCGGCAGCGGCACGGGGTCGGGCACCGGATCGGGTTCGGCATCGGAGTCGGGATCGGGCTCCGGTGGGGTCGGCGGGTCCGAGGCGCAGGTTCTCGCGCTCGTGAACGAGGAGCGGGCCGCGGCCGGCTGCTCGCCGGTCACGGCGAACAGCCGGCTGACCCGGGCCGCCGACGACTACAGCGACGTCATGGCGAGCAGCGGCGTGATGTCCCACACGGGCCCCGACGGCTCCACCATGGCGAGCCGCGTCGAGGCCGCCGGCTACCAGTGGTCCACGCTGGGCGAGAACATAGCGCGGGGGCAGGCGGACGCCGCCTCGGTGATGGACTCCTGGATGAACAGCCCCGGCCACCGCGCGAACATACTCAACTGCTCCTTCAAGGAGCTGGGCGTCGGCGTCCACTTCGGCGACGGCGGCCCCTGGTGGACCCAGAACTTCGGTACGAGCCGCTGACGTCCGTCACCGGACCCCGCCTCCGGGTCCGCCCGTCCGTCACCGGCCCTCGCCTGCGGGTCCGCCCCCGCTCGTGCCGGCGAGCAGGAACGAGACCCGCACCCGTGCGCCTCCCAGCGGCGCGCGGGTGATCGTCAGTTCGCCGTCGGCCGCGCGGGCCGCCCGGGCCACGATGTCCAGGCCGAGGCCGGTCGAGCCGCCGACGCTGACGCCCCGGGTCAGCGCGGCCTCGGGGTCCGCCACTCCGGGGCCGGCGTCGTCGACCGTGAGGAACACGTGCCCGTCCGCCCGCTCCACGCGGACGGCGAAAGCGGTGCCCTGCGGGGTGTGCCGGAAGACGTTGCCGATCAGTGCGTCGACGACGGCCGCGAGGTCGTCCTCGGGGAAGGCGACGGGCGCCGGGCGAGGGGTCAGGGAGCGCTCGTACGGCCGGCCCTGCTGGGTGGCGAGGACCGACCAGAAGTCCAGGCGCATGGCGACCACCTCGGCGACGTCGCACGGTCTCGCCGGGCCCGCCGCCCCGCCGGGCTGTGCCGCGGCCAGGGGTGTGCGTGCCGCGGCGATGATCGAGTCGAGCTCGCTCTCCAGTTGTCCGGCCGCCTCCGTCACCCGCCGCGCGCTCGGGGTCGCGCCCATCCGGTCGGCCTCCAGGTAGAGGGCGGTCAGCGGGGTGCGCAGCCGGTGGGAGAGGTCGGCGACCAGCTCGCGTTCGACGGCGAGCAGGTCGACGACCCGGTCGGCCATGGTGTTGAACGCCACTCCGGCCTCCTGGAGCTCGGGCGGGCCGTCCGGTTCCACCCGTACGTCGAGGTCGCCGGAGCCGAGGGCCAGCGCGGCACGCTTGAGACCGCGGGAGGAGCGGACGACACGGGCGCCGAGCCGGTCGGCGACCAGCACCGAGCCGCCGACCAGGCCGAGCGCGAGCAGCGCCATCACACCCCATGACGCGGCCACGCCCCGGGTGAGGTCCGCGGCGGGCACGTAGGCCTCCACGACCGCGACCCGGTCGCCCCGCAGGACGACGGGCTGGAGGTAGACCCAGCCGTCCGCGGTGTCGACGGCGAGCGTCTCCCGGCCCCGCACGGCACGGTCCAGCGCGGTCTCGGGCGCGTGCGGCGTTCCGACGAAGCCTCCGTCGGGCAGCCGTACGACGAGCTGGTCGGACGAGCCGAGCTCGGCGACGGCCTGCTGTACGTCGGAGCGCCGGGTGGTCAGGGCGAGCACCGGAGACAGGGCCGAGGCGCGCTGCTCGGCGGCGGTGGTGACCCGGTCCCGGGCCTGTTCGCGGACGAGGAGGGCGAGCGGGATGAGGAACGACAGCGCCACCATCGAGGTGACGGCCAGGGCGATCCCGGCGAGGGCACGTCTCATGGCGAGCTGACCAGCTTGATGCCGATACCGCGGACGGTGTGGAGATATCGGGGCTTTCGTGCCTTCTCGCCCATTTTGCGGCGGAGTGCGGACAGGTGGACGTCCACCGTCTGGTCCTCCACGTAGGGCTGCTGCCACACCTCGGTGAGTATGCGCTGCCTGGATATGACCTGGTCGGCGTGGGCGGCCAGATAGGCGAGCAGGTCGAACTCGCGACGGGTGAGGAGCAGTTCCCGGCCGGCGAGCTGCGCGGTGCGCGCGGTGGGGTCGATGCGCAGGTCGGCGACCTGGAGGACGGGCCGCCGCGCGGCACGGACGTCGGCGGGCACGGACCGGCGCAGCACGGCGGCGAGCCGGGCGGCGAGCTGGCCGCCGGAGAACGGCTTGACCATGTAGTCGTCGGCGCCGGCGTTGAGCAGGCGGATGATCTCGGTGTCGTCGTCGCGGGCGGTGGCGACGAGGACCGGGACGCGGGAGATGCCCCGGATCATCCGCAGCACGTCGAGCCCGTCGAGGTCGGGCAGCCCGAGGTCGAGCACCACGATGTCCGGCGGGCTCTGGGTGATGTCGCGCAACGCCTCGAACCCCTGGTGAGCGGTCTTCACCGCGTAGCCGTGTCCGGTCAGGACCTCGATCAGCGCGGCCCGGATCACAGGGTCGTCCTCGACGACAAGTACGGAGGCCATGAGCAGGCACGTTAGCCGGTCCGTCACTATGGTGTCGTGTCCCGCCTCCTTCGCTACCTGATCATCTGGCTGTCGTGCACGGCAGCCAGTGTCACGGCTGTCATCATCACGATCCACTTCGTGGTGGGCTCGACCCGGCCGACCGCGCCGGTCGCGCAGTCGGCGCCGAAGGAGCTCCCGGCACCCACGGCGTCCCCCCGGCCCACCGCGTCCAAGACCGTGAAGCCGTCCCCCAGCCCTTCGGCGACCAGCCGAAAACCCAGCCCGGCGCCCGCCCGTACCAGCGAGAGGCCGCCCGAACCGAGCCCGACACCGACGCCGGCCGCCCGCACCACGCCCCCGCAGCCTCCGGCCGGCGGCGTCGACCCGGGGTGCCGGGACGGCGGGGCGGGCGTGTACACGGTGCCTTCCGAAGGCGGCAAGGCGACCGTGCGGTTCGGCGGCAGCGAGGTGTGTCTGATCTCGGCCGTGCCCGACCGGGGCTTCACGGTGAGTACGAGCCAGAGCGAGCCGCAGACGCTGACGGTGACGTTCTCGGCGAGCCGTCACCGTTCGGAGATCACCGCGACGACGCAGCCGCAGAGCCGGGCCGACGTCCGCGAGGTGTCGTGGTGACGCCCCTCGTGCGAACGCGCCGGTACCGGCCGGCGGAGGCAGGTGGCCGCCGCCGGCCGGTGAGGCAGCCGTACGCGGTCACGTCGTGACGCAGGCGGTCCCGTTGAGGCTGAACGCGGCCGGGGCGGTGTTGGTGCCGCCCTTCTGGGCGGTGAAGCCGAGGGTGACCGTGCCGCCGGCGGGGATGCTGGCCGTGTAGGGGGCCGGGGCGACGCTCACCGCGCCGGCGTCCTGGGTCGGGGTCCCGCCCCACATGTTCGTGATGGTCTGGCCGTCCGCGAAGGCGAAGGCGAGCGTCCAGGGGCTGACGGGCGCGGTCCCGGTGTTGCGGACGGCGATCTCGCCCTGGAAGCCGCCCGGCCACTCGCCCACCACGCGGTATCCGACCGAGCAGCCGGCACCGGGGGTGCCGCCGCCCTCGTCGGTGGTGACGTCCACGGTGGCGGAGCGGGCCGAGCGGTTGCCGGCCGCGTCGCGGGCGTAGACGGCGAAGGTGTAGGTGGTGCCGGCGGTGAGGCCCGTCACGGTGGCGGTGCTGGTGGTGGAGGCGGCGACCTCGGTCTCGCCGCCGTCGCCGATCCGGACGACGTCGTAGCCGGCGACGCCCACGTCGTCCGTCGCGGCGGCCCAGCCGAGGGTGACGGACGTGTCCGTGACCGCGGACGCGGTCGGCGTTCCCGGGGTGGTGGGCGCCTGGGTGTCGTCCGGGCCGGGGCTGCCGTAGACCGTGGCCTCCTCGGACGTCTGCGCGATGCCGTCGGCGCCGTGGAAGATGCGCTCGCCCCAGGAGCTGAGCCGGCCGGGGTCGAAGTCGAGGGCGAGGTCGAGGACCGGGTCGGTGTTGCCGCTCCAGGACCAGGCCAGGTAGCCGAGGTCGAGCTGCTCGGCGGTGGCCATCATGGTGTCCTCGTCCGGGTCGCCCCACTGGTCGGCGGGGCCGCCGAACTCACCGATGAGGATGGGAAGTCGGGCGTCGACGAAGGCGTTCAGGTAATCGGTGATCTCCTGGGCGGTGTCGTAGACGCTGTACATGTGGATCGAGAAGATCAGGTTGCCGGTGGGGTCGGCGTCGTAGACGGACTGGGCGTTGGCCCGCATGACCCCCTGCCAGTCCTGGCCCCAGTTGGGCGCGTCCACCATGATCGTGTGCTGGAAGCCGGCGTCGCGCAGCTTCTCGACCGCCGCGACGGTCGGCTCGGTCCAGCCGGCGGGGTCGGTGTTGCCCCAGGGCTCGTTGCCGATGTTGACGATGACGTAGTCCTCTTCGCCGGCCAGCACGTCCTTGAGGCCGATCCAGTAGTCGGCGGCGTGGTCGAGCGTGCCGGCGGCGGCGTCCTCGCCGTAACCCGTGGTGTCGTGCACCTCCAGCACGCAGATCAGCCGGTTCGCCTTGCACTGGCCGACGACGGCGGCCACGTCGGCGGGGCTGTTCTCGCTCCAGCGGTGGCCGTCGGACAGGACGACCCGGACGGTGTTGGCGCCCAGCGCCTTGACGTCGGCCAGCGACTGGGTCTCGCCGGGGTACCAGGTGTGGGCGTGGTTGACCCCGCGCATGACGAAGTCGTTGCCGTTGCCTTCCAGCAGCCGGCCGTCGCTGATGTGCAGGCCGGTGGCCTGGGTGCCCGGCGACTGGGCCAGCGCGACGGCGGGACAGAGGGCACCGGCGACGACCAGCCCGAGCAGGGCGGCCAGGCCGGTCAGCAGGCGGGGCAGCGGGCCTTTCGGTGTATCGCGTCTTGCTGTTCGCACGGCGACTCCAGGGCTGAGTAGTGCGGACACGGTGGACGATGAGGGCGCACGGACGCATGGGAACGCATGGGAGCGCTCCCATAGAATCCATTGCGCCGCGTACACGTCAAGACGTGGGACAGAAAACGCTTGCCCTCCGGCCCGGGCCGGTCCCCGGCACAGGGCCGGCCCGGCCCGGCCCGCGCCGCGGCCGCTCGGGCCGATGGCGGACCGGAAACTCGGCAGGGCCGTGATGGCCGGGTCGGGGTGCGCACCTGGCGGCGACGGCATCACCCTGCGGGAAGCGACGTCCTGACCACCGGCGCCGCTCAGGACGTGGCCCGGTCCTCCGGCCCCGGCACACGTCGCGGCAGCGGGCGGTCGCCGTGATCACGCAGCCGCGCCGGTCGGCCCTCGCCCGTCCGCTCCGGCGGTTCCCGGTACGGCGCCGGGAGGCGGCCGGCGAAGTGGTGGAGGAGCACCGCACCGATGGCCGTGCCCAGGACGGAGGGAAGGCGTCGGTGATCCTCGTGGAACCGGGCCGGCCGGTGTCCGCCGGGGACCGGTCACCGCACCGCCCGGCCGGGTGCCTCGGGCGGGCCGTCCCCGCTTCGTCGAGGCAGGTCGCGCCGGCCGACGTGGTCCAGTACCGCACGCATCGCGCGGTGGACCGCCTCGCGCGACTCGTCGGTCGGGTCGACGGTCTCGAAGGAGTGGTGACCGTGCGGCACGTCGACCACCTCGACGTCCGCCCCGCAGTCCTCGGCCGCGGCCAGGAACTCCTCGACCGTGGCGGCGATCTCGGGCATCTCCAGTCCCACGCGCGTGAGTACGACGGGCAGGGCGCCGGCGCCGGCCACCGCGCGCGCCGGGTGGAAGCGGGTGCCGGACAGCCCCCAGTTCGGCAGGGGTGCCAGGACCGGGTAGGTGGCCGCCAGGCAGCGCAGCCACCGCGGAGGCGCCGCCAGCCAGTCCGTCGTGATCAGGCCGCCGCCCGAGAAGAACCACAGCGCGATCCGGTCGGCGTCCACCCGCGGGTCGGCCCGGACCAGTTCCACGGCGGCGGCCACGTCGGCGGCGGCGCGCTCGTAGTCGCCCAGGTCGTGCAGGCGGTGGTCGAGGACCACGCCCACCGCACCGCTGCCGGCCGCGTACCGGGCGTACCCCGTCAGGGCCGGCCAGTCCCTCGGGGTCGGCCGGGCGTCGGCGGGGACCGGGCCGCCGTGCACGAACACCACCGCCGGGCGCGGCTCCTGGGCGTCGGGCAGGTACAGGTCGACGTTCCCGTGCCGTTCGCGGGGGACCTCGGGGACGTCCAGCAGGAACGGCCGCAGATGCGCGGGCTGTTCCGCCTCGTCCGCGGGCTTCAGCCGGTGTCCCTCGCCGGCCGCGGCCTGCAGCAGGACGTCCGCGAGTTCGGCGGGACAGGAGAGCATCGGCCAGTGCCCGGTGGGGAGTTCGAAGAAGCTCACCCGGGGATCGGTCAGGGCCTGCAGCGCGGGATCGCCGCCGAAGCCCACCAGCATCTGGACCATCTCGATGCTCGCGCCGTTGCCGGTGCACAGCACGCCGGTGGTGGGCACCGAGGTCACCGCCCCGGTCAGCCGCAGGGGCTGGAGCAGGGTGCCCAGGGGTTGTGGCGCGGCGAGGGCGGTGAGCCGGTCCAGTGCCGCGTCGGGAACGCCCGCGGTGCTGCCCCAGATCCGCCACTCGTCGTGCGCCGGGGGTGCCAGTACCGCGTCGGCCCCCGCCCCCCGGCCCGTCCCGGGCCGCCCGGCCAGCCGCTCGCGCAGGGACTGGTCGGGGACGGCGGCCAGGGCCGGGACGCCGTCCCGCGGCATGCCCGAGTCCAGGTGGACGATCCTGTCGACGCGCTCCGCCCGCCGGTCGGCGGCGCCGAGCGCCGGGTGGATGCCGTAGTCGTGGCCGACCAGCACGATCTTCCGGTCCCTCGCCGTGCCGACCGAGTCGATCACCGCGAGCACGTCCGCGATATGGGTCTCCAGGTCGGTGCCGGACACCGTCCCGCCGCGCGGGCCGTCGAGCCCGGTGAGGGCGACCGTGTGCGCCTGGGCGCCCGCGGCGGTCAGGCGCGCGGCTGTGTCCTGCCAGACGTGTGTGCCGGTGAACATGCCGGACACCAGGATGAACGCGGTCATCGCTTCTCCTCCGTACGCAGTCCGGTACGACGCCCGTTGCGGCGTCGTACGCCCGCGGACCGGCCCGATCACCGGCCCCCGCTCGCCGGTACGGTAGGAACTCCCCCTGAGGGAGGTTCAAGTGCTCACGTCGTACGACGGTCTGTGCGGCATCGGGGAACTCGCCGAACGGGCGGGTGTCACCGTCAAGACCGTCCGCTTCTATTCCGACCGCGGACTGCTGCCGGAGGCCTCGCGCAGCACCGGCGGCCACCGGCGCTACGGCCCCGAGGCGCTCGACCGGCTGCGTCTGATCCGGTCCCTGCGGGCCCTCGGCCTGTCGGTCCCCGAGGTGCGCCGGGTTCTCGACGACGAGGACGACGAGAACAACGGGCACCACAGGGACAACGAGGACCTGGCGGGCGGTGAGGGCCGGGCGGGCGGCGCGCTGGAGGCCGCGGTCGCCGGGCGGCTGCGTGAACTCGGCTCGGAGCTGAAGGCGTTGCGCTGGCGGGAGGCGGCGCTGCGGCTGGTGCAGGAGTGTCCGCCCGGGGAACGAGCCGGTCGGCTCCGGCTGATCGGCGCCGTGTCCGCCCCGCCCAGCACGGCGCCACTGGTCCGGTTCTGGCGCGGCTGGCTGCCGCCGCGGATGCCGGCCCGGGCGGTGGGCGCGTTCCTGGAAGTCGCGGTGCCGCAGCCGCCCGACGATCCGGCCCCGGCCCAGGTCCTCGCCTTCGCCCGGTTGAACGCCCTCACGCTCGCCCCGTGCCCGGGCACCGCACAGCCCCAGCCCGAGGCGCACCGGACCGCCGGGGCCCGGGGATCGGCCGTGCTGTACGCGGGGCTGGCGGAGGCGTACGAGCTGGCGGGCGCGCATCTGCGCCGGGGCCGACAGCCGGAGCCGGGCGAGGCGTTGGACGGCTTCGTCGCCGCGTACACGAGCGCGTACGGCGTCCGGGACACCCCGGACTTCCGCCGGCGGCTGGCCGGGCAGCTCGCGGCCGATCCGCGGATCGACCGCTACTGGGAACTGGTGGGCGAGGTGGTCACCCCGCCGGGGCGACGGCCCGAACCGACCCCCGGCTCCGCACACGACTGGCTGCTCGCGGCCCTGGTCGCGCAGACGGGGGCGTCCCCGGCACAGGCGACGTGACGTGGTGGCGACCCTGGCGCTGATCGGGCCGGAGGGGCGTCCCCGACCAGGCGGCATGACGTCAGGGCACGTCGCCCCGCCAGTCGAAGCAGCGGGGGTCGCCGGGCCTGGGGCCGTACGCGGAGCGGCCGCCCGGGCCGTAGCGGCCTATCTCCGTCGCCAGTGACACACCCCGGCCGCGCTCCGCCCCGGTGAGGTCGGTGATGTCCAGCAGCAGACCGTCCAGCGGGCCGCCCACCAGTTGCGCGTAGACGCGTCCGGTCCGTGGCCCGGGGTCGTCGTGGTCGGCGCCGTAGACCCTGCCCCGCATGAACTCCACCTCATCCATGACACGCAGCCTCGCATCCGCCACTGACAACGGCGTCCGGGCCGTCGGCCCGGTTCGAGGCGTTCCAGCGGGCAGCGGGCGCCCTGCGCGGCGGGGACCAGCCCGCCGCGGGTGCGGGCGCCCGGGCGCCCGGCGAGGCTCACCGCACGCCGTGGGTCCCGCCGTTGTCCGGCCGGCGCCCGTCCGTCGATGCGGGTAGGCGTCACGCCGTCTCAGCACCGTGTC
This sequence comes from Streptomyces sp. WG7, assembly GCF_049975785.1. Taxonomy (NCBI): domain Bacteria; kingdom Bacillati; phylum Actinomycetota; class Actinomycetes; order Kitasatosporales; family Streptomycetaceae; genus Streptomyces; species Streptomyces sp. WG7. Next base: position 74,328 of record NZ_JBNGGE010000004.1, read on the forward strand.
CTACGGACGGCCACCGCTTGTCGCCCCGGCCGGAGTGCCGTGGCCGGGCGCGGCCCGGTACGGCGGACGGTGAGGGCGAGGAGGGCCGCGACGGCGCATGCCGCGCCGAGGACGACCCACACCGGGTCGTAGCCGGCGAAGGTGTCGCGGGCGACGCCGCCCAGGAAGGCGGCCAGGGCCGCGCCGGCCTGGTGGGCCGCGTTGGTCCAGCCGAAGACGATGGCGCTGTCGTCGCCGTAGAACCGGCGGCACAGGGCGATGACCGGAGGCACCGTGGCGAGGTCCAGGAGGCCGAAGAGGACGACGAAGGCCATCATGGGCGGCGTGACGGTCGCGCTCATGATCAGGGGCAGCGTGACCAGCAGGAGGCCACGCAGGGTGAAGACGACGGCGAGCAGCCTGCGGGCGTCGAGCCGGTCGGTGAGCCATCCCGCGGCGACGGTGCCGGCGACGTTGAAGACGCCGATGAGGGCGAGCAGTGCCGAGGCGGTGGTGACCGGCATGCCGTGGTCGTGTGCGGCGGGGGCGAAGTGGGTCCACATGATGCCGTTGGTGGAGGCTCCGCAGACCGCGAACGCGGCCGCGAGCAGCCAGAAGGGGGCGGTGCGCGCGGCGTCGCGCAGGACGGTGAGGGCGCGGCGTGCGGCACCGGGGACGGGCGGGGGCCTGGGGACGAACACGGAGCTGCCGTAGGGGCGTTGACCGGTGTCGGCGGGGTGGTCGCTCAGCGCGAGCCGGGCGAGGAGCGCGGTGGCCAGTGCGGCGAGCGCGAGGGTGACCAGCGCGGGGCGCCAGTCGTGGTGGTCGATGGTCCAGGACAGGGCGGGCAGGAAGACCATCTGCCCGAGGACACCCGCCGAGGCGAGGAAGCCGGTGACCAGGCCGCGTCGCTCGGTGAACCAGCGGTTCGCCACGGTGGTGGCGAGGGTCATGGACAGGGATCCGGTGCCCAGGCCCACGAGGAGCCCCCAGAAGAGGGTGAACTGCCAGGCGGCGTCCATGCCGGTGGTGAGCACCGCTCCCCCGGCGACGAGTCCCAGGGCGGTGAGGACGGTCCGCCGGATGCCGAAGCGGTCCATCAGTGCGGCGGCGAAGGGAGCGGTGAGGCCGTACAGGACCATGTTTACCGACGCGGCCAGCCCGATGGAGCCGCGGGACCAGTGGAAGTCGCGCTGCAGCGGGCCCTGGAGGACGCCGGGCATGGTGGAGAAGGCACCGGCGACGACGATCGTGGTCGCGGTGACGGCTGCCACCCACCAGGCGCGGTGTCCGAGGCGGGCGCGGATGTTTCCGGTCGTGTGGCGCATGGACACCACTCTTCGCCGGGCGCGGGACCCAGACCACTGACCAGATGGACCGCAAGTGAAAGAATCTGGCCATGAGGGTCACGACTGGTGAGGCGAACGCGGTGGACGAGGCGGTACGGGCGGCGCACCGTGTGGTGGTGTTCGTGCGCCCCGGGCTGCTGCCGATGGAACTCGGCATCGTGCACCGCCTGTTCGGAACGGCCGCCGACGACAGCGGGCGCCCTCTGTACTCGGTGCTGACGTGCGCGTCCACGCCGGGCGAGGTCGCCACCGACACGGACTTCAGCGTCAACGTCCCCCACGGGCCGGAGGTCCTGGAGAGCGCCGACACGGTGGTCGTGCCGGCGGCCGTGGAGGACTACGGGCCGCAGGAACGCGGGCGGCTCGCCGGCCCCGTGCGCGCGGCCCTGGCCCGGGTTCCCGGGACCGCCCGGCTGGCGTCCATCTGCACCGGCTCCTTCGTGCTGGCCGCGGCCGGCCTGCTGGAGGGGCGGCGGGCCACGACGCACTGGAAGTCCTGCGCCGAACTGGCCTCGCTCTACCCGGAGGTCGACGTCGACCCGGACGTGCTCTACACCGACGACCGGGGCGTGCTCACCTCTGCGGGTGTGGCCGCCGGGATCGACCTCTGCCTGCACATGATCCGCGCCGACCACGGCGCGGACGTGGCGAACACCGTGGCGCGCGGCACCGTGGTGCCGCCCCATCGCGAGGGCGGCCAGGCGCAGTACATCGACCGGCCCATCGGCCAGGCGGACGACTCCTCGACCGCCGCCGCCCGTACGTACGCGCTCCAGCGGCTGGGCGAGCCCCTCACCCTGGAGGACCTGGCGGGGCAGGCGGCGATGAGCGTGCGGACCCTCAACCGGAGGTTTCGGCAGGAGACCGGAGTGACGCCCATGCAGTGGCTCGGCCGGCAGCGGCTCGACTACGCCAGGCGGCTGCTGGAGCGCAGCGACGAACCGGTCGACCGTGTCGCCGCCCGCTCCGGCTTCGGCACCGGGACCGCGATGCGTCAGCACTTCCGTGAGGTCCTCGGCGTGTCACCGCGCGCCTACCGCAACACCTTCCGCGGGACGGCGTAGTACCGCAAGCGTGCGGGCCGGCCGGAAGCATGCGGCCTGGAACGTCCGGGCCCGCCTGTGCCGGCCGGGCCCGGACGCCGACGATCAGACCAGGTCGAAGCGGTCGAGGTTCATGACCTTGACCCAGGCGGCGACGAAGTCGTGCACGAACTTCTCCTTGGCGTCGTCGCTCGCGTAGACCTCGGCGAGCGCCCGCAGTTCGGAGTTGGAGCCGAAGACCAGGTCGGCACGGGAGCCGGCCCACCTGACCTCGCCGGTGGCGGCGTCGCGGCCCTCGAAGGTGGTCTGGTCCTCGGTCGTCGACTTCCAGGTGATGCCCAGGTCCAGCAGGTTCACGAAGAAGTCGTTGGTCAGCGAGCCGGGGGTCCTGGTGAACGCACCGAGCTGGGACTGCTGGTAGTTGGCCCCCAGGACGCGCAGACCACCGACCAGGACGGTCATCTCGGGGGCGCTCAGGGTGAGCAGGTTCGCCCGGTCGAGCAGCAGGAACTCGGCCGGCAGGCGGTTGCCCTTGCCGAGGTAGTTGCGGAACCCGTCGGCGGTCGGCTCGAGCGCCTCGAACGACTCGGCGTCGGTGTGTTCCTCCGTCGCGTCCACGCGGCCCGCGGCGAACGGGACCTCCACCTGGAAGCCGGCTTCCTTGGCGGCCTTCTCGACGGCGGCGGAGCCACCGAGGACGATCAGGTCGGCCAGAGACACCTTCTTCGCGCCGGCGCCGGAGTTGAACTCCTGCTGGACGCCCTCCAGGACGCGCAGGACCTGGGCCAGCTCGTCGGGCTCGTTGACCTCCCAGCCGCTCTGCGGCTGCAGGCGGACGCGGGCGCCGTTGGCGCCGCCGCGCTTGTCGCTGCCGCGGAAGGTGGACGCGGAGGCCCACGCGGTGGACACCAGCTGCGAGACGGACAGACCCGACTCGAGGAGCCTGGTCTTGAGCGTCGTGATGTCCTCGGCGTCGATGCGCTCGCCCTCGGCCTCGGGCAGCGGGTCCTGCCAGAGCAGGGTCTCCTCGGGGACCTCCGGGCCGAGGTACAGGGACTTCGGGCCCATGTCCCGGTGGGTCAGCTTGTACCAGGCGCGGGCGAAGGCGTCCGCGAAGTCCTCCGGGTTCTCGTAGAACCGGCGGGAGATCGGCTCGTAGATCGGGTCGTAGCGCAGCGACAGGTCGGTGGTGAGCATCTTCGGGCGGTGCTTCTTCGACGGGTCGTGCGCGTCGGGGACGATCTCGGGCGCGTCCTTCGCCACCCACTGGTGGGCGCCGGCCGGGCTCTGCTCGAGCTCGTACTCGAACTCGAAGAGGTTCTTGAAGAACCCGTTGCTCCACCGGGTCGGGGTCGTGGTCCAGGTGACCTCCAGGCCGGAGGTGATGGCGTCCCCGCCCTTGCCGGTGCCGTAGGTGCTCCTCCAGCCCAGGCCCATCTCCTCCATGGAGGCGGCCTCGGGGTCGTCGCCGACGTGGTCGGCCGGGCCGGCGCCGTGGGTCTTGCCGAAGGTGTGTCCGCCGGCGATCAGGGCGACGGTCTCCTCGTCGTTCATCGCCATGCGGCGGAACGTCTCGCGGATGTCGCGGGCGGCGGCGATCGGGTCCGGGTTGCCGCCCGGGCCCTCCGGGTTGACGTAGATCAGGCCCATCTGGACCGCGCCGAGCGGGTTCTCCAGCTCGCGGTCGCCGGTGTAGCGCCGGTCGTCGAGCCAGGTGGTCTCGGGGCCCCAGTAGACGTCCTCCTCGGCCTCCCAGACGTCGGCGCGGCCGCCGGCGAAGCCGAAGGTCTCGAAGCCCATCTCCTCCAGGGCGACGTTGCCGGTGAGGACCAGGAGGTCGGCCCAGGAGAGGCTCTGGCCGTACTTCTTCTTGACCGGCCACAGCAGGCGGCGGGCCTTGTCGAGGTTGCCGTTGTCCGGCCAGCTGTTGAGGGGGGCGAAGCGCTGCTGGCCGGCGCCGGCGCCGCCGCGGCCGTCGCTGATGCGGTAGGTGCCCGCGCTGTGCCAGGCCATGCGAATCATCAGCGGGCCGTAGTGCCCGAAGTCGGCGGGCCACCAGTCCTGCGAGGTGGTCAGCACCTCGGCGATGTCCCGTTTCACGGCCGACAGGTCGAGGGACCTGAACGCCTCGGCGTAGTCGAACTCCTCACCCAGCGGATCGGCCACGGCGGGGTTCTTGGCGAGGATCTTCAGATTGAGCCGCTCCGGCCACCACTGACGGTTTCCGCCACCCTGCGTGGGGTGCGGGGCGCGTCCGTGGGCGACCGGGCAGCCGCCCGTCTCCTCGGTTTTCGCGTCGGTCACGATGGCGTCGTGGTTCTCGGACATGGGAATCCTTCCGAACGGGGCGGATCAAGGTGCTGGGGAACTGCCGGTGGTGGAGCAGTCGGGGCACAGGCCCCGGTAGATGACCTCGGCCTCGTCTATCGAGAAGCCGTGGTCGTCGGACGCGGTCAGGCAGGGCGCCTCGCCCACGGCGCAGTCGACGTCGGCGAGGGCACCGCAGGACCGGCACAGGACGTGGTGGTGGTTGTCGCCCACCCGCCCTTCGAACCGCGCCGGGCCGCCGGGCGGCTGGATGCGGCGCACGAGCCCCGCCGCGGTGAGCGCGTGCAGCGCCTCGTACACGGCCTGGAGGGATATGTGGCCCACGCGCCGGCGCACCCCGGTGGCGATCGCCTCGGCATCGAGGTGATCGCCCCGTCGGACGGTCTCGAGCAACGCGACGCGGGCGGCGGTCACTCGCAGGCCGGCCCCGCGCAGTTCCGAGGCGACGGCCGGATCCCGGGATGCGGTCATGGCGGCGAACCTACTCCCGTAAACGCGAACCCCTCAAGGAAACGAACCGATCCATTTCGGTGACCGTCGGGTGCCGGAGCCGCCGCCGTGCCCGGCCTGCCGCGGTGACGGCGAACGATCGTGGTAGACAACGTGGGTGGTGGGCACTGGCAAGGAATGCCACATTCCGGCGCAGCTCTACAACAGGAGTGAGTGATCAGCCCGTGCTGTTGAAGACGTTCCGTTGGGCCTTCGCCGTCACCGCCCTGGGGCTGGCCGCGGGAATCCTGTACGAGGGGTGGACCGCCTTCGGTCTCGTGGCCATTCTCGCCGTGCTGGAGGTCTCCCTGTCCTTCGACAACGCGGTGATCAACGCCGGGATCCTGAAGAAGATGAGTGCCTTCTGGCAGAAGATCTTCCTCACCGTCGGCATCCTGATCGCCGTCTTCGGCATGCGGCTCGTGTTCCCGGTCGTGATCGTGGCGATCAGCGCCCGGCTGAGCCCGTGGGCGGCGGTCGACCTGGCGCTCACCGACAAGCAGCGCTACCAGGAGCTGGTGACGGACGCGCATCCGTCGATCGCCGCCTTCGGTGGCATGTTCCTCCTGATGATCTTCCTCGACTTCGTCTTCGAGGACCGGGACGTCAAGTGGCTGGGATGGGTGGAGCGGCCGCTGGCCAAGCTCGGCAGGATCGACATGCTGTCGGCCTGCATCGCCCTGATCGTGCTGCTGGTCTCCGCGATCACCGTCGGCGCCCACGCCCACCAGCACGGCGGCACCCATGTCGACAAGGCGGAGACGGTCCTGCTGTCCGGTGTCGCCGGCCTGATCACCTATCTGGTCGTCGGCGGTCTCTCCGGCTTCTTCGAGGAGAAACTCGAACGGGAGGAGGAGCGCGAGCACGCGGCCGTGGAAGAGGCCGAACGCGCGGGCAAGTCCCGCTCGGCCGTCGCTCTCACCGGCAGGGCCGCGTTCTTCATGTTCCTCTACCTGGAGGTCCTGGACGCCTCGTTCTCCTTCGACGGGGTCATCGGCGCCTTCGCCATCACCAACGACATCGTGCTGATGGCCCTCGGCCTGGGCATCGGCGCCATGTACGTGCGGTCCCTCACCGTCTACCTGGTCCGCCAGGGCACCCTCGACGACTACGTCTACCTGGAGCACGGCGCGCACTACGCCATCGGCGCCCTGGCCGCCATCCTCCTGGTGACCATCCAGTACGAGATCAACGAGATCGTCACCGGCCTCATCGGCGTGGTCCTGATCGGTTCCTCCTTCTGGTCCTCGGCGCGCCGCAACCGTGCGCTCGCGGCGGCCTCCTGACGGCACGTCCGGCCGAATCGCCGGATTGTCGGACCGCGGGAGTCGGAGGACCGAACGGGTGCGCTACATTTTGCAGCGCCTTGACCACGATCACTCACGATCTCTCACGCTACGGAGCCGGCAACCCCATGAGCGACATCGTCAACGGACTCGGCCGTGCCACCGCCTACGGCGGCCTGGGCCTGGTCCTCCTGGTCCTCGGCATCGTCCTGGTCGACGTGCTGACGCCCGGAAAGCTCGGCCGGCAGATCTGGGAGCAGCGCAACCGCAACGCGGCCATGGTGCTCAGCTCCGCGCTGCTCGGTATCGGCGGCATCGTCTTCACCTCCATCTGGACGACGTACGAGGACTTCGGCAAGGGGCTGGTGTCGACCGCGGCGTTCGGGCTGCTGGGCCTCGTGATGATGGCCGTGGCCTTCCTGGTGGTCGACCTGATCACCCCGGGCCGGCTGGGCGCGACGCTGGTCGAGCCGGAGCCCCACCCGGCGGTGTGGGTGACGGCGTCCTGCAACCTGGCCGTCTCCGCCGTCATCGCGGCTTCCATCGCCTGACCCGCTTCCCCGTCACAGCAGACGCCTGATGTCGCCGCGCACCCGGTAGAAACCGCCCGACGCGACGTGCAGCGCGTCGACCACGTAACGCGCGCCCGGTTCCCGTATCGCCCTCGGGAACTGGACGTTCCACGACCGGTCGTACCCTTCCGACACCACGTGGATCCGGGTGCGGCCGTTCTCGTTGACGCACTCCACGACCACCGAACCCGCGGGCGCCGCGGCGACGGTCGCCACCGAACCGGCCGTGGTGGCGGGCGCGTACGTCGGCAGGGCGGCGGCGAGCTTGACGTCACGGGCGACGGGCACCGAGCCCTGCTGGGCGGCCGTGACCGCCGCCTCGCTCGCGTCCACGCACACCAGTGAGCCGTCCGTGGTGACCAGGAAGAGCCGCTCGTCGCGGTACTGCATCGACAGGGCGGAGCCGCCGCCCGTCCCCAGCTTCCACAGCCGCGTGCCGTCCCGGTCGAAGCAGTACACCGAGGAGGCGGAGTCCCCGGCGAAGACGAACCGGCCGCCGGGCGAGGTGGCGCACGAGTACACCGCGCTGTCGCAGTGGTACGTCGCCTCGATGGCGCCGGTGGCCTTCGACAGCCGCTGGACCGTGTGGCGCGCCGTCCCCGCGTACACCGCGTCGTCCTCCTGCCAGCCGAAGAGCACGGCGCCCTGCGTGGGCGTGTGCCACAACTCGGCTCCGCCGTCCGGGGAATGGGCGGTCACGCCGCGCGTGTGTCCGTGGTAGACGGCCCGGTCGTCGGCGCGCACCATCCAGGCGTGCTCCCCGCGCCCGCCGCGCGCCCACTGGTGCTCGTCCTCGTGGTCGATCACGGTGAGCCGCCCGGCGCGGTCCGCGACGTTCAGCACGCCCTCGTGGATGTCGAGCCAGAAGATGTCCACGTCGGCCGCGATGTCGTAGGCCGCGAAGGGAAGCTTGGACGACAGGTCGTACACCCGGCCGTCGTCGCAGCCGGCGTAGATCCAGAAGTCGTCGGCCACCAGGCACTTGACGCCGTCCGGCAGCTGGTAGCGGGCGAGGACCTCGCCGCCGTGCGCGAGGGTGTAGACGTCCCCCGCCTGGTTCCCCACCCAGCAGCGCTCTTCGTCGATGTGGATGCCGAACGCGGAGGAGCCCGTGCGGAACCGCCACAGCACGGGGGCGACCGCGCGGGCCGTGGACGGAGCCGAGGTCACCTGCCGACGGGTGACCGCGCGGGGCGCGCGCTGTCCCTGCACGGCCGGGGCGTACCCCTTGCGCACCTTCTCGCCTATCTTCTTCGCGGCCGCCGCCTGAGCCTTCTGGGCGGTGGGGAAGGTCGACGTCTGGGTCTGCCCGTCGGCGCCGATCCGGCCGTAGCGCACGGACACGACCTGCCCCTGAACGGTGACTTCGTAGAACTTGTGCGCGCCCCCACCGTCCTGCGACAGCTCCAGATACGTCTTCGACATAGCAGACCTCTCCCCGGGTCGGGCCCCTGCGGCGTTTCCGCGGGTTCCACTGACTGAACCGTAGAAGGACCCACTGACAATCGGGCGTGCCGACCGGTCGTGACGGCCGGTCGGCACCTGCGGCGACTCAGGAGACGGTCGCGGGCGGCGGGGTCCAGCGACGGGTGCGGGAAGCGGCGCCGGAGACGCCGTACTCCTTCTTCAGCTGTTCGGGGATGGCGTAGTGCATGACGCGTCCCCGGGTCAGGGAGGACAGTTCGAGCGCTGTGGTGAGGTGTCCGAGCCGGTCGAGCGCCCAGGCGCCCAGCGGCGAGCGGTCCTCGATCGACTCCAGGATGCCGAGGAGGTGCGGGGCGGTCTTCACGACGGTGTCCCAGCTGGTGCGGGGCACGTCCAGCCAGTCGGCGCACGTGTCGCCGACGAGGTAGCGGATCAGGGCGGACACGACCGGGTCGAAGACGGTGCCCGGGACGACTTCCTCGTACAGGTCGATCAGCTGCCTCGTCAGATGGGCGCCCTCGTCGGACGGGCCCATGTGCCGCAGCATGTACAGGTCGAGGAACTGCCGCCCCGTGTCGAGCGTGCGGGGCACGGCCGCCTGGTCGACGCCGAGCATGGCGCCGACCACGCGCCAGGCGTAGAAGTAGGCGTCCGCCCCTTCGGCGGACATGTGGATGCCGAGACGGTGCAGGCTGTCGAGGACGAGCAGGGAGAAGAACATCTGCCCGCCGATCAAGTCCTCCTGGCAGATCGGCACGCCGAGGGTGTCGGTGTCCCAGCGGTTCTCCCGCTTCAGGTGGTGGCGGACGGCCGCGTGCAGCAGGCGCACCTTCTGGGCGGCCGGGATGAAGCGTCCGCCGGCCTCGAACGCGTCCGGCCGCATGAGGTAGACGGTGAACTGGCCGGTTTCCGCCATCCGTTTGGAGGGATAACTCAGCCCGTGGGTGGCCGACAGCAGCTTGGCCACGTGCGGGACGACGTAGCAGGCGGGCATGGACGCGAACGACAGCGCGGTGGAGATGTGCACGTTGTTGTCGATGAAGAACAGGCGGGCCTTCTCCATCTCGGCCCAGTCCACCCAGTCCGGAGGGGCGCCGGTGACCCGCAGGTACTCCCGGGCCACCCCGGGAAGGCCGTCCGGGAGTTCCTGCCCGGTGGTGGAGACGTAGCGCATCAGGGAGTTGAACGTGCCGACCTCTCCGCGCTCGAAAAGGGTGGCGACGACGGCGTCGGCCAGCTCGTCTCCGCCGTCGCGCAGGGCGTCCATCGACGTCTCGGTGTAGGTCATCGCGGTCTCCTCGTCAGTGGATGCGGTCGGTGGCCTGCTGTGCGAGTTCGCGCAGCACCCGGCGCGCCTGCGGGGGCGTGTCGGCGGTGTCCAGGGCGCGGGAGGCCCGTTCCACGCGGGCGAGGATCATCCCCTCGACCCGTTGCGGCGCCTTCAGCTCGAGCATGAGGTCGCGCACCTCGCGCAGATGGGTCACGTCCAGGTCGCCGCGGCCCAGCACGCCGCGCAGCCGCTCCCGCTGGGACTCGTCGGCGGCCTGCCAGGTCTCGGCCAGCAGTGCGGTGGGCCGGTGGGCGCGCAGGTCGTCCAGGGCCGCCTTACCGGTGCGTTCCGGGTCGCCGAACAGGCCGAGCAGGTCGTCGCGGAGCTGGAACGCCTCGCCGAGCGGCAGGCCGTAGGCGGAGTAGGTGTCCCGCAGCGCGGGAGTGGCGCCGGCCAGCAGGCCGCCGATGAGCAGGGGGTGCTCGACGGTGTACTTGGCGGTCTTGTACCGGACCACCTTCAGCGAGGTTCCGGTGTCCGGTGGTCCGCCGGTGTGCAGGATCTCCAGGCACTCGCCGGCGATGAGTTCGCGGGCGAGCGCGGCCCACAGGCCCCGGGCGCGGGCGAGGTAGGCGGCGGGGAGGCCGCTGGTGGTGAACAGCTGCCCTGCGAGGGCCATCAGGTGATCGCCCACCAGCATGGCCAGGGAGCGGGCCGCCGCGCGGACTCGGCGGCGGCCGTCCCGGGCCGGCTCCGGCGCCGGGTCCAGGTCCGGGTCCTGGTCCGACCACGGGCCCGACCACGGGTCCCGGGCCGATTCCGGGTGCGTCTCCCGGATCGCTTCCGAAGCCGCCGTCAGTACGGCTTCCAAGGCGACGTGAACGGTGGGCAGGCCGTGGCGCAGGGCGCTGTCGTCGATGAGGTCGTCGTGGACGATCGCCGCGGCGTGCACCAGCTCCATGGCGGCCGCCGCCCGTACCAGGGCGTCGCTGTCGGGCTGTCCGGCCGCCCGCCATCCCCAGTAGCAGAAGGCCGCCCGCAGCCGCTTCCCGTGACCGGCCGCACGCCGCAGTTGCCCGGCCACCGGCGCGAGGGCGTCGTCGACGGCCACGAGGTGGCCGGCCTCCTCGTCCAGGAAGTCCCGCAGGACAGCGTCGACGCGGGTTCTGAAGGCGGCCGGGTCCCACCGGTCAGACATCGCCGTGGCCGGCTGCCCGCCGTGCCCGCGCGTGCTGGGCGAGTACCTCCAGGTGGGCGGGTGGCACGTTCGTACACCGGTCCAGGGCCAGCCTGCCCCGGGCCTGGAGATCCTGTTCCGCTTCCCGCACCAGACCGGCGGTGTCCGAGCGACGCAGGAGACCGCGCAGTCCGCCCACCGCGGAGCCGATCGTGCTCACCGCCAGGTCGGCGAGTCCGGCGGCCAGCAGTACGGCCTGGCCGTCCAGGCCGCTGCCCCGTTGCGTCGAGTTCGGCATGCTTCTCCCCCAGGGATCGGGTCGTCACCGATGCGCCTGGTCAGCGGCGCATCCAGTCAGAGCATGACCGGGCATCCGGGGCGGAAGATCCCGAATACCCCATCGAGCGACGTGGGGAACAGGTGTCAGGCGGTCCGGTCAGTCGCCCGAGTCGTCCCGCCCGCCCGAACGACCGCCGGAGCTCTTCGAACCGCGCACCAGGTCGCTCGCCGCCAGGGTCACGGCGGACACCGCGCGTACCCAGGGCGGACCGCCCCGCGCCGCCCACACGACGCAGACACACGCTCCGACGACGAGCACGAGCACACCGGACAGGACCAGCACGGCCATGTTCCCCCACTCTCCCTTTCCTGCTTCCGTTCCCGAGACCCGGCTCCATCCTGTCAGTCGATCGACGGCAGGTCCGAGCCGGGCGGGCGGGTGCCCCGGCCGGCGCGACACGACCCCTCGCCGGTCGGCGTCCGTGCCGGGCCGGTTCCCGATACGCGGGTACCGGCCGGTCCGCGCCGGCCGGCGTGTGAGCTGGTCAACCGGCCCGCTCGACGCTCCACCGCGGCAGACGCTCGAAGAAGACGACCGCCTCCTCGCGCCACCGCGGACGCCACCCCTCGGCCACCGTGCGGGCCTCGTCGGCGTATCCCCGCATCTCCGCGCGCATCCGGTCGGCCACACCGCGGCGCTCGCCGATCTCGCGGAGCGCGGCGACGGTCTCCGGCGTGCAGGACGCGCTCCCCAGTGCCTCTTCCACGACGGCACGCTCGGCGCCGCTCACGGCGGACAGCAGGCGGGCGACGGTGTAGCTGTGCCTGCCCTCGCGGATGTCGGTGCCCGTCGGCTTGCCCATCGTGGCCGCGTCGCCGAACAGGTCCAGGTAGTCGTCGCGCATCTGCCCGCAGATGCCGACCAGTCGCGCGTAGCGGCGCAACTCCTTCTCGTAGGGGGCCGGTTGTTCGCCCGCGGCCAGGAGGCCGAGGTGCAGGGGGGCGAGGACCGAGTAGCGGGCCGACTTGTGGTCGGCGACGTCGTGCAGGACTTCGTCGTCCGGCGCCTCGGCGGCGAAGTCGCGCTCCAGGTCGGCGATCTGGCCCACGAACGTGTCGGTCGCGGCCCGTGTCTGCACCTCGACCATGGCCTGACGCACCTCGACCGGCAGCTCGGCTTCCAGGAGCACGCGAAGCGAGAGGGCGAGCGCGAGGTCGCCCGCGAGCACGGTGAGCCCCAGGGCCGCCCGCGGATGCCGGGGGAATCTCTCCCGGTAGGCGTAGTAGGTGGTGGGCCCGCCCCGGCGGGTGGCACTGTCGTCGATGAGGTCGTCGTGCACCAGGCCGTGGGTCTGCAGCAGTTCGATGCTCAGCGCGGCGGCGTCCAGCCCTTCGACCGGCGCGTCACTCACCAGGCGCGCGGCCTCGTGGAGCAGCACGACCCGCATCCGCTTGCCGCCGCGCAGGGACAGGTCACGCAGCAGCGCCAGGCAGTCCGGGGTGAAGCGGCTGAACTCCGGCGCGTCCAACGTCGCCTCCAGCGTGTCGAAGTACTCCGCGAAGACCCTGTTGAACCGTCGCTCGTACCGGGCGACACGGTCCAGCGGCTGCTCGGTCATGACGAAGTCCTCCTGAGGGCGGGCGGGTGACACTCCAGCAGTGTGCCAAGGGGCGCCCGGCCGCCGTGGGGCGCGGTCACGGCCGCCGTAAACCGGGATCAATCGGCGTTCGAGTTGAAGGAACCGTGGACACACATCCATCCTTCCTTCATGTCTCTCATGTCTGCCGCCGCCGATCCGTCCGACCTGCGCGACTACGCCTTCGAATGGGCGTTGGTCGACGTGGAGACCTCCGGTCTCGTACCGCGCCGTGACCGGGTGCTGTCCGTGGCCGTGGTGACGCTGGGCCCGGATGGCGAGCAGACCGGGGAGTTCTCGACCCTGCTGGATCCCGGCTGCGACCCGGGGCCCGTTCATGTGCACGGTCTGACGGCCGAGCGGCTGCGGGGTGCGCCGTCCTTCGAGGAGGTGGCCGAGCGGATCGGCGCGCTGCTGGAGGGGCGGGTACTGGTCGCCCACAACGCCCAGTTCGACTACGACTTCCTCGCCCACGAGTTCGCGCGGGCCGGGCTGCGGCTGCCCGTCGCCAGGCGGTTGTGCACGCTGGCCCTGAACCGCCGCGTGGACCCGCCGACCGACGACCTGAGACTCGGCACGCTCGCCGCGCACTACGGCGTCCCCCAGGTGAAGGCGCACGACGCGCTGGACGACACGCGGGTGCTGGCCGGCGTGCTGCGCGCCACGCTGCGGGAGGCTGCGCAACTGGACCTGTCGTTGCCGCTGGTGGCCTGCCCGCCCCGGCAGGACGCGCAGTTCGCGCCGAAGCCGCCCAAGACGCCGTGCGCCTTCCGCAACCCGGGACGGCTCACCACGGGCGGCCCGCTGGTGCAGGGCATGAAGATCGCCGTCACCGGGGAGACCGTGACCGCACGGACGGATCTGCTGCTGCGGGGCTCCGCCGCGGGGCTGAACATGATGACCTCCGTCAGCCGGCACACCAGTGCTCTGGTCGCCAACGACCTGTCGGCCGGATCCGCCAAGGCCCGGCGGGCGCTCACCGAAGGGGTGCCGGTCATCGACGAGGCGGCCTTCCTGCGGCTGCTCGGCGATGTCCGGCCCGGTGTCCCGCACGAGGGGGTGCCGCCGGAGACCGAGGCCGTCCCCTCGTCCGGCTCTCCCGCGCTGCCGGCCGTCCCGGCGCCGCGCACGCCCGAAGCGGCCGAGGCGGTCGAGGCGGTCGAGGCAGTCACCCCGGAGACCCCCGAGCCCGCCGCCCTCCCCGCCCCGGCCGTGCGGACGGAACCGGCCCCGCAGGCTGCCGGCCCGAAGCCCGGCAGGCGCCCCGGCAAACCGCGCGGCCCGCTGACCGGACGGCGGGTCCTGGTGCTCGGCGGCACCCACCCCGACGCGGTGGCCGCCCGTACGCGCGTCGTCGAACTCGGCGGGGCCGCGGCCATCAACCTGTCCGCCGGCGTGACCGACGTGGTCGTCCTCGACGGCGGCCACACCGACCGCAGACTGCCCCGCATCGCCGCGCTGCTGCTGCCCACGCACGACGCCGCGTGGCTGGTCGCACCGGTCGTGACGGCGGCGCCGCGGGCGGACGACCGGCGTACGGCCGCGCATGTGCTGCCGCGCGGCGGCGTCGTCGATCTGCCGCTCCAGAGCGGGCGGGGAGAGGCGCACCGCTGGACGGTCACCGCGTCGTGGGCGCAGCAGACGGCGTGCGAGATCGACGTGGTCGCGTTCGTGCTGGACGAGGACGAGCAGGTCTCCTTCGACGAGGACTTCGTCTTCTACGGCGCCCCGGAGAACCCGGGCGGGACGGTGCGGCTGCTGAGCGACGGTCCGACCGAGCAGACCGTCAGCGTGGACCTCGCCACCCTGCCGCCCTCGGCCCGCAAGGTCGTCATCGCCGCCGCCATCGACGGCTCCCCCGCGTTCGGCGACGTCGGCGCCCTGCACATCGTCTCCGGTCCGGGCAGCAGCGCGGCGGCCCTCGCGCAGGCCACGCTGGACGCGGCCACCACCGAGCGCACCATGCTGCTCGCGGAGATCTACCGGCGCGGGCAGAGCTGGCGGCTGCGGGCCGTCGGCCAGGGCTACGACCACGGTCTCGGCGCCCTCGCACGGGGCTACGGCGTCGACGTCGCCGACTGACCCCCGCCCCTTCTCAGCCGCCCTGCCTCGGCCGGGGCATCACCCGCAACCGCAGGCCCTTGAAGCCGAGGCAGCGGATGCCCGGCCCGGTGAAGGCCTTCGTGTCGGTGTCGCCCGGGTCGCGGTACGGCTCCGGGTGGCCGCGGGACGCGTCCGGACTGCCGGGTGTCACCGCCGCGTTCGGCACGCGGGCGTGGGCGGGACGACGCCGGAGGCCGTGAAGGCCTCCGACGTCACGGCCTCCGGCACGTCAGCGCTTGATCTCCTTGATCTTCAGCATGCGCGTGATGACCTTGTCCAGCTCCGCGTCGTCGAAGACCTTCTTCCAGTCGTCGCGCACGATGGACTCGCGGCCGTAGTCCATGGCGATCAGGCAGGCGTCCGAGAACGGGTTGGAGCCCTTCAGGGTGTTGGCCAGGGCGACCTGGGTGTGGCCCAGCAGCATCGCGCGGGCGGCCTTCTCCGGGACGCCGACGGTGTGGACCGTCTCGTGCAGGGCCTCGGTCAGCAGGGCGCCGACCATGCAGGCGATGGTCTCGACGAGGGTGGGCTCCAGCACGGCGAGCTGCTTGACGGTGACCCAGTGGACGTCGACCACGGGGGCGTACATCACGCGGATGACCGCGTCGGCGAGCTCCTGCTTGGCTTCATCCCCGCCCTCGTACGCGGCGACGACCTCCTGCGGGGCGGCGATGCCGCCGAAGGTGTCCTGCCACTCCTCCTTGGTGGTGCGCTCGAGGAAGACGGAGGGGTGGCAGGGGTGGGCGCAGGCGTAGTGGATGTCCTCGCGGGTGAGGAGCAGGCCGGCGTACGCGGCGGCCGGGTCGAGGGTGAGGACGACCGTGCCGGGCTTCATCAGCGGCACGAGCTCCTCGGAGACCTTGCCGAGGACGACGTCGGGCACGGCGAGGATGACGACGTCGGCCTCGGCGGCGGCGTCCTTCGACTCGGTCAGTTCGCGGCCCAGGCCGCGGATCAGCTCCTGGCCCTTGGGGGACGCCTCGCTGAAGAGGACCCGGAAGTCGCTCTTCACCAGGTTGTTGGAGACGCGCTGGCCCATCTTGCCGGCGGCCCCGATGACGGCGACGGTCTTCGCGTCGGCCCGGTGCTGGATCTCGGTGGCCATTACTCGCTCCTCAGGAGGGTGTTGATGCTGTGCTGCGTCCACTGGTGTTCGAGCCGGGCGGTGGCGTCGTAGCCCTCGTCCTGCCACGGGAGCCAGTGCTCCACGATCTGGTTGATGCCGCGGTCTCCCGGCCGGGCCGCGCGGACGGCGGCGATCATGCCCTCGTGGTCGAGGAGGCCCTCGCCGAGCGGGCAGCCCGCGTAGGTGAAGCCGACCCAGCCGTCGCGGCGGGTGAAGGCGAAGTCCTTGACGTGGATGTTGACCACGTGCGGCGCGGTGGCGGCGACGACGTCCACGGGCCGCTCGAGGCGGGCGACGCTGTTGCCGGGGTCGAGGACGATGCCGAGGTGCGGGCTGTCGACGGCGCGTACGACGGCCACGAGGTCGTCGGTGGCGACCTGCTCGTAGGTCTCCAGGCCGAGGGTGACGCCCGCGGCGGCGTAGCGGGGCACCGCTTCCTCCAGCAGGGCGACCGCCTCGGTGGTGCCGGGCCGGTGGTCGGCCGTGTTGAGCATGGAGCGGACCAGGGTGACGCCCAGTTCGCCCGCCATGTCGAGGTACTTCAGCAGGTGTTCGGGGCGGATGCCGCGGGTGCCGAGTTCCAAGGTGAGGCCGAGGTCGTCGGCGGTGGCGCGGACGTCGGCGAGCCGCGCGGCGTCGTAGGACTCGACGGGGGCGTAGTCGCAGATCTGGAAGACCTCGCCGCCGAGCTCCGCCGTGTCGCGGAGCATCGCGGTCAGGCTCATCGGCCGGTGAGCGCGGTCGGAGATACGCCAGAAGTAGGCGTAGGTGCTGATGCCGTACGCCATCACGCCACCGCCGCCGGGGCCGGTGAGCGGATCTCGTCGAGGATGGCCTCGACGTTCGCCGGGTCGTGGGCGAAGCGGCCGAGGAAGAGGCCCTCGGCGGTGCCGGCCAGGCGGGTCAGCAGGCCGGGGCCCGCGCTGCCGCCGTAGATGACGGTGGAGCCGGCGTGTCGCGGGCGGGTGGCGAGCCAGCCGCGCAGGGCGGTGCACACGGTCGCGATGTGGTCGGCGGAGGCGGGCTCGGGGGCGCCGATGGCCCACTGGGGTTCGTAGGCGAGGACGACCGCGCCGTCCAGGCCGTGCAGCAGGCGTTCCGCCTCGGCGACCGTGCGGGCCGCGGCGTCGGCCGGGTCGGCCTCGTCGCGTTCGCCGACGCACAGGACGGGGGTGAGGCCGTTGCGCAGGGCGGCGGCGGTCTTGGCGGCGACGACGGTGTCGCCCTCGCCGTACAGGCGGCGGCGCTCGGCGTGGCCGACCTCGGCGTAGCGGCAGCCGATCTCCTTCAGGAGGGGGCCACCGACCTCGCCGGTGTAGGGGCCGCTGTCCTCGGCCGCGATGTCCTGGGCGCCGATGGCGACGCCGTACGGGGCGAGGATGCCGGTGGCGGGGACGAGGGTGGGGAAGGCGGGGAGGACGAAGAGGCGGGCGGCGCCGGACGTGACCGCGGGGTGCCGTTCGGCCAGGGCCGCGATCCGGCGGGACCAGTTCAGCGTCTGGTGGTGGCCGAAGTACATCTTCAGGCTCACCCCCAGCAGGACGGGCGACGGTGCGGAGGCGGACATCAGGCGGCTGCCCCGTCGCCCGCGGCGGTCTCGTAGTCGCACATCAGCTGGACCTTGGCCGCCGACGCCGAGCTCTCGTCGAAGCGGTAGGTGAGCCACTCGGCGGCCAGGCGGCGGGCGAGTTCCAGGCCTACGACGCGCTGGCCGAAGGTGAGGACCTGCGCGTTGTTGGAGAGGATCGCCCGCTCGACGGAGAAGGAGTCGTGGGCGGTGACGGCCCGGATGCCCTTGACCTTGTTGGCGGCGATGGCGACGCCGAGTCCGGTGCCGCACACCAGCAGGGCGCGGTCGGCCTCGCCGCGGGCGACCATCTCGGCGGCGGCGATGGCGACCTTCGGGTAGGCGGTGTGGCCGTCGGCGTCGACGCCGACGTCGGTGACCTCGGCGACCAGGGCGCTGCCGCGCAGGTCCTGCTTGAGGACTTCCTTGTACTGGTGGCCGGCGTCGTCGGACCCGACGACGATGCGGAGCTTGTCGGTCATGTCGGCTTTCCTCAGAGGTGGTCGTGGGGGTGGTCTTCGCGAGGGTGGTCGAGGAGTGCGCCGTGGACGGCGCGGGTGATCAGGGCGAGGGAGTGCGCGCCCGCGTCGGGGGTGCCGAGGGACTTCTCGGCGTGCGGGCGGGCCCGGCCCTTGCGGGGCAG
Organism: Streptomyces sp. WG7; assembly: GCF_049975785.1. NCBI lineage: Bacteria > Bacillati > Actinomycetota > Actinomycetes > Kitasatosporales > Streptomycetaceae > Streptomyces > Streptomyces sp. WG7. The sequence goes on from NZ_JBNGGE010000004.1 coordinate 92,601, forward strand.
CAGGCCGGCGGTCGCGGCGGCCGCCTCCGTGGCGGCGGTGGCGGCGCGGTCCCAGGCATCCGTGAGGCCCAGGCCGTGGGCCACGCCGTCGGCGAGTGTGTCGGCGAACGGGACGAGGACGTCGACCATCGTCTTGTCGCCGACCTCGGCCCCGCCCAGCCGGCGTACGGCGGCGGAGGCCTCCGTGACCCCGGCGGCGACCCTGGCGGCGTCCGGGGCGTCCTGGTCGCCGAGGGCGGTGCCGAGGCAGCGCAGGACGGTGCCCCACAGGGCGCCGGAGGTGCCGCCCGCCTTGTCGGCCCAGGCGTCGGCGGCCTGTGTCAGGACGGTGCCTGCCCCCGCGCCGCGGGCGTGGACGTCGGCGGCGGCCCGGCGGGCGGCGGTGGAGCCGCGCCGCATGCCGATGCCGTGGTCGCCGTCGCCGGCGACGGCGTCGATGCGGCCGAGTTCGTCGGCGTGCGTGTCGACGGTGGCGGCCACCGCGTCCAGCGCGGCCAGGGCGGCTCCGGCGGCGTGCCGGGAGGTCCCGGAGGCGGGGGGTACGGCGGTGTCCGGGGTGTCTTCCGCCAGAGGGTCCCGGCCGCCGTGTTCGGGCGCGTCGAGAGTGCCCTTGCGGAAGGCCGGGGTGTCGGCCGGCGCCCGCCACAGCTCCTCCAGGCGGTCGTCCAGCCAGGTCAGGGTGAGGGAGACGCCGGCCATGTCGAAGCTGGTGACCAGTTCACCGACCTCGGGGTCGACGATCTCCACGCCGGTCTCGCCGAGGAGGGACGCGACCTTGCGGTAGACGACGAACAGTTCCTCGTACTTGACCGAGCCGAGTCCGTTGAGGATGACGGCGGCGCGCTGTCCGGCGGGGCCCTCGACGTCCTCGGGGAGTTCCTTCAGCAGGGTGTCGACCAGGAGCCGTGCCGCCTCGTCGGCGGTGGGCAGGGGCTCCTCACCGATGCCGGGCTCCCCGTGGATGCCGAGGCCGACGGCCATGCGGGCCTCGGGGACGGTGAACAGGGGGTGGTCGGCGCCGGGCAGGGTGCAGCCGGAGAAGGCGATGCCGAAGGAGCGGGTGCGGGCGCCTGCCCGTTCGGCGACGCGCAGCACCTCGTCCAGGGGCAGTCCCTGCTCGGCCGCGGCGGCCGCCGCCTTGAAGACGGGGAGGTCACCGGCGATGCCGCGCCGCTTGGCGGACTCGTCGGGGGCGGCACTGGAGATGTCGTCGGCGACGGCGAACGTCCGGGCGTCGATGCCGTCGGCGGCGAGCCGCTCGGCGGCCTGCCCGAAGTGCAGGACGTCTCCGGCGTAGTTGCCGTACATCAGCAGCACCCCGGCGCCGCCGTGGGCGGCCCTGGCCACGGAGCGTATCTGCTGGGCGGAGGGCGAGGCGAAGACGTTGCCGACCGCGGCCCCGTGCGCCAGGCCCCGGCCGACGAGGCCCGAGAAGGCGGGGTAGTGGCCCGAGCCGCCGCCGATCACCACGGCCACCTGACCGGGCGGCGTGGCCGTGGCCCGGACGACTCCGCCGGTGACGGAGCGGACCCAGCGGCGGTGGGCGGCGGTGAAGCCCTCCAGCGCCTCGTCGGCGAAGGCGGCGGGGTCGTTGAACAGACGGGTCATCGGAGGGCCTCCACGGCCTGGTGCTCGGGGGCGGCGGCCGGTTCGTCGGTGCGATTGCGGGCGGCGAGCCAGATCATCAGGGCGGCGGACAGCAGCATGAAGAAGCCGACGAGGTAGAGCGGTACGTGGTAGCCGCCCGTCCAGTCCTTGAGCCAGCCGGTGATGTAGCTGGAGGCGAATCCGGCGACGTTCCCGGCCGTGTTGATCAGGGCGATGCCCGCCGCGGCGGCGGCTCCGGTCAGGAACCGGGAGGGCACGGACCAGAAGACGGGCAGCGCGGCGAAGATGGCGCAGGCGGTCACGGTGATCACGGCGACCGTGGCGGTCGGCGAGCCCATGTAGAGGGCGAGGGGGATGGAGACGCCGCCGACGACGGCCGGGCCGGCCACGTGCCAGGTGCGGGTGCCGTGGCGGGTGGCGTGCCGGCTCCAGAAGTAGAGGACGACGGCCGCGGGCAGGTACGGGATGGCCGTGATCCAGGCCTTGTCCATCACGCTGAACGTGGTGTCGTACTGCTCCTGGAAGCCGTTGATGATCGTCGGCAGGAAGAAGGCGAGGGCGTACAGGCCGTAGACGAAGCCGAAGTAGACCGCGGCGAGGGTCCAGACCCGGCCGCTGGTGAAGGCCTTCTTCAGGTCTCCCTTGGCGTGCTTGCTCTCGTGCCCGGTCTTCTGGGCGTTCTCCGCGGCGAGCTCGCCGGTCAGCCAGTCGCGTTCGGCCGGGGTGAGCCACTTGGCGTCGGCGGGCTTGTCGATCAGGTAGAACCAGGCGACGACGCCGAGGATGATCGCGGGCAGCGACACGAACAGGAACATCACGCGCCAGCCCTCGAGACCGAACAGGCCGTGGCGGCCGATCAGCCAGCCGGCCAGCGGGGCGCCGAACACGGTGGTCAGCGGCTGGGCGAGGTAGAACAGGCCGAGGATCTTGGTGCGGTGGCGGGAGGGCACCCACTGGCTGAGGAACAGGATCGCGCCGGGGAAGAAGCCGGCCTCCGCGACGCCGAGCAGGAAGCGCAGGGTGTAGAGCTGGCCGCTGCTGCTGACCCACGTGAAGAGCAGGGAGACGACGCCCCAGGTCACCATGATCCGGGCCAGCCAGCGGCGGGCCCCGAAGCGGTGCAGGGCCATGTTGCTGGGGACCTCGAGCACGATGTAGCCGAGGAAGAAGATCCCGGACGCGAAGCCGAACTGTGCGGCGGTCAGGGCGAGGTCCTGCCCCATGCCGTTCGGTTCGGCGAACGAGACGGCCGTCCGGTCCAGATAGTTCACGAAGAACATCAGCGCCACGAACGGCACGAGGCGGACTGAGACCTTCTTGATGGCAGTTCTCTCGACTGCCGCGGATGGCGCTTGGGCACCCATGGGCGACTCCTCGGCTCGCCCGGACAGCTCCGTCCGGGGTGGGTCGTGCCGGACGGTCCGCCACGGGGCGGCCGGCCGGTTCGCCTTCACGCTATGCCTCGGGGCCAAATTGGTCACCAATTTACCAGTGTGGTGACGATCATAGATTTCCCGGCGGCCCAACTCTTGACAAACCGCACCCAAGGGATGGGTGAACTGCCTGGTCAGTCGGGTGGGTACGGCATCTGGTTGACTGGTGACCGTGACCAGTCAGCCTGATCAGCAGAGCTCCGCCGCCGCGCCCGATCTCGCGCAGCTCCTGCGCCCCGTGGTACGCGAGTCCTCCGTGAGTGAGGTCGCCAAGCGGCTTCTCGACCACCTCTCGGCCGGTGACATCCGGCCCGGCACGCGGCTGCCCGCCGAGCGGCAGCTGGCCGAGGCCCTCGGCGTCGCACGCTCCAGCGTGCGCGGCGCACTGTCCGCCCTGGACGTCCTCGGGATCATCGAGATCCGCCCGGGCTCCGGCTCCTACGTGCGCGAGGGCACCTCCGAGTTCCTGCCCCGGGCGATCAACTGGGGGCTGATGCTGGGTCAGCGGCGCACCCGGGACCTCGTCGAGGTGCGCACGTACATGGAAGGTGTCTCGGCCCGGCTGGCGGCGCAGCGCGCCACCGACAAGGACGTGGCACTGCTGGAGGAGCATCTCCAGCACATGCGCGACGCGGGCGGCGACGTCAGGGCGTTCATCGACGCCGACATCGCCTTCCACCTGGAGACGGCCCGCATCGCGGGCAACACCGTCCTCAGCGACATCCTGCACAGCATCCGGGCGCTGCTCCAGGTGTGGATGGAGCGCGTGAGCGACATCGAGGGCACCGTCAGCGGCACGCTGTGCGAGCACGACGCGGTGCTCCAGGCGATCCGCGCGCGCGACCCGGAGGCCGCGGACCGCGCGATGGCCGAGCACATGCGGATGGCCAGCGCACGGCTGCGCGCCTCCGTGGACGGCGACGCCTGACCCGTCCGCGCCCCACCAGCCCCACCAGCCCCTCCAGTGGCCCGCCGCCCACCATGCGGCGTTCAGCTCACCGTCAGCACACGGTCAACGCCCGTGAGCACCGTGAGCCTCGCACGGTGGACTTCCCGCTCCTGGAGGGCAGATGAGCACGACGGAACAGCACGAGAACCCGGGCAGACGCACGGTACTGAGAGCGGCCGTGGCCGGCTCGGTGGCCGCGGCGGCGACCGGGACCGTGGCAGCGGTACCCGCGCAGGCCGCGGAGGCGTCCGGCGGACGGCACTTCGACACCGACAGCCCGCGCTTCACGCTGGCCGTCCTGCCGGACACGCAGTACCTGTTCGACGCGGACAGCACCGACCCCGCTCCCCTGCGGGAGACCTTCCGCTACCTGGTGGCCGACCGGTCCGCGGCCAACATCGCCTTCATGACCCACCTCGGAGACGTCACCGAGCACGGCACCGAGGACGAGATCCGCCGCGCCGCCCAGACCTTCCGCACGCTGCACGGCAAGGTGCCCTACAGCGTGCTGGCGGGCAACCACGACATCGCGTCGTCGACGGACGACCAGCGCGGCGACTCCGCCTACCTGCGGGAGTTCGGGCCCCGGCGCTACGCCTCGATGCCGACCTTCAAGGGTGCCTCACCCGACGGCTACAACAGCTACCACGTCGTGCGTGCCGCGGGCCGCGACTGGCTGGTCCTCGCCCTGGACTGGAGGATCAGCGACAAGGGCATGGAATGGGCGCAGGGAGTGCTCGACGCGCACCCGGCGCTGCCCGCCGTGCTCACCACGCACGACCTCGCCTTCGCGGACGACGAGGGATCGGCCCGGCTCTCCGGCAACGGGCAGCGGCTGTGGGACGGCCTGATCCGCGGCAACGACCAGATCTTCCTGGCGCTCGGCGGGCACTACTGGCCACCCGGCCGTACGGTCCTGCGCAACGACGCCGACAACGATGTCCACATCCACATCACCAACTACCAGGACCGCTACTACGGCGGTGCCGGCATGATCCGGACCTACGGGTTCGACGTCGTGCGCGGGGTGATCGACGTGGAGACGTTCGCGCCGTGGTTCCTGGCCCGCGACCCCGGGCGGCGGACGCCGCTGGAGGCCGAGACGGTCGAACTGACCGGCCCCGCCGACCGGTTCAGCCTGAGCATCGACTTCGACGAGCGCTTCCGGGGTTTCTCCCCCGTCGTGGGACCGAAGCCCCGCCCCGCCGCCGCGGTGATGCCGCGCGGCACGGTCGCCTACTGGAGGTTCGACGCCTCCGGCATGACGACCGCCCCGGACGACGGCCCGGTCGCGGACGGCTCCGTCGTGCGCGACCTCTCCGGCCACGGCAACGACCTCGTCGTCGGCCGTCTGCACTCCAGCGGGCCCGAGGTGCTCACCTGGTCGCCGGACCACCATCCCGGGCAGCCCGCGCACGCCAGCCTCCGCTTCGACGGCGGCAAGGGACCGGACCGCGGCGCCGTCCTCCGTACCGGCCCGCGAGCACCCCTGAACAGCGAGAAGTTCCTGCGCGGGTACACCATCGAGACCTTCGTCCGGCTGCCCGAGCCGTTCGAGGGCGATCACAGCTGGATGGGCATCCTCAGCTGGGAGGGGCGCAACGGGGACGCGGGCAAGACCACCGGCTGGTCTCCGCTGGAGCCCACGTGCAGCCTCAACCTGTCCCCGGAGCGGTTCCTGCAGTTCGTCGTGTACCCCCACCGCCAGGACGCGGATCCCACGTCGTGGAGCCACGCCGTGCCGGTGGGGCGCTGGATGCACGTCGCCGTGGTCAACGACGGCCGCCGAACCGTCGTGTACGTGGACGGCTCGAAGATCGCCCGCAATCCCACCGCCCCCTCCACCGGAATCGCCACCCTCGGCAAACCCTTCGTTCTCGGGGGCACCCAGTTCGACGGGCGTTTCGGACAGGGCTTCTACGGCTGGATCGGCGACACCCGCATCGTCGACCGGCCGCTGCGGACACGGGACTTCCTCACTCCGTTCGACTGACGTCCGCCCGGGGGCCGGTCGGGCGACGTGGCCGTCGGGGCGCACCGCGATCGTGCGCGCGGCACTCCACTTCGGGCCGGCGCCCACCGGACGGACGGTGTGGCGCCGGGTGCCGTGCGGCAACGGGCGGTCGGCCGGCACGGCGTCGGCGCCCTCGTGGCCGTCGGGTTCGGGCAGCAGGTGCCTGGCGTCCCGCAGCGGCGAGAAGAGACCGGTGCCGTCCGTCCTCGAAGGCCGGGTCCGGGAGCCGGCTGCCGGTCAACGGGTGCGCGGAGCGACGCCCGGTTCGAGGACGGCGTCAACCGCGTCCTCGGCGGTGTCCCGGGCGCCGGCCGAGACGGTGCCCGCTCGGTCTGCCGGGGGCGACACGTTCGTCCATAGCCTGGTGCGGCACCGCCGTCGCCGGCCGAGGAGCCTCATGTCCACCGCGCAGCGGATCCCCGACATCCTCTCCCCGGTGCCGCAGCGGCGGTCGCGCGACCTCGCCCGAGGCCGGTGACGTCCACCGCCGGGGGTGAAAGGGTGGGGCCATGACCACCTACGTGAGGGGACCGAGCGACGTGGAAGACCGTTCCGAGCAGCCTGCCGAGACAGGCATCCTGCGCTACTCCGCCTTCACCCACGTTCCCGAGGGCGGGAATCCGGCCGGGGTGGTCCTCGACGCCTCCCGGCTCGACAGCACGGCGATGCGGACGATCGCCGCCGAAGTGGGCTACTCCGAGACGGCCTTCGTCACCGGCGGCGACGAGGCGACGCGACGGTTCCGGGTCCGCTACTTCAGTCCCCTCGCCGAGGTGGCGTTCTGCGGGCACGCGACGGTCGCGCTGGCCGTCGCTCTCGCCCAGCGGCTGGGGCCCGGCGGAATCGTCCTCGACACACCCGCCGGCGAGATCCCCGTGTCCACCGCGGCCGATGACGCCGGAGCGGTGCGGGCCACCCTGACCAGCGTGCCGACGCGTTCCCGTCCGGCTCTCGCGGCGGAACTCGACGCCACGCTCGGGGCGCTCGGCTGGACCGCAGCCGACCTGGACCCCGCCCTTCCCGCCCACGTGGCGTTCGGCGGCAACGACCACCTCGTGCTCGCCGCCGCGTCCCGGGCCCGACTGGCCGGCCTCGACTACGACTTCGAGGAGCTCGCCGAGGTCATGCGGCGCCACGGCTGGACGACGGTGGACCTGGTCTGGCGCGAGTCCGCGGAGCGCTACCACGCCCGCAACCCGTTCCCCGTCGGCGGCGTCGTGGAGGATCCGGCGACGGGAGCGGCGGCGGCCGCGTTCGGCGGGTACCTCCGTGAGCTGGGCCTGGTCACCCGCCCCGGCACGATCGCGATCCGCCAGGGAGAGGACATGGGCCGCCCCAGCGACCTGCTGATCGACGTGAGCCCACAGGATCCCCGCATCCGGGTCACGGGACAGGCGGTGCCCATCCCTTAGGTGCGTCGACCGGCTCGACGGGGGTATGTAGGGTGGGCTCCGCATACGTCCGTCCCCAGGCAGTCCCAGCGGTAGGAGCCGTCCCCGATGTCCCAGCGCGGCAGGCACGCCCGAGCGGTGTCGCTGCTGCGCTGCGCACTGGCGATGGTCACCGTGGCCGTCGCCGTGCTGTGCGTGTCGGGGGCGAGCCGCTCGCCGGCCACCGGCGACGGGACGGCCGTGACCGGCTACTCGTCGTCGGTCGTCGTGCCCTCCGCCGACGTCCCCTCCGCGGCCGGACCGGCAGCGGACGAACCGGCGTCCACCGCACCTCGTCCGTGCGAGAAGAAGGGCCTGTCCGAGCCCTCTTCGACGCGCGGGGACCTCCGCGTTCCCGAGCCGTCGCCCGCCGGGTCCGTGGACACGGGCACGCAGCGCGGGACGCCGCTGTCGTCGACGCCCCTGCATCCGGCCGCGGGGACCTCGCCGCCGCCGAGCTGTGCCAGTAGTACCTCGACCACCGTTCTGAGGATCTAGACCGGACCTTCGTGCCGCGTCCGTCGCATCCTTTCGAACGGAGTCCATTCCCCATGCCTTCCTCCTCCCGGTCGCCGCGCCGGGCGGGAGCGGCCCTCGCGTCCTGGCGGCCCGCCCAGTGGGCCGCCGCCGGAGCCGGTGCCGCTCTGACCGCCGCCGTCGTGGGTGTCCCCACCGCGGTCGTGCCCTCCCCCTTCTTCGGCCGGACCGTCCCCGTCCAGTGGTGGAACTATCCGGTCCTCGCCGCCACCGCCGCGCTGGCGGGCGTGGTCCTGGCCACCTTCGTCCGCCTTCCGGGGACGGCGGACTCGCCGCGGACCGACGGTCCCGGCAGCAGGCTGGGTCCACTCGGCGGCCTCCTGTCCTTCCTGGCCGTGGGCTGTCCCGTCTGCAACAAGGTGGTCCTGCTGCTGCTCGGCAGTTCCGGCGCGCTGACCTACTGGGCTCCGCTCCAGCCGGTCGTCGCCGTCGCCTCGCTGGTGCTGCTGGCCGAGGCGGCACTGCGCAGGCTGTCGACGGCCGAGGCCTGTCCGCTGCCCGTCCGCACCTGAGCGCCGTCCGCCGCGCTTCCCACGGAGCCCCCTCCCGCGCTCCGTCCCACCCTCTTCCTCCTGCTGTGGAGTCGACCCATGCACGCTGCATCACGCCTGCCCGAGAAGCCCCGCGCGGGCGCCACCCCCGGCGGCGGCGCCGTATCGCGCCGCCGGCTTCGGCCGGTCCTCGCCGGCCTCGTCCTGGTGGCCGCCGTCGTCGTCGCCGTCGTCGCCCTGGCCGGCGGCGGGGACTCCGCCGGCCGTCCCGCCGGCACGCCGGCCTCCGCCGCTCCGTCCGCGGCGGCTCCCGCCGATCCCTCCCTGCTCGCGCTCGCCCGACGCGAGTCCGGTGACCCGTACGCCCTGGGGAAGCCGGACGCGCCGGTCGTACTGATCGAGTACTCGGACTTCCAGTGCCCCTTCTGCGGCCGGTTCGCCCGCGAGACCAAGCCGGAACTGCTGCGCGACTACGTCGAGAAGGGCGTACTGCGGATCGAGTGGCGCCACTTCCCGCTCTTCGGCGCGGAGTCGGAGCAGGCGGCCCGCGCCTCCTGGGCGGCGGGACGACAGGGCCGGTTCTGGCAGTTCCACGACACCGCCTACGCCCATCCGCGCGAGCGCAACAAGGGCGACTTCGCCGAGAAGGCGCTGCTCACCATGGCCGAGGAGGCGGGCATCGAGGACCTCGACCGCTTCCGCGCGGACATGAATTCCGCCGCGGCCGACGCGGCCGTGACCCGGGACGTCGAGGAGGGCTACGCGCTCGGCGTCAGCAGCACCCCCGCCTTCCTCGTCAACGGCCGGCCGATCCTGGGCGCCCAGCCCACGGACGTGTTCGCCGAGGCGGTCGAAGCCGCCGAAGCCGCCGAAGGAACGCGCGCACAGGGTGGCACCGATGAGTGACCCGGGCTTCGCGGTCGCCTTCCTCGGCGGGCTGCTGGCGCTGCTCAGCCCTTGCTCGGCTCTTCTGCTGCCCGCCTTCTTCGCCTACTCGTTCACCAGCCGCACCCGGCTGCTGGGTCGCACCGCGCTGTTCTACGCGGGGCTGTGCCTGACCATGGTGCCGTTGGGCGTGGCGGGATCGCTGGCCGGGCGCCTCTTCTACGGTCACCGCGACCTGCTGGTCACGGCGGGCGGCTGGCTCGTCATCGCCCTCGGGGCGGCGCAGTTGCTGGGCCTGGGGTTCGGTTCGCGCCGTATGCAGCAGGCCGCGGGCGGGCGCCGGTCGGGTTCGGCACTGTCCGTGACGGCACTGGGTGCGGTGTACGGGCTGGCCGGCTTCTGCGCCGGCCCCATCCTCGGCAGCGTCCTCACGGTCGCCGCGATCGGCGGTGACCCCTGGCGGGGCGGGGCGCTGCTCGCGGTGTACGCGTTGGGCATGGCCGTGCCGATGTTCCTGCTCGCGGCGCTGTGGGACCGGTTCGACCTGGGCCGACGGCAGTGGCTGCGCGGCCGGCCGGTACGGCTGGGCCCGCTGCGGACGCACTCCACGTCACTGCTGGGCGGGGCGATGTTCATCGCCCTGGGCGTGGTGTTCCTGCTCTTCGACGGCACGTCGGCGCTGCCGTCGCTGATGGGCGTGGACACGGAGTTCGCCTGGGAGCAGCGCGCGTCCCGCCTCGGGGACGCCGTCTCCGACCGCACGCTGCTGGGCGTGCTCGCCCTCGCCCTGGCCGCGGGGGCCCTGGCCGTCCTGGTGCGCGGGGTCCGCGAGGCGCGCCGCGAGGGACGCGAACGCTGACGTCCTCGGCGCGACGCAGAGGGGCGCGTGCGGGCGTCCCTCTGCCCGGCCCGTCGGTCAGGCCGTTCCCGGCAGCCGTGTGCGCCGTGTGCCGTAGGGAGCCACCCGCCGGGCCCGGGTCCGGCGCGGCTCCGGTGAACTCGTTCACCTGGTGGGTGACACGGCTTCGCGCCTCGGGGGCCCCTTCCCCAACACCGTCCGGCCGATTGTGAGATGCGGTCGGGCGGGACAGCGGATCGGATGGGTGCCATGCGCAGACCCATAGCCGTGGCGTCCAGCCACTCACGCCGCCTGCTCACGTCAGGCATCCTCCTCGCCGCCCACTCACTCCTCCTCACCGTGTCCGCGGTCCCCGCGTCGGCCGACGACGCGGGGACACCCGTCCGCGGCTCCGCCTACATGGGCGGAGGCGTTCTCGCCCACGAGGGAGTCCAGGGGCGCCCCGCCGGCACCCGGGCCACCCAGACGGAAGGCGTCGACGTCTCCAGCCATCAGGGCAGCGTCGCGTGGGCGACCCTCTGGAACAGCGGGGTGAAGTGGGCCTACGTGAAGGCCACCGAGGGGACGTCCTACCGAAACCCCTACCACGCGCAGCAGTACGGCGGTTCGTACGACGTCGGAATGATCCGCGGCGCGTACCACTTCGCGATCCCGGACGGTTCCGGCGGCGCGGCCCAGGCCGACTACTTCGTCGACCACGGCGGCGGCTGGTCGAAGGACGGCAGGACGCTCCCGGGCGTGCTCGACATCGAGTACAACCCGTACGGGGAGACCTGCTACGGCAGAACCCCGAGTGGGATGGTCGGCTGGATCCGCGACTTCCTGGACCGGTACAAGGCGCGCACCGGCCGCCACGCCGTGATCTACACGTCCACCAGCTGGTGGAAGCAGTGCACCGGGGACTACAGCGGTTTCGGCTCCACGAACCCGTTGTGGATCGCCCGGTACGCCTCGACCGTGGGCCCCCTCCCGGCCGGCTGGGACCAGCACACGATGTGGCAGTACACCTCGTCCGGGCCGGTCGTCGGGGACCACGACAAGTTCAACGGGGCACTGGACCGCGTCAAGGAACTGGCAAACGGCTGACGCCGGCCGCGGGCCGGCCGGCGCCGGCTCCGTCAACGACCGGTGAGAGGACCGAGGATGTCGGCGACCTGCTCACGCACCACGTCCCGGGCAACGGGAGGCAGGGCGCCGACGTCCGTCCGCTCCAGCGTGTCGAGCGCCTCGTCGACGCCCGCGTCGCACGGCGCGGTCTCGCTGAGCACCTCGTAACCGTCGCGCACGGCGACCCGCAGTCGGCGCCGGCCCTCACCGTCGGCGTGCACGGCGGTGGCGACGACCAGTGGCGGCGGTCCGCCGGCCTCGGCGGGCTGCTTGCGGTAGCCGCTGGCCACCGGGGTGCGCCAGCTCAGTGCGAGCAGCAGGTGACGCTTCGCCATGACCTCGGCGAGATCGGTCTCGTAGGCGCGGTCCGGCCCCAGCACCGTGGCGCGGGCGTCCAGGACGAGGGCGGCGGGCAGCAGGCAGCGCAGGCTGCTGCCGACGAGGTTGCCGCCGACCGTGGCCGTCCGGCGTACGGCTCCGGTGCCCACCGTGCCGGCCGCCCTTCGCAGTACCTCCGGTACGCGGTCGTCGACGCGGTGCAGCACCACGGCCGCACCCAGCTCTTCGGGTCCGACCGCGGTCGCGTCGGGCAGGTCGCGCAGCGACATGGCCAGCTCCGGGAAGCCGTCCCGCTGCCAGGTGGCCCACACGAGGGTGGCACCGCCGATGGGCACCGCTCCCTCGGCCATGCACTCCTGCGCTTCGGACACGGACGTGGGCAGACGCAACAGCATGGCGATCGACCTGCTTTCCCCGGAGGGCGGCGGTCGGACGACGCCGCGCCTCCCGCCGCGTGATCACGGCCACTGCGCATTGTCCGTACCGCCGCGGGGGCGCGTACAGGGCTCACACCGCCCACTGCATGCGCCCTTCGCGCGCCGGAGCACCACGTGAACGCCGGGCCACGCCCGGCGGACACTATCCGCGCTTCAGGGGGCGCTTGTAGTACCGCCAGGGGAAGGACCCGGAGCCGACCTGCGTCCACCCCTGTCCCTCCAGCCGGCGGTGCCGGGCGCCGATCGCGAAGGGGACCCTTCGGTGTTCCCAGGGATGGTCGGACTTCTCGACGACATGGAAGAACGGGCCGAAGTCGACCACGTGCCAGCCGTCCGCGCCCGCCTCGGCGAGCGCCTGCATCTCGTCGAACGCGGTCAGTGGTGTCAGTACCCGCCGTTCCGCCGCACCGGACGCGTCCGGACCGGGCCGCCCCTTGCCGGCGAACCGCTGCTGCGCGGCCTGCCGGCTCACCCCGAGCACGGTGCCCACGGTGTCCCAGCTCTGCCCCGCGGCTCGCGCGCCCTGGACCGCCTCGCGGAGCAGCCTGCTCGTCTCCTCGGCACCGACGCGGCTGGCGGCCACCAGCCGGAGATAGCCGACCGGGTCGTGCTCCAGCGACTCGACGAGCCCGTCCGGGGCATCGAGTACGGCGGCTGCGACGCCCTCCCGGATCCGCAGGATCTCCTCCTCGGTGAGCAGTTCGGTCCCGCTCACCGGCGCTCACCGTCCGGCTCGTCGGTGCGCAGCGGCTCCAGGACGGCGAGTGTCTCCAGGTCCCGCTCCAGCCTCGTGGCGTCGGCGGAGGCGGCGGTGCTGTTCGCCAGGGACGCCGCGAGGAGTACTCCCATGACGAGGACGATCAGAAGGTCCGCGGCCACCAGGACGAGGAAGGCCGGCGTCTCCAGGTCGTCGGCGAGGGACATCGCCAGGGCGATCAGGGCGGTCACCACGGCGAGCAGGCCGGTGGCGAGCGGCAGCGCCGCTACGGAAGGGCGTGGGGAAGTGTGCATGGCGTCAAGGAAACATTGACACCCTGCACGCTGTCAAGGAAATCTTGACAGCGTGCAGGGCGGGGCAGGGAACCGCCGATCGCGCCCGGTTCCGGGGTGCGCCCGGCCGGCTCGTCCGGCGCGTGGGGTGCTCACGGGGTGCGGTTGAAGGGGTGCCCGTGGATCAGCGGAACAGAAATTGGGAGACCGGCCGAGGGATCGGAGTCGTCGTAGCCGATCGAGGCTCCGCGCGCGGTTCGTCGCGGCGGCGGCCGGCCCGGGTCGCTCGAGTGACCCGGGCCGGCCGCCGTACGGGAAGGCCGTCACGCGGCGGGGGCCACCGGCACGGGGCGCTCGGCGTCGTTCAGCCATTCGATCAGGGAGGTGCGGGCTCGGGCGACGCGTGAACGCACCGTCCCGGTCGGGCACTCGCTGACGTCGGCCGCCTCCGCGTAGGGCAGTCCGAGCACCTGGGTGAGGACGAAGGCCCGGCGGCGGTCGGCGGGGAGCATGGCCAGCAGTTCGGCGAGGGCGATGCCGTCGTCGAAGCCGGGCAGATTCCGCGGCTGGGTGCGCTCGGCGGCCGACTCCCAGTCGTCCGTGGCCGCCAGGCGTGGCCGGGAGGCGTCGTGGCGGATGCTGTCGACCACCGCGCGGCGGGCGATGGAGAGCAGCCAGGTGCGGGCCGAGGAACGTCCTTCGAAACGGTGCAGGCTGCCGAGGGCCCGCAGGAAGGTGTCCTGGGTCAGGTCGTCGGCGCTCTGCGGATCGGCGCCGAGGAAGGTCACGTAGCGGCGGACGTCCCGGTGCAGGGCCCGTACGAAGTGGTCGACGGCGTCGGGGTCGCCGGTGCGCGCGGCGAGCGCCCAGGCCGTGATCGACGCCTCCTTCGGGTCCGTACCCGGTTGTCTGCGTGAGGGGGGCGGGGCAGGAGTGATCACCTGTGTCTGTCCTTCTCGGGATCAGGGATCCGGTCTCCGTGCCGGGGCGGCCCGTGCGGGACGGGCCGACGGCACGGCGGGACCGGCGACGGGGTGGCGGCCGGGCGCGGGAGCGCACGACCGGTGCCCGAGGCGCGACGGCGGCGCTCGACGGCTCGCGGGTTCGTCGACGGCTTCGGGGAGCCTGCTGTCCTCAGACGACAGCGCCCCCGGCCGGCGGGCCCCGAGAAGTGATCGCATGGGCGAGGAGGAGGCGGCGCGGTGCCCGGTCCGAGGCGGCCCGGCGGGCCCGGACGCGCGGCCGGTACGACGGCGCCGGCGGCCTGAGCAGCAGACGCAGCGGCGCGACGAGCCGGGCGGCGAGGGACCGTACCAGGCGGAACGCGGCGCGTTCGCCGTGGGCGAGCCAGAGCCCGCACAGCGATGCGGCCACCAGGTGGGCGGCGAGCATGCCGGTCGAGGACATGCCGCCGAGGGCATGTCCCGCGGGATCCACAGCGTCCATCGCGTTCATACCGGGCATGGAGTGCGCGGCGTGGGCGCCGTGGTCCACGGTGCCCACGGACTTCGGCACGGCCTCCTGCTGCGCGCCCGGGGCGGACGGCATCCGGCACAGCAGGATGTCCAGCCACCGGTGCACGAGGGGCTCGCCGCCCGGGGAACTCGGCCGTCGCGTCGCCTGGGCGAACGAGAACGACGCGTGCAGTACGGTCTGGGCGGCCACCGCGACACAGACGACGGCGAGCGGTCCGCGTTCCCGGCCGGCGAGCCACCAGGCGGTGCCGCCCGTCACCAACGTGCCTGCGGCGACCGCCCACCAGGGCACCGCGGTGCCGGACATCAGGAGGTGCCCCAGGGCGGCGAGCAGCACACACACGGCCGCGAACACCGCGGCCCGTACGGTGCGAGAACACCACCCTGCAGTCATGGCGGCCTCATCCTTGCATCCGGGCTTCCGTGATCACCTGTGGGTACGGACTTCGGTGCGGCCTCCCACTCAACCCGACGGACGTGATCCGCGCCATACTTCGCACGCGAACGGTCGGAACGGATGCCCGCCCGGTTCCCGGCCGTCCCCGCCGGACCGGAGCGGCGGAAGCGGACGCGGGAGCACCGGCGCACGGGCGCCGCCCGCCGTGCCTCCGCGCCCGGCGGGGGCCGCGCGTCCATGGCCGCCGCACCGGGTATCTCCCCGGCAGTCCCCCACGGCCGCCGGTGCGGACACCGGCGCGGTGACCGACCCGCCCCATGACTGACCCGCCCCCAAGGAAGGTGTCCCGGTATGACCGATCCTCATGGCCTGGAGCCCATCGCGGCGTTCTGCGGGAACTGCGACTGCGGCTGCCCCCGGCTGTTCGTCGACCCCGACGCCCCCGCGGAGCAACGGATCGTCCTGACCGACGACTTCGGCCAGCGCGTGCAGATGAGCGCCGACCAGTTCTCGTCGCTGGTCGACGACGCCAAGCAGGGCAGACTGGACGGCATCGCCCTGCCCTGAGCAGAGAACGCCGCACAGAGACCACCGCGCAGGGACCGCCGAGCCGCCGTCCACCCGCTCCCTCGATCGCCGTACGTCCAGGCGGGTGAACGGCCTCGCGGTGCGACGGTCGAAGGCCACCGCCCGGGGAAGGGGGTAGGCATGCGCGCACTCGTCATCAACTGCACCCTCAAGCCCTCCCCGCAGCCGTCGAACACCGAGGCCCTCGCCGCCACGGTCATCGCGGCACTGATAGGCCACGGGGCGGAGGTGGACGTCGTGCGGGCCGTCGATCTGAACCTGAAACCCGGGGTCGAGACCGACATGGGCGACGGCGACGACTGGCCGGGCGTGCACGCGAGGCTGCTGGCGTCGCAGATCCTGATCATCGCGTCGCCGACCTGGCTCGGCCGCCCGTCCTCGGTCGCCCAGCGGGTCCTGGAACGCATGGACGCCATGCTCGCCGAAACCGACGACGAGGGGCGCCCCGTCGCCTACAACCGCGTCGCCGGAGTCCTGGTCACCGGCAACGAGGACGGCGCCCACCACGTCATCAGTGAGATCAGCGGCGCACTCGCGGACATCGGCTACACCGTTCCGGGCCAGGCCTGGACCTACTGGCACCTCGGCCCGGGGCCCGGTCCCGACTTCCTCGACGACGACCGCGGCCACGACTGGTCGACCTCCACGGGCCGGGCCATGGCGTCCAACCTCGTCCACGCGGCGCGTGCGCTCAGCGCGATGCCACTGCCGGCCCCGCCGTCCTGACCTCGTCGGCGCGCAGCGTACGTACCTGCGGGAGGGGCAGCGCCGCCGCGGTGGCCGGCACGGTCAGCGCCGGGCCGGCGACGAGCAGACCGAGCGGGGCGTGTCGGGGGTGCCCGGGGCATCCGTCACGGACAGGCACCCTGGAAGCGGTCCGGAACCCGGCGCCGGAGTGACATCCCGGCGGTTGGCCCACCCACTCGGGGAGACCCGTCCTCCTCAGGCACAGTGCCCGTACATGTCTGCCGCCGCCGAAGCGGGGCAGTCGTGCACGTGCAACGACGTACGAGACACATGAGGAGCTGGTGTCCGCCATGACGCACGACCTGACCCCGAAGTACACGGTCCCCGGCATCGAGCGCGAGGCCGCCGGACGGCTGATCGGCGTGCTGCGACTGCGCCTGCACGCCCTCAACGACCTGCATCTGACCCTCAAGCACGTGCACTGGAACGTCGTGGGACCGCACTTCATCGCCGTGCACGAGATGATCGACCCCCAGGTCGACCAGGTGCGCGACATGGCCGACGACGTCGCGGAGCGCATCGCCGCGCTCGGCGGGGTGGCGCAGGGCACGCCCGGTGCCCTGGTGGCCGAGCGGCCCTGGGACGACTACTCCATCGGACGGGCCGACGCCATCGCCCATCTCGGCGCGCTCGACGTCGTGTACACGGGTGTGATCGAGGGCGTGCGCGCGGCCGTGAAGGAGGCCGGCGAGATCGACCCCGCCACGGAGGACCTCCTGATCGGCCAGCTCAGGGACCTCGAGCAGTTCCAGTGGTTCGTGCGCGCCCATCTGGAGAGCTCCGGAGGCACGCTGGCGACGGGCAGCGCGACCTCCGAGACCGAGGCGGCGGAACGCGGCGCGGAGCTTTCCTAGCGGCGCGGAGCTCTCCTGGACGAGCCTGCCCGGTGGGGGAGCAGGACGGCCGACCGCCGACCCTGTGCCGGTGACGGAGCGGTCGGCCCCCTGTGTCCGCCCGGCGTGCGCACTCGGTGTGCGGGGCGTCCCCGGCGTCCGATGAGCACTCCGGCGAGGACCGGGTCGGCGACCAGGACCACGACGCCGACGCCGCACAGGCAGAACAGCCCTTCGACGCCCGGCCCGCTCACACCCAGGACGAATACCACCGGTAACAGCAGGAGGAACAGGCTCACGTGGCCCCTCCCCCCGGGAGGGCCCGTCGGACGGTTCAGCGCCGGCCGAGCCGGCGTTCGCCGCGGCTGCCCTGCTCGTAGGGCAGGTGGTAATGGGCGAAGACGGCTTGCTCGTCCTCCGCCGCGAGTTCACCGTCCGGGTCGATCCCGGGCGCGTCCTTGACCAGGCTCTTGTCGTAGGTCACCTTCAGGTAGCCAGGTCCGACGGTGGCCTTGTCCACCGGGACGAACACCAGACGCCGGCGGGTCGGCAGCCCGACCAGGACCGCGGCGAACGCGGGCCGGTCGGTGGCGGTGTCGACGTAGACGGACTCCAGAGTCCCGATCTTGCGGCCGTCGCTGTCGACGACGTCATGGTCACGCCAGTCACGAATGTTGTCGGCTTCAAACATGTCCGGTCTTCCCTTCCCGAGGACGCGCTCACTGTCTAGTTCCCCACTTCGCACCTCCCTCGCATGTTTTGTCCCCGCAACGCCGTACCGCACCCGATCGCGATAGGCTGCCTGGCCGGACGAGGCGCCGCGGGTGCGGACGGACACCCGACGGATTCCGAAGGAGATCGAGTGTGGATGCCACAGGCCCCACGGACGGCCCGCCCCGGGTGCGGAGCGGAGCCGTGCTGGAGGTGGGCCCGCTGCCGGGCCGTCCCGGTATCCGCGCCAGTGGAGAGATCAGCGTGACCACACGCCTGTCCTGGGAGAAGGCCCTCACCGAGCTGTCCAGACGGCACGCGGACGTGTCCTACGTGGAACTGTCCGGCGTGCGGTTCGTCGACGTGGCCGGGGTCACGGCACTCGCCGTCACTGCCATGAACCTGCCCGGTGGACGGGTCGTGGTGGAACAGCCCCCGCCACAACTCCCCCGCGTCCTGGAAATGTTCTGGCCGTCGCTGCACCGGATCGAGGTGGCGCCGCGATGAGCACGGTGCACACCGACGCGAACTTCGCGCATCCCGCGCTGTTCTACCGCTCCGAGGGCGAGTACACCGACCGGACGGTGACGTTCGTCCGGGAGGGGCTCGCCGCGGGCGAACCGGTGGCGGTGGCCGTGCCCGCCCCCAACCTGGAGCTGATCAGGGCGGGCCTGGGGACGGAGGCGCGGGACGTCTCCTTCCTGGACATGACGGATGCCGGGCGGAACCCGGGGCGGATCATCCCCGGCGTGCTCAGGGCGTTCGCCGACGCGCACGCGCACGAACGGGTGCGCATCATCGGCGAGCCGGTCTGGGCCGGTCGCAGTACCGCGGAGTACCCGGCGTGCGCCCAGCACGAGGCGTTGATCAACGTGGCCTTCGCGGGCCGTTCCGCGACGATCCTGTGCCCGTACGACGAGACCCGGCTGGACGCGGACGTCCTGGCCGACGCCTTCGTCACCCATCCGACGGTCATCGCCGGGGGCCGTCAGCGGGCCAGCGAGGCCTACGACTGGCGTGCGGTCGTCGCCCGCTACAACGAGCCGCTGGGGCCGGCGCCGCACGCCGACGTCTTCGCCTTCGGTGCCGGGGAGTTGCCGGACGCGCGCCGCTTCGTCGTGGACCGGGCGACGTCGCTCGGGCTGGCCGACCGGAGGCTGCAGGACGCGGAACTGGCGGTGGCCGAGCTGACCACCAACAGCGTGGTCCACGGCGGCGGTCACGGGACGCTGGCGGTCTGGGCCGAGGCGGGGCAGGTGGTGTGCGAGGTCCGCGACAGGGGCCGGCTCACGGATCCGCTGGCCGGCCGGCGGCCCCCCGAGCACGGTCAGATCGGCGGCCGTGGCCTGCTGCTCGTCCACTACGTCGCGGATCTGGTGCGCGTGCACACGACGGACGACGGCACCACCGTCCGCTTCTACCTCGGCCTCTGAAAAGGCGTCGGAACGCCCCCGGCCCACCACGCCGACCGCAGAAGCATGCATGGGGCCCTTGACCCGGGGTAGGCGGTCTGTCGTCGGACGACAGGCCGACAGTGACGGGGGCCGATCGACTGGGAGGGCACATCATGGCGACGACGACCGCACAGACCACCGAGCTCACCACCACGGGCATGCCGGAGGTAGCGGATCCGTCCAAGGTGGCGCCCAAGGACGCGCGGGAGTTGTCGAAGCTGTTCTTCGAGCAGCTGACGGTGCTCGAAGAGGGCACGCCGGAGCACCAGTACGCACGCAACACGCTGATCGAGATGAACATGTCTCTGGTCCGCTTCGCGGCCGGCCGGTTCCGCAGCCGCGGACCGGAAGAGATGGAGGACATCGTCCAGGTCGGCATGATCGGCCTCATCAAGGCCATCGACCGGTTCGAACTGACCCGCGAGGTCGAGTTCACCTCCTTCGCCGTGCCGTACATCGTCGGCGAGATCAAGCGGTTCTTCCGTGACACCTCGTGGGCCGTGCACGTCCCCCGGCGGCTCCAGGAGGCCCGTGTCCAGCTGGCCCGCGCCACCGAGGAGCTGCGCAGCCGGCTGGGCCGCAACCCCACCACCGCGGAACTGTCCGAACTGATGAGCCTCCCGGAGGACGAGGTCGTCGAGGCCCGGCTGGCGGCCAACGGCTACAACTCCGCCTCGCTGGACGCGGCCATCAACGGCAGCGAGGACGGCGAGTCGGCGCTGGCCGACTTCATCGGCGCGGACGACTCCGCGCTGGCGCTCGTGGACGACTTCCACGCCCTGGCCCCGATGATCGCCGAGCTGGACGAACGCGACCGGCAGATCATCCACTGGCGGTTCGTCGAGGAGCTCACCCAGAAGGACATCGGTGAACGCCTCGGCGTCTCGCAGATGCATGTGTCCCGGCTGATCTCGCGCCTGCTGGCCCGCCTGCGGGAGGGCATGCTCGCCACCCACTGAGCGGCGGCTTCCTTCACGCGGCCGTCGGCTTCTTCCCGCGGCCGGTTCCGGCACCGACGAGGGCGTCGATGAGCTGTTCGCGGCTCATCCTCGACCGTCCGGCGATGTCCTGGTCGGTGGCCCGCTGATAGAGCTCCGTCTTGCTCAGCTCCCGCAGCTCGCCCCGCTTCGGGGACGCCTCGCGGGAGGGCGCGGTGGCCTTCTTCCTCGGCTCGGTGCCCTTCTTCCGCGGCCCGGTGCCTTGCTTCCGCGGCCCGGCGCCTTGCTTCCGCCGTGCCGGGGGCTGTTCGCCGCCGGTGCTCTCCGCCTTCGCGGGCGACTGCCCGCCGGCGGCCCCCCTCGCCTGCTCCAGGCTGCCCCGCAGGACCTCCATCAGGTCGACGACGTTGGTGGCCCGGGGCGCTTCCTCGGCGACGGCGACCTCCTTTCCCTCGGCCTTGGCCCGGACCAGGTCGCGGACCTTCTCCTGGTAGGTGTCGTGGTAGCGGGCGGGGTCCCAGGGACCGCTGAGGGCGTCGACGAGTCGCATCGCCATGTCCAGTTCCCTGCCCCGGTCCGCCCGGCCCGAGGGCAGCTCGGGAAGCTCCTCGACCGGGTCGCGGACCTCGTCGGCCCAGTGCAGCGTCTGGAGCACCAGGACCTCGTCCTCGGCGCGGAGCGCGGTCAGGTACTGCCGGTTGCGCATGACGAAGGTGGCGACACCGACCTTGCCGGCTTCGGCGAGGGCGGTGCGGAGCAGCTCGTAGACCTTGAGGTACTCCTTGCCGCGCGGGGCGACGTAGTACGTCCGGTCGAAGTAGACCGGCGCGATGCGGTCCAGGTCGACGAAGTCGGTGATCTCGAGGGTGCGGGACCGGCCCGGCGCGATCTCCTCCAGTTCCTCCGGCTCGACGACGACGTACTCGCCCTCGCCCACCTCGTAGCCCTTCACGATGTCGCCGGAGTCGACCTCCTCGCCGGTGCGCTCGTTGACCCGCCGGTTGCGGATCCGGTCCGAGGTGCCACGCTGCAACTGGTGGAAGTGGACCGTGTGGTCCTGCGTCGCGGAGAACAGGCCCACGGGCACCGAGACCAGCCCGAACGTGACGACACCTGTCCAGATCGCCCGCGCCATGACCGTCCGCTCCGTCCGTCCCGCCCGTACCGCCGGTACCGCCCACCCCGTCCACGCTGACATCCCGTCCCCGGACACGCGCGCCGGACGGCGCACACGGGTGGGCGGCACGGCGACAGCGCGCGCATCGGCCGCGGCCGGTATTCCCTGTGAGGTGCGGGACGGCAACGGCACCCCGCGTATCGGCCGTCCCTCCCCGAACGACGTCGAACAAAGGGGTACTGTCCATGGACTGTCACGTGAAGACGATCACGCGCGAGGAACATCTGCGCTTCGTCTCGGCCCGGCCCTCCGTGAGTCACCTGCAGACCCCCGCGTGGGGCGACGTGAAGCCGGACTGGCGGGCGGAGAGCCTGGGCTGGTTCGACGAGCGCGGCGACCTGGTGGGAACCGGGCTGGTGCTGCTGCGGCCGTTGCCGAAGCTGAAACGGTATCTGGCCTATCTGCCCGAGGGCCCGGTCATCGACTGGGGCGCGGCGGATCTGGAGCGGCGGCTGGAGCCGATGCTCGCGTACCTGAAGCAGCGGGGCGCCTTCTCGGTGAGGATGGGGCCGCCGGTGGTGGCCCGGCGCTGGAGTGCCGAAGCGGTCAAGGCGGCGATCGCCGACCCGGGCGCGCGACGGCTGGGGGACGTGGAGGCCACCGTGTGCAATCCCGGGGCCGACGCCGTCGCCGAGCGGCTGCGCCGGACGGGCTGGCGACGGACCGAGCCGGGGGGCGAGGACGGCTTCGCCGCGGGCCAGCCGCGCTACGTGTGCCAGGTACCGCTCGCCGGACGGTCGCCGGCTCAGCTGCAGAACGGGTTCAACCAGCAGTGGCGCCGCAACATCAAGAAGGCCGAGAAAGCCGGCGTCAAAGTCGTCCGGGGCGACCACGAGGACCTGCCGGCGTTCTACGAGCTCTATGTCGAGACCGCCGAACGGGACCGGTTCGTCCCGCGCCCCCTCGCCTACTTCCGGCGCATGTGGACCGCGCTGACGGCCGAGGACCCCGACCGCATGCGCCTCTACCTCGCCCATCACGACGGTGAGGTGCTCGCCGCGGCCACGATGCTGACCGTCGGGGAACACGTCTGGTACTCCTACGGCGCGTCCACCGGCCGCCGGCGCGAGGTGCAGCCGAACAACGCGCTCCAGTGGCGGATGATGTGCGACGCCCACGAGCTCGGCGCGGCCGTCTACGACTTCCGCGGTATCACCGACACCCTGGACGAGGACAACCACCTGCTCGGACTGCTCCGGTTCAAGGTGGGCGCCGGCGGCGAGGCCGTCGAGTACCTCGGTGAGTGGGACTACCCGCTCAACAAGGTGCTGCACAAGGCCCTGGGCCTGTACATGGCGCGGCGCTGAACCGTCCGGCGCTGAACCGTCCGGCGCCGGACCGCCCCGGTCAGTCGGCGGGCTTCTCCCAGACCGATACGTGGCCGCGGCTCTCGTGGGTGAACGGCTTCCGGGTCCACCCCTCCCACCGGTCGCGCAGCCGCAGGCCGGCGAGCCGGGCCATCAGGTCGAGTTCGGAGGGCCACACGTACCGGAAGGGGTAGTACTCGTACTCGGCGCGTCCGTCCACGAGGGTGACGTAGTTCGAACTCATCGCCTGGGTGGCGGTGTCGTAGGTGTCGAACGCCCACCCGCCGGGGCCGGTACGGAACGGCACGGCGGTCTGTCCCGGGGGCAGCAGGCGCAGTTCCGGGACGCCGACCTCGATGACGAAGCAGCCGCCGGGTTCCAGGTGGGCGGCGGCGTTGCGGAAGCAGTCGACCTGGGCGTCCTGCGTCGTCAGGTTGTTGATGGTGTTGAAGACGAGGTAGGCCACCGTGAACGTGCCCGGCACCCGGGTCGTCGCGAAGTCGCCGATGGTCACCCCGACGGCGTCGCCGCCCGGTTTGGCACTCAGCCGGGAGGTCATGGCCCGGGACATGTCGATGCCGTGCACCGGGACCCCTCGCTCCGACAGCGGCAGCGCGATCCGCCCGGTGCCGATGCCGAACTCGAGGGCGCGTCCCCCGCCGGCCAGCTCGGCCAGCAGGTCGACCGCGGGGACCACCGCGTCGGACGTGAACATGTCCGCCGCCGACTCGTCGTACCGAGCGGCGACGCCTTCTCCGAAGTAGCCGTCCTCATCAGGCATGCGGGGACCGTACCTCTCGTCAGGTCGCCGGCGCCTGTGATTTTCCGCCGCGTACGGGGGCCTCGTAGAGCAGGATGTGGTCCGAAGACGACGGACGACGACGGACAAGGGGGTGGGCGATGTCGCGGCTGCTGGTAGTGCAGAACGGTCCGCGCGGGGGACCCGGCCGGTTCGGTGACTGGCTGGTCTCCGAGGGTCTGTCACTGGACGTGGTGCACGCGTACGCCGGTGCGCCGCTCCCCCGTCGTCCGGAGCACGAGGGCGTCATGGTGCTGGGCGGCGGCTACCTCCCCGATGACGACCACCGCGCGCCCTGGCTCGCACCCACCCGCACACTGGTCGCCGAGGCGGTGGAGCGGAACGCTCCCGTGTTCGGTGTCTGCCTCGGCGGGCAGCTCCTCGCGCAGGTCGCGGGCGGCACGGTGCGGGGCGACCACGGCGAGCCGGAGTTCGGCAGTACGCCGCTCACCCTGCGGCCGGAGGCCGGGCGTGATCCGCTCTTCCGCGGGCTGCCGGAGCGGGTGACGGCGGTCGAGCACCACGTGGACGCGGTCACCGCCCTGCCGCCGGGCGCCGCCTGGCTGATGGAGAGCGAGAGCTGCCCGTACCAGGCGTTCCGGGTCGGCGACCGGGCCTGGGGCGTGCATTTCCACCCCGAGGCGGGCGCGGAGCGGGTCCGGTCGTGGGATCCGGAGCGGTTGCGGGCCAAGGGGCTGGACCCGGCGGAACTCTCCCGCCGGGCGGAACGCGACGAGCCCGCGGCGGAAGCCGTCTGGCGCGAGGTCGCCCGGCGCTTCGCCGCGGTCGTCGGGGCGTGAGGGTCAGCCGGAGAAGGCGCCGCCGCCGGTGAAGACCAGGCCGGCGAAGCGTTCGCCGATGCGGCGGTGGGTGGCCGCGTCCGGGTGGAGGCCGTCGGGCAGGGGCAGTTCGGCGGCGTCGGTCTCGCCGTAGAGGTCACGGCCGTCGAGGTGGTGCAGGTTCGGGTCGTCGGCGGCCCGCTGGGCCACGATCCGGGCCAGCTCGTCCCGGATGACGTTCAGGGTCAGTTTCCCGCTCGCGCGTTCCGCCGGGTCGCCCGTGGCCACGAAGCGCAGCCGTCCCTCGCCGAGGCCGGCGAAGTCGGGGGCGAGGGGGCCGGGGGTGTCCTCGTGGATGGGACACAGGACGGGCGAGACGACCAGCAGCGGGGCGGTGGGATGGCCTTCGCGGACGGTGTCGAGGAAGCCGTGCACGGCGGGGCCGAAGGCACGCAGACGCATGACGTCGTGATTGACCACGTTGATACCGATCTTGACGCTGATCAGGTCGGCGGGGGTGTCGCGCATGGCCCGCGCGGTGAACGGGTCGAGCAGGGCGCTCCCGGCCAGGCCCAGGTTGACGAGTTCGACGCCGCCGAGGGAGGCGGCGAGTGCCGGCCACGTGGTGGTGGGGCTCGCGGCGTCCGAGCCGTGGCTGATCGAGCTGCCGTGGTGCAGCCAGACCCTGCGGCCCGGGTCCGGGGCGGGCTCGACAGGGGCGTCGGTACGCAGGGCGACGAGCTCGGTGGTCTCGTTGTGCGGCAGCCAGATCTCGATGTCCTTGCTGCCCTCGGGCAGCCCGGCGAAGCGCAGGGTGCCTACGGGGCCGCGCTCCACACCCGCCGTGCCGGTGGTCATGTCGATGGTCAGGACGTCGCCGCCCGCGACACTGCCCTGACCCGCCGGGCGCCCGTCGACGAGCAGGTCGTACAGGCCGTCCGGGCGGGGCGGGGCACCGGCGTAGACCCGCTTGGTGGGCACGGTGTCCAGCTCGAGGGCGGTGGCCCGGGTACGCAGGGCCAGGCGCACCCCGGAGGGCTGGGACTCGGCCATGGCCAGCTGTCCGTCGGTGTTCTGGGCGCGGGCCCGGGCGGGCAGCCGGTGCGGCAGCAGGCCGCGCTCGGTGCGCTCCAGGTCGAGGGCGCCGCGCAGGAGGTCCTGGGTGATCGGCGTGGTGATCCAGTCCTCGTCGGTGTGCATGCCGCCTCCGGCTGATGGGGTGATGGTGTCGGTGTCACGGCGCGGGGCCGGCCGGTCGGGGTTGCCGGTGCGGGGTCCACCGGCCGGCGCTGTCGGTGTGCGGTTCACGCCGCTGGCCAGTTGCGCAGCAGGGCGTCGAGGGCGTCCACGATCCGGGCCCACGTTTCCTCGGTGTCGGGTGCGCTGTGGCTGAAGCCGCCGCCCATCTCCAGGCTGACGTAGCCGTGGAAGACGCTGCCCAGCAGGCGTACCGCGTGGGTCTGGTCGGGTTCCGCCAGGTCGTAACCACGCAGGATGGCCCGGGTCATCTGTGCGTGGCGCACGCCCGCACTGGCCGCCGCCGTCTCCGGGTCGAGCCGCAGCTGGGCCGCGGCGTAGCGGCCGGGGTGTTCCCGGGCGTAGTCGCGGTAGACGTTCGCGAAGGCGGCGAGGGCGTCCTTCCCGGCCCGTCCGGCCAGTGCCGTGCTGCCCCGGTCGGCGAGTTCGGCGAGGGCGAGCAGGGCGATCCCCGTCTTGAGGTCATGGGAGTTCCTCACGTGCGAGTACAGACTCGCGACCTTGACGTCGAAGCGCCTGGCCAGCGCGGAGACCGTCACCTGCTCGAAGCCGACCTCGTCGGCCAGTTCCGCGCCCGCCCGTACCAGACGTTCCGTGGTCAGCCCCGCACGCACCATAATCGTCTCCTCGTTTGCCTGAACCGATTAAACATTTACCTAAGCCTTTTAGGCAACTTCGCACCGAAGGTGGGCAGGGCCGCGGGCTGCAGGGCAACCGGGTGGGCGCCTGTACAGCGGCGACCCTCGCCCGCTCGCCGTACGGCCGCGGCAAGCGGGAGGCCGCACGAGGTCCGCCATGGTCCGGGCTTCATCGACAAGGTGATCGCGTGAGGGACGTTCCGCGACGCGCGGTTAGGATCCCGAAATGATCGAAGGCAAGTTGACACGGTTGCGCGCACTGCGATCCGAGGACGCGGCACACCATCTCCGGTGGCGCAACGATCCTCAGGTGGTGCGCTGGGCCGCTGCCGGTGACCCGTGTTTCGGCCCCGTGACGGCGGAGGCGATCTCAGCCGCCTTCGACACCATGCTGCGGCTCAGCCCCAGGGAGTCGGCCGTGTTCACCGTCGAGGACGCGGCCGACGGCGGGGTGATAGGCATGGCCGACTACCGCGACCTGGACCCGTACGCCGGGGCGGCCACCCTCGGCATCACCATCGGCGACAAGGCGTTCTGGGGGCGCGGCCACGGGTCGGAGGCCGTACGACTGCTCATGGACCACCTGTTCGGCGCGTACGGTCTCCACCGGCTGGAACTGGACACCTGGAGCGGCAATGAGCGCGCCATGCGCTCTTTCGCCAAGCTGGGCTTCCGTGAGGAGGGCCGGCTCCGCTCGGCCGTACTGATGGAGGGGCGGCGCTACGACCGGGTGCTGTTCGGCATCCTGCGCGAGGAGTGGTCGGCGCTCGGGCCGCACGCCCGACGGCCCACGTCCGGCTGACGGCCACCGGCTCGGTACCCGCCCGGGTGGGCACCGTTCCGGGTCGCGGAGCGGTCGGCGTGACCGTAGAACGGGAGGCATGGGCGCAAGCAGCAGGGGGACCCCGACCACATGTCCCCGCCTCACCTGGTCACGTTCGGGCACGGCACCGTGGGCCGCACGGCACTGGCCGAACTGCTGCGCGGTGCCGGTGTCGCCGCCGTGGTCGATGTCAGGACGGCGCCCGGCAGCCGCCGCGATCCCGACCTGCTCCGGGAGCGGCTCGCCGGGTGGCTGCCCGAGGAGGGCCTCGCCTACCGGTGGGACCGGCGTCTGGGCGGTTTCCGCAAGCCGGCACCGGACTCGCCCGACGTCGTCTGGCGCAACACCTCGTTCAGGGGGTACGCCGGTCACACCCGCTCGCCGGAGTTCGTCACCGCCATGGACGAGTTGCTGGACCAGGTGGCGCGGGAACGCACCGCGGTGATGTGCGGCGAAGCGGTGTGGTGGCGGTGCCACCGCCGCCTCATCGCCGACTTCGCCGTCCTGGCCCGCGACACCCCCGTGGACCACCTCATGCACGACGGCCGCCTGACGGCCCACTCCCCCACCCCGGGTGCGCGGCTGCGCACGGACGGCCTTCTCGTCTACGACGACGAGGCGGCGGCGGCCGAGCCGGCCGCCTCCGGGCCCGCTCGGTCGTAGCGGCCGTAGCGGTCGTGGAAGCCGTAGAGGCCGAGGCTGAGACGGAGGAGCATGCAGCGCAAGGGCGGGAACCGCCGGGAGGCCGGTGACCGGCACGTGGAGCCGGTCGATTCGGTCCTCGAACAGCTCTACGCGACGCCGCCGTCCGACTTCGTCTCCCGCCGGGAGGAACACGTCGCGGCCGCCAGAGCCGCCGGTCGCAAAGAGGACGCGCGTCGGATCCACGCCGCACACCGGCCCACGCTCGCGGCCTGGGCGGCGAATCTGCTCAGACGCTCCCGGCCGGAGGAGAGCGAGCGGTTCCTGGAGTTGGGCCATGCCCTGCGCGAGGCACACCGCACGCTCGACGCCGCCGGTCTCAAGGAGCTCTCCGCGCAGCGTCGGCGCATCGTCGCCGCCCTGTCCCGGCAGGCCGCCCGGCTCGCCCGCGAGGCCGGACACCAACTGTCGGAATCGGCGCAGCGGGAGGTCGAGTCGACGCTGCGCGCGGTCCTCGCGGACCCGGACGCGGCCGACCAGTGGGCCGGCGGACGCCTGGAGGTCTCCCTCACGCCGCCGTCGGAGTTCCCCGCGGGCGGCGCCCGGGCGGAGGCCGCGCCGCGCGAACGGCCGGCCCGGCCGGATTCCCCGCGCGCCGCCGGCGGCACTCGGGCGAAGGACGAACTCGCCGAACGGCGTCGCAAACGGCAGGAGGAACTCGCGCGGGCCGAACAGGCGGCGGAGACCGCCGCGCGGCAACTGCGTGACAGACGCGCGGATCGGGCCGGCGCCGACGCGTCACTGCGTCGGGCCGACGAGGAACACGACCGGGCCCGGGAGGAGGTGTCCGCCGCCGAGCGGCGACTGCGGCAGGCACAGGAGGATCTCGCCCGGTCCGAACGGGAGCGGCGGGAGGCCGAGGAGCGGGGGCGTGCGGCCGTGGACGCGCTGGCGCGGGCCGAGCGGGAGGCACACGAGACCGCACGCCAGGTGGACCGTTTGGCCGGCCGGGGCAGGCGGTCCGGCTCCTCCTGCTGAGTACCCGTACTCATGAGGCGCCTGCTCCCCTCGGGGAGGCTTGCCGTACCAGACACGCAGAAGGAGTCAACGTGCGTACTACCAGCCGACTTCACCGGCCGGCGCTGGGCCTCGCCCTGGCCTGCGTGACCGCTGCCGCGGTCCTGACCGGCTGCTCCGCGGAGCAGGCGGCCTGCGGCGGCGGCGAGTACCCGGTCATGGCCATCGGCAGCACCGGCAGTGCGTGCGTGCCGGACGGCGAGGAGCCGCCCGAGGGATACACCCGCTACCCGGAGGGCAAGGTCCCGGAGCACGTCGGCGACAAGTGGGACACCTACTGGCAGACACACACCGTCGACGGGGAGGGAAGGGTCGTCGAGGTGTCCGACGGCGAGTGAGTCCGGGTACCGACGCTCCGAACGGACGCACGAGGAACCCGCGGGACATACCACGTTGACGGCTTTACGTGGTATACCGGCCCGGCAGCAAACAGGGGAACAACAGGCGCCGTCCGTCCGTACTATCTGTGTGTCAGCACAGCCGGTGGCAGTCTCGCATTCCCCGCTGCCGGGCGCCGACCGGACATGGTCCCCATGTCCCGCGCCTGATGTCCCGCCGTTCCTCACGAGCCTTCACGGCCGCGAATCGAGGAGAGTCAACACCATGTCCGAGACCACACAGCAGGCCGCCACCCAACTGGCATCGCAGTACAGCGTCCAGGTGACCGATGACCTGGAGCGCAACGTCAAGGAGCAGGAACGCATCAGCGAGGAGATCACGTCCCTGCAGCAGCAGCTGGCCTCGCTGCAGCACGACCACGCCCTGCTGGTGAACATGCAGCAGGCGCTCGGCATCACCCCGCCGCCGGCCCGGCCCGCGACCGCGCCGCAGCCCGACGCCGCGACCGTGCCCGCTCCCCGTGACAGTGCCGCCACGGAACCGGCCGCCGGGAAGCGGACGCGCAGCGGGAAGACCGGCACCGCGCCCAAGCGCGCCGCCACCGCCGCGAAGCCGGGGGCCAAGCCTGCCGCGAAGGCCGGCGCCGCCCCTGCCGCCAAGCCGTCCGCCAAGGCCACCAAGGCCACCAACACGACCAAGGCCACCAGGAAGCCGGCGGCGAAGAAGGCATCGGCGCAGGCCACGTCCGCGTCCACCGCCTCGTCCGCTGCCTCGTCCGACTCCGCGTCCGCGTCCTCGTCCGCGAAGCAGGCCGCCGACCGGCCCACGTTGGTCGAGCTGGTGCGGAACCACCTCGTCGAGCAGAGCGAGCCGCGCTCGGCCGCCGAGGTCACCACGGCGCTCGGTCAGGCCCACTCCGGACGCACCATCAAGACCACGGTCGTCCGCACCACTCTCGAGGGACTCGTCGCCAAGAACCAGGCCCAGCGCACCAAGCAGGGCACCTCGGTCTACTACACCGCCACCGACGCACCGGAGCCGAAGCAGAAGCAGGAATCCGGGACCCGGACGCCGTCCGCGCAGAGCGACAGCTGACGGCCGCCGCACCCGGCACCACCGGTCGGTGACATCCGCTTCCCTCGCCGCGGCGCGGCGCGCGGTCGGGGGGAAACCGGGTGAGGATCGGTGGATGGGTGTTGTACTGCCGGTGCTCTTCGCACTCCTCGCCGCGTTCAGCAACGCGCTGGCCACCGTGCTCCAGCGGCGCGCCGCGCTGACTGTGCCGCAGTCCCAGGGGTTTCGGCCCGGGCTCGTCATCGACCTGTTGCGGCGGCCGGTGTGGATCGGCGGCATGCTGGCCGTCGTCGTCGCCGGTGTGGGCCAGGCGGTGGCCCTGGCGACGGGGCCGCTGTCACTCGTACAGCCGTTGTTCGTGCTGGAGCTTCCGCTGGCCCTGCTGCTGGCCTCGCTGATGACCGGCCGCCCTCTGCCCCACGCCCTGTGGCTCGCCGTGGGCGGGGTGGTCGTCGGACTCGGTGTCGCGCTGGCGTCGGCCGCTCCGGACGCCGGCGAGGCCGACGTGCCCCTCGATCGCTGGCTGCCCGCGCTGGCGGCCTGCGCCGGGGCGGCCGTGCTGCTGGCAGCGGCCGGTCTGAAGCGCCCCGTCGGCAAGGCCCGCGCCGGTTGTCTCGGTGCGTCCACGGCGGTGTGGTACGCCCTGACGGCCGCACTGATGAAGGACTCCATGCGTGTCCTGGACACCGACGGGGTGGTCGGTTTCCTGACCACCTGGCAGACGTACGGCTTCGCCGCGGCCGGTGTGTGCGCCGTGCTCCTGCTGGAACACGCCATGCAGGGCGGTCCTCTCGTCGCCTCCCAACCGGCCCTCACCCTGGGGGACGCGACGGTGAGTCTCCTGCTCGGTGTGGTCCTCTACCGCGAGGACGTGCGCGCGGGGTGGTGGATCGTGCCGCAGCTGCTCGGCGTCGCGCTGATCGTCGTGGGCGTCCTCACCCTCGCCCGGCGCGGCATCGACCTGCGCACCGGGCAGTGAGCGCCGCTTCGGCTTCTGAGCGTCCCGCGGGCACGCCACCACAGGTCACCGGCAGAACCCGTACGCCTGCTCCAGCCACCGGTGCAGTGCCGCGTGCACGCTGCCGGGGAGCTCGCTGAGCTGTGCGATGGCGGCCCGGTCCCCGGCGGAGGGCGCGATGCCCGCTGCGGTCAGCAGGGCGAGCAGGTCAAGGCGGCGCAGGTCGACGGGGTCGATGCGGCAGGGGACGCGCTGGGCGGGGTCGGGCGGCTGGAGCAGGAAGTCGCCCTGTGTGTCGTGGGAGAGCGAGCGCGCCGGGTCGGCGGCAGTCGGGGCAGTCATCGTGTGCATACCGCGGTCCTCCACTTGATGGGTCGCCGTTCTTCGACGGGATGAGACACCGGGGCGGCGACGGCGGTTGCGGACCGGCCCGACGACCACACGGTCGACGCAATCGGCGCCTTATCGCATGAACCGACCCGGCACGGGCGCCGGCCGGCAGGCGTCCCCATGGCCGACGCCCGTGCCCTGCTCCGTACGAGTGGTGCATCCCGGGACACGGCCTTACGGTCGGTACGGGTAAGGGAGAGCGGAGACACGTGACCCCGAGACGGCCGGGAGCAGACATGGGCAGAACCCCGATGAGGGCAGCGGTCACACTGTGTGCCGCCGCCACGCTCGCGATACCCCTGGGCGCGGCCTCCGCCGCACCGTCGGCGGACGACCCGACACAGGCACAGGCACAGGCACAGGCACAGGCACAGCAGACGCAGGCTCCCGTGCTGGTCGACTGTTCCTGGCAGCCGGAGGTACGTCCCGAGGCGTTCCTGCTCGCCTGCGGTGACGGCAACAGCCGTCTCGTCTCGCTGCACTGGGTCCGCTGGGACGCGAACGCCGCGGTGGGCCGGGGCACCAACGCCATCAACGACTGCGACCCCTACTGCGCCGCGGGCACGTTCCACTCGTATCCCGTGACCGTTCGGCTCGACCAGCCGCGGCCCTGGGAGAAGGACCCGGGAGAACGGCACTACACCCGGATCACCCTGACCTACACCGACGGCAGGCCGGACGGGTTCCCCCGCGTGGTGACCTATCCCCTGTGGGACTGACCTGCGGGGCTGGCCTCCCGGTCTGTCCTGCCGGGACCACTGGTTCCCGGTGGCCGGTCAGTCCGGGAGTGCCAGCCGGCAGGTGTCGCCCGGCTGGAGTCGCACCGCGCGGTCCGGCAGCCGGACGTCGATGGGCCAAGGGCCGGACGACGGCACGGCGATCTCCAGCCGGCCGTGCTCCAGCCGGAGCCGCACGCCCCAGTGGCCCTGGTAACGGATCGAGAACCCGTACGACGACAGTTCCGGCAGCGGCACCGGGTTCAGCCACAGGGCGCCCGCGCGGGTCTCCAGTCCGGTCAGTCCGCGCTGGACGAGGTCCAGGGTGCCGGCCATGGCCCCGAGGTGGATGCCCTCGCCGGTGGTGCCGCCCTGGAGATCGGCGACGTCGCCCTTGAGCGCCTCCTGGCAGAACGTCCAGGCCTCGGCGCGGCGGGCCCGGGCCAGGATCCAGCCGTGTACGAGTCCGCTGAGGGTGGAGCCGTGGCTGGTGCGGGCCAGGTAGTAGTCGACGGTGCGCCGCCAGGTGCTCTCGTCC
The DNA here is from genome assembly GCF_049975785.1 of Streptomyces sp. WG7. Lineage (NCBI taxonomy): Bacteria > Bacillati > Actinomycetota > Actinomycetes > Kitasatosporales > Streptomycetaceae > Streptomyces > Streptomyces sp. WG7. The sequence continues at coordinate 125,337 of NZ_JBNGGE010000004.1, forward strand.
AGGCTGTACCCCAGCCGTTGGAAGAGCGAGCGGAGTTCGGCCGGGGAGAAGAGGTAGCCCAGCATCAGTACGTCGGCCTGCTTGGACGCCTGGTAGTTGTTGACGCTGTCGTCCTCGGCCTCCAGGACACGGTCCAGCCGCCGGATGTCGCCGTACCGTTCGCGGTAGCCGTCCCAGTCGAGCTCGGCGAGGTCGCCGTATCCCTCGAACTGGCTGACGACGCCGTCGTGGAAGGGGACGTGGAGGGTGCGTGAGACGCTCTCCCACTGTTCGAGTTCACCGTCGTCCAGAACGGTGCGCTCGACGAGTTCACGGCGGCGGGGTCCGGGCAGGTCGGCCAGCACCTCCAGGGTGCGGGTCAGGACCCAGGCGGCGGTGACGTTGGTGTACGCGTTGTCGTCGAGGCCCGGCTGCCCGGCGCCCGGGTAGGCCTCGTGGTACTCGTCGGGGCCGACGACGCCGCGGATGCGGTGCCGTCCCAGGTGCTCGTCCCAGGTCGCGGAGTCCGCCCAGAAACGTGCGATCTGCAGGAGCATCTCGGCACCCTTGGTGTGGAGGAACTCGGCGTCGCCGCTGGCCTCGCAGTACTGCCAGACGTTGTACGCGATCGCCGATCCCACATGGTGCTGGAGGTGCGAGTGGTCCGGGAGCCAGCGGCCCGAGTGCGGGTTGAGGTGCAGTTGCTGGGTCTCCTCACGTCCGTCGCTGCCGCTCTGCCAGGGGTACAGCGCGCCTCGCCTGCCGATCGCGCGGGCGGCGGCCCGGGCCCGTTCCAGGCGGCGGTGCCGGTAGTGGAGCAGGGCCCGGGACACCTCGGGGAAGTGCAGGTTGAGGTAGGGCAGGACGAACAGCTCGTCCCAGAAGACGTGTCCGCGGTAGGCCTCCCCGTGCAGTCCGCGCGCCGGTACACCCACGTCGAGGTCGGCGGTGTGCGGGGAGAGGGTCTGCAGCACGTGGAAGAGGTGCAGGCGCAGGATGTTGCCCGCCTCGCCGGGTACGTCGAGTTCGGCGCGGCGCCACAACTGGCCCCAGGCCTTCCGGTGCGTCACCAGCAGTTCGTCGAAGCCGGGGGCGTCCGCCACCCGGTCGACGGCGGCCTGCAGGGGGTCGCTGATCGCCGGGTCGCGGGAGGTGTGCAGGGCCACGAGCTTGTCGACGGTGACGGTGCGGCCCGGCTCCGCGCGCAGCGTCGTGCGCTGGGTGACCCGCAGGTGCTCGCGTGCCCGGGTGACGGGCGCGTCGGCCGTCGTGCGGGCCGCCATGCCGACCCGGATGTCCGAGGTGCGGGTGCGGCAGCGCAGCCACACCGTGCCGTCGTCCGCCCCGCCGGTGTGCACGTGGGTCAGGTGGCGCCCTTCCAGGTCCCGGTAGCGCGGCACCCCGGAGTTGGTGACGCCGCCGTCGAGGGCGGCCTCCACGTCGAGGTCCGCCGTTCCGGCGTCGACCGTGAACTCCGTGCGGAGCGCGGCGAGGTGGGGGTCGGCCATGTGCACCATGCGCAGCTGGCGCACGGTCAGCACGCGTTCCCCGCCCAGCCCGAACTGGGTGCGGCGCTCCAGCACGCCCGAGTCCAGGTGCACGGTCTGCCGGTGGTCGAGCACCTCCGCGGTGTCCGGCGTGAGCCAGTCCCCTCCGTCGGCCCGGAAGCGCAGCGGCAGCCAGTTGGGGAGGTTGACCATGTCCTCGTTCTCCACCTCGCGGCCGGCGACGGTGGAGGTCAGCCGGTTGTAGCAGCCGGCCACGTAGGTGCCCGGGTAGTGCACGTCGTCCGCGGCGCACTCGGGCAGCGCGCCGCGGGTGGCGAAGTAGCCGTTGCCGAGCGTGCACAGCGACTCGCGCAGCCGCTCGTCCGCGGGGTCGTAGTGGTCGTAGTCCCAGGTCGAGGGGGTCACCGTCACTTCGAGCCCTCCCAGGACCAGTCGGCGACCTCGGGCAGGTCCACTCCGTGCTCGCGGATCCAGTCGTGGTGGCGCACCCGGGCGTCCTCCATCCGCTGCCGTACGGCCGCCGCGCGCACGGCGAGGCCCGGTACGCGGTCGATGACGTCCATGACGAGGCGGTAGCGGTCCATGTCGTTGCCGACCACCATGTCGAAGGGGGTGGTGGTGGTCCCGATCTCCTTGTAGCCGCGCACGTGCAGATGCGCGTGGCCGGTGCGCCGGTAGGCGAGCCGGTGGATCAGCCAGGGGTACCCGTGGTACGCGAAGATGACCGGCCTGTCCGCGGTGAACAGGCCGTCGTACTCGAAGTCGCTCATGCCGTGCGGGTGTTCCCCGCTGGGCAGCAGCCGGGCGATGTCGACGACGTTGACGACACGAACGGCGAGTCCGGGCAGGTGGCGGCGGACGAGCTGGGCGGCGGCCAGTACCTCCTGGGTCGGGACGTCGCCCGCGCAGGCCAGCACCACGTCGGGTTCGCGGGTGCCGTCCTCGGTGCCGGCCCAGTCCCAGATGCCGGCGCCGCGCGCGCAGTGCGTCCTCGCCTGCTCCATGGACAGCCAGTCGAAGCAGGGCTGCTTGCCGGCGACGATCACGTTGACGTAGTCGCGGCTGCGCAGGGCGTGGTCGGCGACGGACAGCAGGGTGTTGGCGTCCGGCGGCAGGTAGACGCGTACGGCCTCGGGACTCTTGTTGAGGATGTGGTCGACGAAGCCGGGGTCCTGGTGGGAGAAGCCGTTGTGGTCCTGGCGCCACACGTGGGAGGTGAGGAGGTAGTTGAGGGAGGCGATGGGTGCGCGCCAGGGCAGGCGGCGGGTCACCCGCAGCCATTTGACGTGCTGGTTGACCATGGAGTCGACGATGTGGACGAAGGCCTCGTAGCAGGAGAACAGTCCGTGCCGGCCGGTGAGGAGGTAGCCCTCCAGCCAGCCCTGGCAGGTGTGTTCGGAGAGGATCTCCATCACGCGGCCGTGCCGGTCGAGGTTCTCGTCGACGGGCAGGGTCCGTTCCTGCCAGGCCTTGCCGCTGGCGGCGTAGACGGCCTGGAGGCGGTTGGAGGCGGTCTCGTCGGGGCCGACGAGGCGGAAGTCGCGCCGGTCGGACGTGGCGTCCATGACGTCCCGGAGCAGGTCGCCGAGGACCCGGGTGGGTTCGTGCGTGCTCGCGCCGGGTGCGTCGACGGGGACGGCGTACTTCTCCAGCGGCGGCAGGGGCAGCTCGCGCAGCAGCAGTCCGCCGTTGGCGAAGGGGCCGGCCCCCAGTCGGCGCGCGCCTTCGGGGACGGCGGCGAGGACGTCGGGGCGTGGTGCTCCGGTGGCGTCGAACAGCTCCTCGGGCCGGTAGGAGCGCAGCCACCGCTCCAGCTGCCTCAGGTGTTCCGGGTCGGTCCGTACGGCGGACAGGGGGACCTGGTGGGCGCGCCAGGTGTTCTCCACGGGCAGGCCGTCGACCTCGGCCGGGCCGGTCCAGCCCTTGGGGGTGCGCAGCACGATCACCGGCCATCGGGGACGGCCGGTGGCGCCGTCCTCGCGGGCGGCGCGCTGGATCGCGGCGATGCGGTCCAGGGCGGTGTCCATGGCGTGGGCCATCGCGCGGTGGACGACGGCCGGATCGTCGCCGGTGACGTGGACCGGGTCGTGGCCGTAGCCGCGCAGGAGTTCGTCGAGTTCTGCCTCGGGAAGGCGGGCGAGCACCGTCGGGTTGGCGATCTTGTAGCCGTTGAGGTGCAGGATCGGCAGGACGGCGCCGTCGTTCACCGGGTCGAGGAACTTGTTGGAGTGCCAGGACGTCGCCAGCGGCCCGGTCTCCGCCTCGCCGTCACCGATCACGCAGGCGACCACCAGGCCGGGGTGGTCGAAGGCGGCGCCGTAGGCGTGCGCGAGCGAGTAGCCGAGCTCCCCGCCCTCGTGGATGGATCCCGGCGTCTCGGGTGCGACATGGCTCGGCACGCCGCCGGGGAACGAGAACTGCTTGAACAGCCGGGCCATCCCGGCCGCGTCCCGGGTGATGTCCGGGTAGGTCTCGGTGTACGAACCCTCCAGCCACGAGTTGGCCAGTACGGCGGGCCCGCCGTGGCCGGGGCCCCAGACGCACAGCGCGTCGAGGTCGCGGGCCTTGATCACCCGGTTGAGGTGGGTGTGGACCAGGTTGAGGCCGGGTGAGGTGCCCCAGTGGCCGAGCAGGCGCGGCTTGACGTGCTCGGGGCGCAGTGGCTCGGTCAGCAGGGGGTTGGCCATCAGGTAGATCTGGCCGACGGACAGGTAGTTCGCGGCGCGCCAGTGGGCGTCCAGGCCGGCGAGCTCCTCGTCCGTGAGCCCGCGGGATGCCTGCTGGGGGTCGACGGACATCGGGGGTCCTTTCCGTGTCGGGACGGCGGTCGGGCCGCGTGGGCACGGGGGTGCCCGTCCACATCCCAACCCTGCGCAGACCGGTCGGGTACCCGACAGGGCCGTTCGGGTCACGTCGGTTTCCGCCGGTGCCGCGCGTACCCGGCGGCGCCGGCCGTCGATCGGCTCCGGCGTCCGTGCGCTGCTCGCAGCCCGCGGCGTCTGCGCCCGTGCCTGACACCAGGAGCACGGCCGGCCCCGGCGCCGACCCCGGCGCCGACCGTGCTGACGCACCGTGTACCCCAACTCGACAGTGATACGCAGGAGTTGCCCGGGCCGTACGGCGGAGGGCATCGCGCCCCGCGTTTCACCGCCGCCTCGAGGAGCACGCACTGGCGATACCCCGGGGTGTCTCTGTCGCGGTCCTTCCCCAAGACACCCAGGGGGTGAGCCGGAAGGAGGGCGCCCCGTGCTCCTTGTTCTTCGCTCCTTCTTCTTCGGCGACGTCCTGGAAACCGAGGGACCGGGCAACCGCAGCTGCCCGGCAGGCGGTGTCCGGTCGGCCGGCGTCGATCCGCCGCCGGACGTCGACCGTGTTCGGGAATCGACGCCCGCCCCTAATTTTGCATGACATGCATCTTTGCATACCATGCAACTTATGTCGGAGAAGAGCGCCACAGGCGGTGGCCTGCGGGAGCGGAAGAAGCGGGCCACGCGTGCCGCCCTCACCGAGGCCGCGATACGTCTGGCCGCCGAGCACGGGGCGGAGAAGGTCACCGTCGAGGCGATCAGCGCCGCGGCCGGGGTATCGGTGCGCACCTTCTTCAACTACTTCGACACCCGCGACGACGTCTTCGTCCTGACCGGCGCCGAGACCAGCGCGCACGTGCGCCGGGCGCTGCTCGCCGCACCGGCCGCCCTCACCCCGCTCGAAGCCCTGCGCGACGCCCTGGCGGCGGAGCTGGCCGAGGCCGAGCAGCAGCGCGAGCTGTGGCGTCTGCACGGTGAGGTGCTGCGCGCCGCGCCGCACCTGTTCGTGCGCAGTCTCGGCGCGCACCTGGCGGACGAGACGGAACTGGCCGAGGCCATCGCCGAACGGATCCGCTTCGGCGCCGGCCTCCCCGCAGGCGCCCCCGCACCACCGGCCGCGTCCGACGAGGAGCGGCGCCAGGCCCTGGACCTCTACCCCCGGCTGCTGGCCGCGGTGGCGGTCACCGCCGTCCGGGCCAGCATCGATCACTGGTGCGCCCGCCCGAAGGAGCGCGCCTTCCGCGACGTGTTCCAGGAGGTGTTCACCCTCCTCGCCGCCGGGCTGCCGGCGCCGCCCGCGTAGTCCACCGCACCGGCCGTCCGGCTTCCGAGCCGACCCGGTGCCCCCACCTTCCGACCCGCGCGCCCGAGGACCGACGTCCCCGCCCGGACCGCGCGGATCACCGATCACCACCGTCGAAAGAGAAGTCGTGACCGCAGCTCAGGCGCCCGCCGACGCGCCTCCCACCTCCATGAACCAACGGCAGATACTCCAGGCCATGTCCGGCCTGATGGCCGGCATGTTCGTCGCCATCCTGGCGGGCACCGTCGTGTCCAACGCGCTGCCGACGATCATCGCCGACCTGGGCGCCAGCCAGTCCTCCTACACCTGGGTCGTCACCGCCGAACTGCTGGCCATGACCGCGACGGTGCCCCTGTGGGGCAAGCTGTCCGACCTCTTCAACAAGAAGCTGCTGCTCCAGCTCTCGCTCCTCATGTTCGTGGTCGGCTCGCTGCTGGCGGGCTTCTCGCACGACACGACGCTGCTGATCTTCAGCCGGGTCGTGCAGGGCATCGGCGCGGGCGGCCTGACCGCGCTCGCCCAGGTGGTCATGGCCGCCGTCATCCCGCCCCGGGAACTGGGCAAGTACTCCGGCATCTTCGGTGCCGTCTTCGCCGTGGGCACCGTGGCCGGACCGCTGATCGGCGGCGTGCTGGTCGACACGTCGTGGCTGGGCTGGCGCTGGTGCTTCTTCATCGGCGTGCCGTTCGCCCTGCTGGCCATCCTCCTGTTGCAGCGCACGCTGAAGCTGCCCACCGTCAAGCGCCAGGCGAAGATCGACTGGCTCGGCGCCTTCCTGATCGTCGCCGGTGTCTGCGCGCTGCTCATCTGGGTCTCGCTGGCCGGCAACCAGTTCGACTGGGCGTCCTGGCAGACCGCCGCGCTCGTCATCGGCGGTGTGCTGCTGCTGGGCCTGGCGGTCCTCGTCGAGGCCCGCACCGCCGAGCCGGTCATCCCGCTCGACATCTTCAGGAACCGCACGGTCACCCTGACCACGGTCGCCAGCCTCCTGGTCGGTGTCGCCATGTTCGGCGGGACCGTCTTCCTCTCGCAGTACTTCCAGGTGTCCCTGGGCAAGTCGCCGACCATCGCGGGCCTGATGAGCCTGCCGATGATCCTGGGCCTGCTGGTCTCGTCCACCGTCGCCGGACAGCTGATCAGCCGGACCGGGAAGTGGAAGGGCTACCTGGTGGCGGGCGCGGTCATCATGACCGTCGGCCTCGCCCTGCTCTCCCTGATCGACGCCGACACCCACTTCGGGCTGCTCAGCATCTACATGGCCGTCCTCGGCGTCGGCGTCGGCATGCTGATGCAGAACCTGGTGCTCGCCGCACAGAACGACGTCCCCGCCGCCGAGCTGGGCGCCGCGACCTCGGTGCTGTCCTTCTTCCGCAGCATGGGCGGCACGATCGGCACCAGCGTCCTCGGCGCGATCCTCGCCAACCGGGTCGCGAGCGAGATGACCAAGGGCCTGGAGAAGGCCGGCGCCGCCGGTGCCGCCGAGGGCGGCTCGGGCGGCGGTCACGGGGCCGTCCCGGACATGAGCACGCTGCCCGCCCCGATGCGGGAGATCGTGGAGCACGCCTACGGTGTCGCCACCGCCGACCTGTTCCTCGTCGCCACCCCGTTCGCGCTGCTGGCTCTGGTCGCCGTGGTCTTCATCAAGGAGAAGCCGCTGAAGACCACCAGCGGCATGGAGCGTCTGGCCGAGGAAGCCGGCGAGGTCGCCGGCGGCACGGTCTCCGTACCGGCGCAGCGCTCCGGTGACACCCCGTCGAAGGCGGACAGCGGACCGGCGTCCCCGGTCGGCTGAGCCGTCGGCCCACGGCACGTCACGGCCTGACAGGGGCCGCCCACCACGCACGGTGGGCGGCCCCTTCCGCTTGCCGGGCACCTCGGCCGCGCGCCACCGCGCTCGAACCGCTCGCGCGGCGCGGCACGGTGGGCCGGCCGCCGGTCAGATGCCGAACGGTGCCGCGTAGCGGACGGTGCCGGCGGGCAGCGGGTGGGCGGCGTCCAGGGTGAGGGCCATGAGTGCCTCGTCCGGAACGTCGATGGTCAGGCTGATCCCGTGGACGGAGGCCCGGCCGAAGCCGAACCGCGGGTAGTACCGCGGGTGTCCGAGGACGACGACATGGCGCTCGCCCAGGCGCTCGGCCGCGGCGAGCGCCGCCCGGACGGCCGCGGAGCCGACGCCGCCGTGCTGGAGCTCGGGCCGGACGGCGACGGGTGCCAGGCAGAGCGCCGGGCTGTCCCCGATGTGGCAGCGGGTCAGCAGGGCGTGGCCCACGGGACGGTCGTCTCCGTCCACGGCGACGAGGGACAGGCCGTCGATCCAGGCCTCGGGGTCGGCGCGCAGAGCGTCGACGAGGGCGGCCTCTTCCGGCGTGGGAAAGGCGGTGCGGACGATGTCACGGATGGCGGGGACGTCGGCGCCGGTCTCGGCGCGGGTGTTCCAGGTGCGGGACATGACGGGATGAGGATCCGTTTCTGGGTTGCGTTCGTCTGGGTCAGGTCGTGGCCCGGGACGCGAGGGAGACCCGGGCGCCGCGAGAGGCGGCTTGGAGCACGGTCATCGACCTCACCTCCCTGTCGTCCTGGTCGTCCGATCGAACGCGAACGGCCTCAGTGTACCCGTGGAGGGGCCGGCGGGGGCCCGTGGGGACCGGCGGGATCACTCACTGGGGGAAGGGCTGGAGTCGTAGGCGGGGATCTGCGACTGGATGTTGAACGTGACGGATCCCGCCTTCTCGAAGGTCAGGGTGATCTTCAGGAAGTCACCGCCGCGGACGGCCTCGCGCACGTCCCGCAGCAGCAGGTGGTTGTTGCTCGGCTCCAGTTGCCGCAGCTTGTCCGGCGGCAGTTCCACCCCGTCCGGCAGGGCCTTGCCGTCCGCGTTCACGATGCTCACCGACTCCGCGTCGGGGCTGCCGGCGCCCACCAGGCGGTCGGCGCTGTCCCCCTCGTTCATGAGCCAGACGTAGGCCGGGACGTCGTCACCCGGTCGCCACGGTTCCCCCTTGGGCTCCGCCACGTGGGCGTAGCGGATCAGGACGTCGCCGACGCTCGCGTTCTGGCCGGGGGCATGCCAGTCCTGCAGTTCGAAACTGTCGTCCCCGCCGCATCCGCTCAGTGCCAGGGCCGCCGCGGCCAGCACGGTCGCGGCGGCGGAACGTGCGGTTCTCCCACGGCTGAGCAGCATGGCGCCTCCACTGCGTCGGTCCTGTGTCCGCGCCCGGGTTGCCCCGGGACCGGACTGCAAACAGCGGCTAATACGGCAGGCCGGGCGCTGCGACCGGGAAGTACCCGGCCATCGGGTCCGCAGGGACGGGCGGTCCGCACGGCGGCCGCCGTGGCAGGGTGGGGCTCCGGCACGTCGGGGAACCACCGTGCCGGCCTCACGGGGGCCGAGAGGAAGGTCCGCGGCGCCGAGCAGGCGCCGGAGCGGGAGAAGCGGCAGGTCCGCGAGCGCGCGGAGCGCTGGAGTCCGCGGGCCGGGCGGACGCACCCCGGCCGACGGAACGCCGGGTGCGCCGTGCTCCGGACGGGGTGGCGCTTCTTGCGGCCGGCGGGTGCCGGGCGGCAGGCTTCGGGGTGTGCCTACTCTGCTGATCGTGCATCACACGCCGTCGCCCAACTGCCGGGCGATGCTGGAAGCCGTCGTGTCCGGGGCGACCGCACCCGAGATCGAAGGGGTACGGGTGGTCAGGCGGGCGGCGCTGGCGGCGACGGCGGTCGACGTGCTGGAGGCCGACGGATACCTGCTGGGCACTCCGGCCAACCTGGGCTACATGTCCGGTGCCCTGAAGCACTTCTTCGACCAGGTCTACTACCCCTGTCTGGACGAGACGCGGGGCCGGCCCTTCGGCTACTACGTGCACGGCGGCAGCGACACCACCGGCGCGGTGCGCGGCATCGAGTCGGTCACGACCGGCCTCGGCTGGCAGCGCGCGGCGCCGGCGGTGAGCGTGGCCGGTGAGCCCGGCAAGGCCGATCTGGAAGCCTGCTGGGAACTGGGGGCCGCACTCGCCGCCGGGCTGACGGACTGACCGCTCGGACGGCAGGACCGAAGGACCGGGCCGTCCGGTGCGGCGGCGAGTCCGGCGGAGCGAGGGGCCGGGCCGGGCATGCCGCCCGGGAAGAGCGCCGGCTCGGTGGGGGACGCCGCCGATTCGGCCGCCGGTGACTGGGCATGGCGCACGCCCACGCCCTGTGGTGTCAGGGCGGGAGAGGCGTCCCGGCCAGTAGCCGGACCACGGCGGGTGCGGATCAGCGCGGCCCCTTCCTCGTCGCCCCCGCGGCGCAGCCGAGAGACCGGCCGCTCGACGGTGTCCGGGGTCCGCCGGGGCCGCGGGGCGGTCGGCGGCTCGGGCCTGTGCGCCGTCTCAGCCGCGTCGCTTGCGCCGCTCGAGCGATGCGGTGGTGCCCGGGCTGCCGAGCCGAGCACCGTCACCCGCCCGGGGAGCGTCCGTCAGTGTGCCGAGGAACCGGACGTGCGGGCGGCCGCCCGGACCGGTGGGGGCGATCTCGGCGTGCACCCGGTAGACCTCGGCGACCAGGTCCGCGGTCAGGACCTCGGCGGGATCGCCACAGGCCACGACCCGCCCCTCGGACAGCACCACGAGGTGGTCGCAGTACATCGCCGCGAGGTTGAGGTCGTGGAGGGCGACCACACTGGTGACGGGCAGGGCGGCGACCAGGGTCAGTACGTCGAGCTGGTGCTGTATGTCGAGGTGGTTGGTCGGTTCGTCCAGCAGGAGTTCCCGCGGCTGCTGGGCGAGGGCGCGGGCGATCTGGACGCGCTGGCGTTCGCCGCCGGAGAGGGTGTGCCAGAGCCGGTCCGCCTGCCCGGTCAGTCCGGTGCGTTCCAGGGCGTCCGTGACCGCCTCCTCGTCGGACGCCGACGTCGGCGTCCAGGCGCGGCGGTGCGGGATCCGGCCGAGCCGGACGACGTCCCGGACGGTCAGTTCGACCTGCGTGTCCGCCTGCTGCTCGACCACGGCCACCCGCCGGGCGACGTCCCTGCGGCCCGCCCGGTCCAGCGGGCGGCCGTCGAGGGTGACGACGCCGGAGGCGGGGGTGAGCACGCCGGCCAGCAGCCGCAGCAGGGTGGACTTGCCCGAGCCGTTGGGGCCGAGCAGTCCGGTCATGGCACCGGGCCGGGGGGCCAGGTCGACGCCGTCCAGGATGAGCCGCCCGCCGGCGGCGCGGGAGACCCGCTCGGCGTTCAGCGTCACCGTGTCCTCCTGGTGCGGTACAGGACGAGGACGAAGGCGGGCACGCCGATGAGCGAGGTCATCACGCCCACCGGGACCTCTTGGGGTTCGAGGACGGTACGGGCCAGGGTGTCGACCCACACCAGGAACACCGCCCCGGCGAGCGCGCAGACCGGCAGCAGCCGGGCGTGTCCGGGGCCGGTCAACGCCCGTACGGCGTGCGGCAGCACCAGGCCGACGAAGCCGATGGCCCCGGCCGAGGCGACCAGGGCCGCGGTGAGCAGGGCGGTGGCGCACAGCAGGACCAGCCGGGTGCGGGCCACGTGGACGCCGAGCGTGGCCGCCGCGTCCTGACCGAACGCGAAGGCGTCCAGTGTCCCGGCGTACCCGAGGCACACGGCCAGGACCACGACCAGGACCGCCGTACCCGTCCACACGTCCGTCCAGCCCGCCCCGCCGAGCGAGCCGAGCAGCCAGAACAGCACGCCGCGGGTGGTCTCGGCGTCGGCCGCGGTCATCACGACGAACGACGTGAGCGCGGAGAACAGCTGCATCGCCGCCACGCCGGCGAGCACCACCCGGTCCGGGGTGCCGCCGAGGCTGTGACTGAGCAGCATCACCAGCGCGAAGGAGCAGACCGCCCCGATGAACGCCCCGCCCGACACGGACAGCGCGCCGCCGCCCACGCCGAGGACGACGACCAGGACGGCACCGGTCGAGGCACCGGAGGAGACGCCCAGGACGAAGGGGTCGGCGAGCGGGTTGCGCAGCAGGGACTGGAGTACGGCGCCGCACACGGCGAGGCCTGCACCGCACACCGCCGCGAGGAGGGTACGGGGCAGCCGCAGGTTCCAGACGATGCCGTCGCGGATCGGGGTGACGTCCACGCCGGGGGTACCGCCGCCGAGATGGGAGACGACCACGGACCAGACCTCGCCGACGCCGATGTCCGCGGGACCGATGGTGACGGCGACGGCCACGGAGGCGCACAGGGCGACGAAGCCGGCCGCCGCCCACACCGGGTAGCGGCGCCCGGCCGCGCGTAGGCCGGGGATCCCCCGGCTCGTGGACGTCACCCGACTGCCCGGTGTCCTCCGGCTTCCCGGCGTCATCCGGCTTCCGGACGTCACTTGGTGAGGCCGTACGCGCGCAGCGCCGCCGCCACCTTCTCCACGCCCTCGACGGTGCGGATGGTGGGGTTCATGGCCTGCCCGCTCAGCAGCACGTACCGCTTCTTCCTGACGGCGGTCATGTTCTTGGTGACGGGGTCGGACTCCAGAAACTCGATCTTCTTCGCGGCGGTCTCGGCCGTCTGGGACTTGCGGGTGAGGTCTCCGACGACGAGGACGTCGGGGTCTCGGTCGGCGACGGTTTCCCAGCCGACCTGGGGCCATTCCTCGTGGGTGTCGTCCATGGCGTTCTCCGCGCCGAGCGCGCGGGTCATGATGCCGGGGGCGCCGCAGCAGCCCGCCATGTAGGGCGAAGTGGAGTTGGCGAACCAGTACATGAGAGTGACACCGGAGGCGTCGACGCCCGAGGTGGCCTTCTCGACCCGCGCCTTCAGGTCCGCGACCAGTTCTTCGCCGCGCTGCTCGACGCCGAACACCCGGGCCAGGTCGTGGACTTCGCCGTAGACGGTGTCCATGGTCAGGGGCTCGCTGCGGACGCCGTCGCCGTCGCCGCCGTTGTCCTTGCCGACGCAGTCGGACGGGGACAGGTAGGCGGGCACCCCGAGTTCGGTGAACTGCTCGCGCGTGGCCACGCCGCCGGAGCCGAGCGTGGAGGCGAAGGAGGCCGCGACGAAGTCGGGTTCGGCGTCCAGGACCTTCTCGAAGGAGGGCATGTTGTCGGCGAGCCGGGGCACACCGGCGTTCGCCTTCTCCAGGCCCTTCATGACCGGGTCGGTCCAGGTGGCAGTCCCCGCCATCCGGTCGGCCAGGCCCAGCGAGAGCAGGATCTCCGTGGTGCCCTGATTGAGGGAGACGGCCCGTTCGGGTGGCGCGGGGATCTCCACCTTGTGCCCGCAGTCACTGACGGTGCGTGGATAACCGGCTGCCTCGGCCGGCGCCGCGGAGTCGGTAGCAGTCGTTGCGGAACCGCAGCCGGACGCCAGCAGGGCACCGGACAGCAGCAGCGGGAAGCGGGAGGGGAAGGGACGGAAGGAGCGGCGGAAGCCGGCGGGGCGCGCTGCGGACATGGAAGATCCTCTGGCGTCGAGGGCTCATACGCGAAGCCCGTTCGTACGGTGTGGCCCGCGCCGTACGCGGCGCGGGTGCCAGCAGGTCTTCGGACTCGGGATCGTCCGGGCGGGACGCCTTCCCGGACGGCTTGTGCCGCCCAGTGGCCGTTGTCCCGCCCGTCCCCCTCACCGCTGCGCGTCAGCTCCGGATTCGCACCGGATTCCCTGACCCACCAGGTGGGTTCGACTGGCTCCCGCAAGCTACCACAGGGCCACCGCGGTGCCAGGGGGGCGGCCGTCCGCCGATGCGATCCCGGACCACCTCAGCGCCCCGGGATCGCGCGGGTGTTTTCGGAGGGGAGACGCGAGACGCTCAGAGGGGCGTCGCGGCGCGGAGGATGAGGAACATCGTGACGGCGGCGTTCGCGGACGACATCGCCGACACGGCGGTTCCGGCGGCCGCGGCCCATGCCGCCAGGCCCACCGAGGTGAACACCGGGGGCCAGGTGCGGACAGCGGGCGCGGGGCCCAGCAGGGCCGCCACCCGGCGCGGTACCGGGCCGGGCGCCGCGAGGCCGGCGAGGGTGGCGACCGGGGTGCCCCGGGAGACCAGGGCCGCCTTGCCGATCGCGGTCGCCACCGCGCGGCGGTCGCCGACCGTCCGCGCGGCCTCCTCGTCCGCCCACCGCTCCGCCGTGTAGGAGACGGCGGTCCGCAGGGGCCGCAGGAACGGGTTGGCCAGGGCGGCGAGCCGGACGGCGAGCAGGAAGCGATGGTGCCGGGCGGTCAGGTGGGCCCGCTCGTGCGCGAACAGCGCGCGCCGCTCTGCCGGTTCGAGGCAGTCGAGCAGGGCCGTGCTCACCACCACGCGGTCCCGGCGGCCGCCGGGCAGCGCGTACGCGTAGGGCACCTCGTCCGGGAGTACGGCCACTCCGGTCCCCGGCAGTCCGGCCAGCGCGCGGTGGGCGCGGCGACGCACCCTGCCGTGCCGCCACAGGGCCCGCGCCGAGGCCACGACCACCGCGCACAACGCGGGGATCGCCGCCTTGCCGACGACCTCGTCGTACGGCACCGCCGCCCGCACCTCGGGGTCGGACCAGCCGTCCGGCAGGGGGTTGCCCGGCAGTTGCGCGGTGCCGACCACCATCACCAGGGCCAGGCACACCGTGCTGCACAGGGCCATCACGGCGGCCACCGCGGTGAGCAGCCTGGTCGCACTCCGCGGGTGCAGATGCTGTTCGGCCAGCCGGGCGATCGGCCAGGCCGTCAAGGGCAGGACCAGCGGCAGGAAGACGAATACACCCATGCGGCGTCAGCCGTCCCCCACATCGCGCGCGTGTCCCAGGAGTTCGCGCAGCAGCCGCTCGTCGTCCGGGTCGAGACCGGTGACGAAGCTGGCCAGCACCGCTTCCCGGTCACTCTCGGCGTCCAGGACCTTGCGCATCTTCCGCGCGGCGAGGCCCGCCTGGTCGGAGGCGGGTGTCCAGGCGAAGGAACGGCCCGCGCGCTCGCGGCTGACCGCGCCCTTCTCCAGCAATCGGGTCAGGATCGTGATCACGGTGGTGTAGGCGAGGTCGCCGCCCAGGCGCTCCTGCACCCAGCCGGCCGTCGCGGGCCCGTCCGCCTCGCACAGCGCCGACAGCACCAGCGCCTCCAGCTCGCCCTGCCCCCGCCGCCGCGGACGCCGGTGATCCATCACGTCCCGCCTCCTTCCGCCGCTGTCCGCCTTCCGAGGTCACATCGTATAGAAGGGCATACTTCTACAGCACTGTAGTGCGTCGGGTAGCGTGATCGGCGGAAGTCATCCAGCAGACCTGACGAAGGAGAACGCAGTGGGAGTTTCCCTGGCCAAGGGCGGCAACGTCTCGCTCAGCAAGGAGGCGCCCGGCCTGACCGCCGTCGTCGTCGGCCTCGGCTGGGACGTGCGCACCACGACCGGTACCGACTACGACCTCGACGCCTCCGCACTGCTCCTCGACACCTCCGGCAAGGTGCTCTCGGACGGGCACTTCGTCTTCTACAACAACCTGACCAGCCCGGACGGCTCGGTGGAGCACACCGGCGACAACCTCACCGGCGAGGGCGAGGGCGACGACGAGGCGGTCAAGGTGAACCTCGCCGCCGTCCCCGCCGAGGTCGACAGGATCGTCTTCCCGGTCTCCATCCACGACGCGGAGAACCGCGGGCAGAGCTTCGGCCAGGTCCGCAACGCCTTCATCCGCGTCGTCAACCAGGCGGGCAACCAGGAACTCGCCCGCTACGACCTCTCCGAGGACGCGTCGACCGAGACCGCGATGGTCTTCGGCGAGCTGTACCGGCACGGCGCCGAGTGGAAGTTCCGGGCGGTCGGGCAGGGGTACGCCTCGGGCCTGGCGGGCATCGCCGCGGACTTCGGCGTCAACGTCTGACCCGAACCGGGACGCCCAACCGGGACGCTCAGTGGTCCGTGGCGCAGCAGCCGCCCGCACCACCGGTGGCCGGCGCGGTGTCGAGGCGGCAGTAGCAGGAGGCCTCGACCGGTACGTCCGCCAGGGCGGTGGCGAGCTTCAGCTGCTGTGCCACGATCCGCGCCTCTCCCTCCTTGCCCAGGCGCGCCAGGCACTCGTGGAGTCCGTGCAGGGCCCAGACGTTCCCCGGGTGCTGCAGGGCGCGGGGAAGGGTGTCGTCGAGACCCAGATCGGCCCGGTAGACCGCCTCGGCCTCGGCGACCCGGCCCTGTTCCAGGAGCAGGGCTCCGTAGGCGTGCCGGGTGGGCTGCATCCAGCCCCACGGTTCGTCGTAGGGGAGGTTGTCGTCCAGTTCGACCGACCGCTCCAGGGCGGCGAAGGCGGCGGCGTGATCGCCCTTGCGGTACTCCAGTTCGCCGTCGAGCATGGCGGAGGCGATGGCGAGGATGTCGGCGCAGGTGTTGTTGAACAGGGTGCGGGTCCGCGGCACCCGGGCGGCCGCCTCGCGGAACAGGACGCGTTCGGCCTCCGCCTCGGCGACCTTGCCGGTGGCCGAGAGGGCGACCCCGCGGGCGTAGTGGAGCATCGCGGTCGTCACGCAGTACAGGCGCGGGTCGGCGGGCAGCGGCAGCCGGAGGACGTCCGCCCAGCGGCCGAACCGGATCAGCACGTGCACCCGCATGGCCAGGAAGCCCTCGAGCCAGTCGGCCATCGGCGGGCTCTCGACGCGCAGCAGTTCCTCGGGGATGGACGCCTCCAGTCGCGCGGCGGCGTCCAGGGCGACCTCGTACTGACCGAGGAACATCGCGCCGTAGATCCTGAAGTGGTGGTTGTGCGAGCGGTAGAGGGTGTAGAAATTCATCGCCCCGGCCCGCGCGCGGTACTTCTCGTCGGCGGCGATCGCGGCGCTGTTGTCCGACACCACGCGCCGGTAGTCGCCGCACAGCACTTCGAGGTGGGACGGCATGTGCGCGAGGTGTCCGGCATCGGGGACCAGGCCGCGCAGCCGGTCGGCGACGGCGAGGGCCACCTCGGGAGTGGCGGACATCTCCATCAGGTGGATGTAGAGGTGCAGGACGCCGGGGTGCTCGCGTCCGCCCTCGGCGGCCAGGGCCCGGTCGAGGACGGCCTTCGCCTCCAGGGTGCGGGCGCCCTCCGCGGGCAGTCCGGTGCGCAGGTCCCAGAGCTGCCAGGGTGTCAGGTTCATCAGCGCGTCGGCGTGGAGCGCGGCGACGTCCAGGTCGTCGGGGGCCAGTGCGTACACGGCCCGCATGCTCTCGGCGTACGGCGCGTTCCACACCGAGCAGTCCTCGACGGCGCGCGCCTGCGGGTAGCGGGCGCGCAGGGCGCCGACCAGGGCGCGTTCGACCGGGGTGGCGGAGCGGGCCGCCTTCTCCTGGGCGAGTTCGACGGCGGCGTGGGTGCGGTCGACGGTCCGCGTCAGTTCCTCGGCACCGAAGGCCTCCCAGGGCTTGTTGTAGTTCGGACCGAGGGCGTAGGCGATGCCCCAGTGGGCCATGGCGCAGTCCGGGTCGGCCGCCGCGGCGGTCTCGAAGCAGGCGACGGCCTCCTCGTGGTGGAAGGCGTACGTCCACACCAGCCCGCGGTCGAACCACCGCTGCGCCTCGGGGGACGAGGTCGTCACGGTCCGGCCGTGGGTGCCGAGGTCGTAGTAGTCCATGGGGTCCATGAGGGGACGTATACCGCACCCCGGGGCGGCCGCGAAGCACGTCGCGCGGGCGGTCGCACCGACCCGTGTCCCCGCCGGACGCGGCGCGCCCGGCGGGGGTGGGGGGACGGGGTGGCGTGGATCAGCCGAAGTCGACGTCGCTGCACAGGAAGTACGTCTGGTCCATGTGCGACGCCTGCCAGATGGTGTAGACGACGTGCCGGCCGCTCAGGCCCGAGGTGCTCACCGGGATCTCGTAGTTCTGACTGGGGGCGTACCTGCCCGTGGTCTCGACCAGTTGGAGGTCGTCCCAGCCCATGGCCTGCGTGGCGGGGTCGAATCCCTGCCGGGTGACGTAGACCTTGAAGTAGTCGGCGCCGTGGCTGGCCTGGTCGTACAGCTTGACGGTGAAGTTGTCGGTGACGTCCGTGGTCTGCCATGCGCCCACGGTGTCGAGGGAGTTGTAGCGCCCGCCCTCGGTCCGGCCGCCGCTGCACAGCTGGCCGTCGGGGACGACGGCTTCGAAGTTGCCAGCGGAGCCGTTGCGGTACAGGCCGTTCCAGTTCCACATGGCGTTGGGGTTGTCCTGCCAGGCCTGCCAGCACATGGGGTCTTCCTGGGCCATGGCGGGGTTCTGGAAGTCGTCGCCCCAACGCTGCCAGCAGCCGTAGTTGCGGGAGGCGGGGTCGACGACCGAGCCGTGGGCGACGGCGGTGCCGCTCCAGGGGATCAGGGCGAGCAGAGCCGCGGTCAGGGTGCCGAGGGCGACGGTCGACGCACGCCGGGCTCTCTTGATGCGATCATGACAAGTCATGATGTCCTTCTTTCGCGTGGGGGGACGGCTGGGGACGAGGAGGAGTGGAAGCGCGATTGGGAGCGCTCCCAGAGCCTTTCGGGGACCAGGCTGCGCCCGGGCAGACGGAATGGCAATAGTTGAAACGCGCCAGATGCCTGACCTGGATGGCGTGTTCGCTGCGGTCCGGCCCGGCGGGCGGGCGGGGTCCGGCCCGCCCGCCCGCCGTCACGGCGACGTCATGCCAGGGTCACGGCGAACGCCGCCCGGAGCGGATCAGCAGCACGCAGCCGCCGGCGATGAGGACGCCTCCGGCTGCCGCCGGCCAGAGACCGAGACCGGAGCCCGTCTCGGCGAGTCCACCCCGCACCGCCTGCGGCTCGGCCGCCGGCCCGGCGTCGGCACCGTCACCGCCGTTCGTGCCCTGTGCCGCCCCGGGCGCGGCCGCGGCGGGACTCGCGTCCTTGGCCCGGCTGCTCGGCACCGCACAGGGCGAGGCGCTGCTGCGGCCGAGCGTCGAGCACGACGACACCCTGGAGGACCGGCGCGGCCCCTACTGGAGCGAACGCCTCGACCGCACCGTGCTGATCGTCCGGCGCGGTGTCGAGCGGGGGGAGCCGGCCGCCGGCACCGATCCCGGGGCTGCTGATCGAGGCCGTCAGCGGCCCGCTGTTCGTCCGGGCGCTGCTCAGCCGGGCGCCGCTGGACGACGCGCTCGTGCGGGGATTGGTGGATCTGGCCCTGGACGGCGCCCGGCCCCGCGGTGGGTGCGCGTCCGGCCCGTCCGGCCTCACGCCCTGCCACGGTCGCCTGCCGCGCTTCCCGGCCCTCGCGGTGATGCGGCGGCCGGGAGCAGGCGGGTGCTCGTGGGTCGCCCGGAGGGCCCCTTGTCGGCGCCCGTTCCCGGTGGCACGATGCTCGCGGCTCCGGCCCGCCACCACCGAAGGGACCGACGTGACCGACGAGCAGCGACGGCCGCAGGCCGCGGCCGCGTTCGACGCGCTGGGCGCCGAGTACGAGAAGGCGTTCGCCGGATCGCACCCGCACCGGCGCTCGCTGGAATGGCTGCTCGGGCGGCTCGCGCCGGGCAGCCGGGTGCTGGACGTGGGCAGCGGTACGGGCCGGCCCACCGCCGAGACCCTGGCGGGCGCCGGGCACGACGTGCTGGGCGTCGACATCTCCCCCGTCATGGTGGATCTGGCGACGCGGCAGGTGCCGGCGGCGACGTTCCGGTGCGCCGACATCCGTGACGTACCGCTCGCCGACGCCTCGTTCGACGCGGTCTGCGTGTACTTCTCACTGCTCCAGCTGGACCGGCGGGAGCAGGCGGACCTGGTCCGGCGCCTGGTGCGGGTGCTGAAGCCGGAGGGCTACCTGGTCCTCGCCACCGTGCCGCTGGACGTCGAGGGCGTCGACGCCACCTTCATGGGACAGCCGGTGCGCGTGACCAGCTTCAGCGCGCAGGACCTCACCACCGTGGCCGAGGAGGCCGGCCTGGAGGTACTGGCGCAGGAGGCGTCGCTGTTCACCCCGGCCCACCCGGACGCGCGGCCGGAGCCGCACCTCTTCCTGCACTGCCGCCGCCGGACCGCCATCGCGCCGGGCGTCTGACCCACCGACGGGCGGGCTTCACAGCCCCCGGATGGGGTAACTGCGCACGCGCGGACCGGACCCCGCGGCCAGAGTGGGCAGCATGACAGAACCTGGCGGGCGACGGCGCGGCACGACGTCCACGACCACGCGCGAGCGTGCCGTGCGGGGCGCCCGGGACGCCGCCCAGCGCGCCGCGGACGCCCTGTCCGAGCTGATCCGGCATCGCCTGGAGGGGGTCTCCGCGGTGTGCCGCAGCGAGGACGACGGCTGGATCGTCAACGTGGACGTGCTGGAGGTGGCACGCATCCCCGACACCACCAGCCTGCTCGCCACCTACGAGGTCGAGCTGGACCCGGCGGGCGACCTGCTCCAGTACCGCAGGGTCGCCCGCTACCGGCGCGGTGCCCAGGACCAGTGACCGGGCCCCGCGACCCGCATCCGGAAGGACCCCCGCATGATCACCTACGACGACGAGGTCGTCTGCGCGCCCCGCGCCGGAACCCTCTACGACGTCCTGGAACTCATCCTCGACCGCGGCATGGTGATCGACGTCTTCGTGCGCGTCTCCCTGGTCGGCATCGAGATCCTCAAGGTGGACGCCCGCATCGTGGTCGCGAGCGTCGACACGTATCTGCGGTTCGCCGAGGCCTGCAACCGTCTGGACCTGGAGTACGACGCACGCTCCAAGACCGTTCCGGAACTGTTCGGCGGGCCGGTCGCCAAGACCATGGGCAGGGCGGGTGCCAAGCGGACGGCTCGCTCCCTGACCGACAAGGTGCGGGACATCCTCACCCCCGAGGAGGAGGCGGAAGACGTGGCAGCCCTGCCCCGCGAGCGCGAGCACACCCGCGAGCGCGCGGAACGCGCCCGGGACCCGCAGCGGCCGCGCGGCAGACCGGCCGCACGCACCCGTGACGAGGACGACCGCCCGCGCAGCCGGCCCCGCCGGCGTGTGGAGACGGAGGACGAATGACCGCGCCGGCCACCACCACGACCACCACCGCACCCCTGAAGGCCCTGTACGTCTACGGCATCACCCCCGCCGGTGTCCGCGCCCCCCGCTCCCCCGGGGTCGACGGTGCCCCGGTACGGCTGCTGACCGGGTCCGGCCTGTGCGCGGCGGTGTCGGCCGCGCCCGCGCGGCTGCGGCCCCGGCGCCGCGACCTGCTGGCCCACCAGGCCGTACTGGACGAACTGGCCGCGCAGGGGCCGCTGCTGCCCATGCGGTTCGCGGTCCTCAGTCCCCGGCCGGACGTCCTGCTCTCCCAGCTGCGGGCCGATTCCGCCCACTTGTCACGGCAGCTCGACGACGTCCGGGGGTGCGTCGAGCTCAACGTCAAGGGAACGGTCGTGCCCGGCCACTTCGCCGAACTGGTACGCCGGGACGAGGGCCTGCGGAACCTGGCCCTGCGGACGCGACGCCGACCGGACTACGAGGCCAACGTCCGCCTCGGTGAGGCGCTCGCCCGCGGTGTCCGCCGCGAGGCACGGCGCGCGGCCCGGGACGTCCTCGACCACCTGACCCCGCTCGCGGTGCGCACGGTGCGGGGTCCGACCGACGACGAGCAGGTGCTGAGCGCTTCCTTTCTGCTGCGCTCCGCCGACGAGCCGCGGTTCCGGCAGGCGGTGGAGGCGCGGGCACGCGAGTGCGGGGACCGGCTGGCCCTCAGCGTGACCGGGCCCCTGCCCTGCTACAGCTTCGTCGACCCGTCTCCCGCACCGGCCGGGCGGTGACGCGGTGGGCATCCTGAGCGGTCTTCTGCTGCTGCCCCTCGCCCCGGTGCGCGGCACGGCGTGGATCGCCGACCACCTGCTCCAGGAGGCGCGGCGCCAGACCCGTGACCCGCGCGCCGTCCAGGCGCGTCTGGCCGCGCTCAACCGGGCCCTGGACGAGGGGGCCATCGACGAGGCCGCTTTCGAGCGGGAGGAGGAGCGTCTGCTCACCCTCCTCGAACGCCCGTCCCGGTCCGCCGGCCGCACGACCACCATGAATCCGGCGCAGAGAAGGCACGTATGAACGACAGCAAGGCGGCCATGGCGGCGGCCGTGGCGGGCGGATACCTCCTGGGCCGCACCAAGAAGGCCGGACTGGCGTTCGTGGTCGGCTCCTACCTCGTGGGCCGGCGCATCGGCCTGACCCCCGGCCGGGTGCTGTCCCAGGGCCTGGCCGGCCTCCAGCGGACCCCGCAGCTCCAGGAACTGACGGACCAGGTGCGCGACGAGCTGCTGACCGCCGGACGTGCGGCCGTCACCGCCGCGGCGAACCGCACGCTCACCGGCCTCGCGGACACGCTCCGCGACCGTACCGACGCGCTCACGGGCGCGGGCCGGTGGGCCGACGGGGCGACGGACGGGGACGGCGCGTACGAGCGCGACCACGACGACGACCACGGCGACGACCACGACCGCGGCCACGGCGGCGTTCCGGACGAGGACGCCTACTTCGGCGACGAGGAACGGGAGGAGGACCGCGAACCCGCTCCCGCACCGCCCCGGCGTACCGCGCGGCGGACCACGGGTTCCGGCGGCAGGCGCGGAGGTGTACGCCGATGACCCCCACCCGGCAGGAGAACGGGGCCCCCTCCCCCCTCGGCGATCTCAAGGACGCGCTCGGCGGATACCTCGCCGCCACGGGGCACAGCCTCGTGGGCAAGGCGGGGGAACGGATCGGCGGGCTGACGGAACGACTGACCGAGTCCGCCGGCGACCGCGGTTCCGGGGGCCGCCGCGGCGCGCGGGGCGGGGCGGGCGGCGGCAGTGTCAAGGCGACGCACATCATGGAGACCGTGGACATCGGGGTCCCCCTGCGCACCGTCTACGACCAGTGGACGCGGCTCCAGGACTTCAGCGGCTTCACCAAGGGCGTCCGCGGCGTCAGCGCCGACGACGAGGCGACGACGGACTGGAACGTCAAGGTCGGTCCGTCGAACCGCAGTTGGAGGGCGACCGTGCGGGAGCAGGTCCCCGAGGAACGGATCGTCTGGACCTCCGAGGGCGCCAAGGGCAGTACGAGCGGCGCGGTCACCTTCCACGAACTGGCGCCCCGGCTGACCCGGGTGGTCGTGGTGGTCGAGTACTACCCGGCGGGCTTCTTCGAGAAGACGGGCAACCTCTGGCGCGCCCAGGGGCGCCGGCTGCGGCTGGACCTGAAGCACTTCGCGCGGCACGTGACCTTGAGGGGCGACGAGGAAGTGGAGGGCTGGCGCGGGGAGATCCGCGACGGCGAGGTCGTCAAGAGCCACGAGGAGGCGCTGGAGGAGGAGGAAGCCGACGCCGCCGAGGACGACGGATACGAGTACGAGTACGAGTACGGGGAGTACGGGGACGGCGAGGAGGAGGACGGTGAGGACGAGGACGGTGAGGACGGTGAGGACGACGACGAGGGCCAGGAGGACGAGTACGAGTATGAGTATGAGGACGAGGACGAGGACGAGGAACGTGTCCGCCCGGATCGCTGATCCGGTGGGGAGCACGCGGTGACGGACGTCGGACTCCGGTACGCGGGCCCGGACACGCAGCCCTGCGCGCCTGCCACCGGCAACCTCGCCGACCTGCTCGAACGGGTCCTCGACAAGGGCATCGTCATCGCCGGCGACATCAAGATCGACCTGCTCGACATCGAACTGCTCACCATCCGGCTGCGGCTGTTCATCGCCTCGGTGGACACCGCGAGGAAGGCGGGCATCGACTGGTGGGAGACGGACCCGGCGCTGTCGTCCCGGGCCGCACGAGACGCGCTCGCCGAGGAGAACGCGCAGCTGCGGGCCCGGCTCGACGCCCTGGAGGGGGCCGGCGAGGAGACGGCGGGAGCCGCCCGGTGAGCGCGGCCACGACCGGGCCGGCGGACGCCGGCATCGTCTGCGCGTTCGCCGTCACCCGCACCCCGCCGGACGCCGCCACGCTGGCCGCGGTGACCGGTCACGAGGAGGGCGGCCCGCTGCGCGTGCTGCGCGCGGGTGGACTGTGTCTGGTCGTGCAGGACGTCCCCGCGGCGTTGTTCGACGCGGAAGCCTTGGTGGAACGCCTCAACCGGCCCGACGACCTGGAACGCTGCGCCCGGGCCCATCACCGGGGCGTCGAGGCCGCGGCCGGGCAGGGGCCCGTCGTGCCGCTGCCGATGGCGACCCTGTACCGCGGCGACCGGAGCGCGGAGCAGGCCGTCGTCTCCCGGGAGGCGGTGCTGGTCGCGCAGCTCGACCGTCTCCGGGGACGTACGGAATGGGCGGTGAAGGTGCACGCCCGCGAGCACGCGGAGGACGCCGCCGCCGGTGCCGGTGCGCCCACCGCATCCGCTTCCGGGGCCGCTTCCGGGGGGCGTGCCTACCTCAGCCGGGCCAGCGCACGGCGGCGCGACCGGCAGGACGCGCACGGGAGGGCGGCGGCCGAGGCGGAGGCCGTCGACGCGGAGCTGCGGGGGTACGCCGTCGCCGCGACACGGCACCGCCCGCAGAGCGAGCGGTTGACGGGCCGGCGCGCCCCGCAACTGCTCAATGCCGCCTACCTGGTGGAGGACGCGGAGTGCGCCGCCTTCACCCGCGCCCTGGCCGGGCTCACCGCCGGCGGCCGGCATCCGGCCGTGGAGGTCAACGCCTCGGGCCCGTGGATCCCGTACTCCTTCGCCCGCTGGGACGAGGATCCGGCCGCCACGGGGGCGGACCGCACCGGACCGGGCCGCACGGAAGAACACCGCACGGAGCAGGAGGTCCGCACGTGACCGTCCCGGACATCCGCACGCCGGGCCCGGCACCCGTGCCCTGGGGCGATCCGGAGCCGTACGCGCCGGTCGGGGTGCCCCTGGTCGACCTCCTCGACCGGGTGCTGGCGACCGGCGTCGTCGTCAGCGGGGACCTGGTCCTGGCCATCGCCGACGTGCCGCTGGTGCGGATCTCGCTGCACGCCCTGCTGTCGTCCGTGAACGAGCGGGTGCCCGCCCCCTGGCCGGACAGCGGGCCGCTGTGACGGCGCCCCGGGCGCACGCCCTCGACCTGGACCCCGAGCGGGTCACGAACGATCTGGCCGCCCTGGTCCTGACCGTCGTGGAGCTGCTGCGGCAGCTCATGGAACGCCAGGCCGTGCGCCGCTTCGACGAGGGCACGCTGAGCACGGAGCAGGAGGAACGGCTCGGCACGGCGCTCATGCTGCTCGACGAACGCATGGACGACCTGTGCGCGCAGCACGGCCTGAGCCGCGGTGACCTGAACCTGGACCTGGGACCGCTGGGCCCGCTCCTCGCGGACCCGGAACCGTAGGGGCCCTCGCGCCGTAGCCGTGGGGCCCTCGCGGACCCGGAAGCGCAGGGGCCGCACACCGGGCCCGAAGGCGGCGCACACCGGGCCGGAAGGCCGCGCACACCCGGGACGGGCGATCGCTATGATGACGGCGAAACGCTCAAACGAACATTCTCGGGTGGGGAGGCCTGATGCGGGAGCCGGTCGATCTCAGGCGCCAGCGGATTCTGGCGGCGGTCCAGGCGCGCGGTACCGCGCGGGTGCGCGATCTCGCCGACGAGTTGCAGGTCTCCGTGGTGACGGTGCGCCGTGACGTGGAGGAGCTGACGCGGGAGGGGCGGCTGCGGCGGGGCCACGGTGTCGTCCGGTCCACCCTGCCCGCCGAGGAGGCGCCCGCCGACGCGGCCGGGGGGGCCGGGGACCGGGTGGCCGTGGTGGTTCCCGTGCGGCACTCGTACCTCAACGAGGCCATGCACGGCGCCCGCACGGTCCTGGAGGAGGCCGGGCTGCGCATAGCCCTGCACCTCGCGCCGCAGGCGGCCGGCGCCGAACGCCCCCTGGTGGAACGGGCGCTGGCGGACGGGGCGCACGGTCTGCTGATCGCGCCCCGCTGGCGCGGCCGGGCCGACGAGGAGGCCGACCACGAGTGGCTCGCCGCGCTCGGGGTGCCGACGGTGCTGATGGAGCGCCGCCCGTGGCGCGGCAGCGCGCTGCACGCCCTGGACTCGGTCTGCTCGGACCACTGGTACGGCGCGCACCTGGCCGTGGAACACCTGGTGGGGCTCGGTCACCGGCGTATCGTGTTCGCCACGCGCCACGACAGCCCCACCGCGCGCTCGCTGCGTGCCGCCTTCGCCGAGATCGCCGAGGCGCACCCGCTGGTGGAGCGGTGGGCGTGGACGCTCGTCGCGCCGGAGGCCGGGGCCGACGGACCGTACGCGGCGGACGAGACGGCCGAGTTGCCGGCGCTGATGCGCAAGGTGGGTGCGACGGCCATGGTGCTGCACGGCGACGTGGACGCGCTGATGGTCGTCCAGCGGCTGGCGGAGGAAGCGGTGCGCGTGCCGGAGGACTGCTCGGTCGTGGCGTACGACGATGTCGTGGCCGGGCTGGGCTCGCCGCCGCTGACGGCCGTGTCGCCACCGAAGACCGAGGTCGGCCGCATGGCCGCGGAACTGCTGCTCCAGCGGCTGTCCGAGACGCCCGGCAGTCGGCCGGGCCGGCGCGTCGAGCTGCTGCCGCGGCTGATGGTGCGGGGATCGACACATCGCGTGAACGAGGACGAATGATGTTTTGATCGTTTGAGTGTTTCATTTTCTTCTGATCGATCCCTTGACCGTTTGTTTCAGGGCGTCCAGGATTCCCGTGTCCCGAACAGCCGGGTCCGCACCCACGCGGACCCGCAGGAGCCGCGGGAGGCGCCATGCCCGGACGACCCAGCCGTCGGTCCGTGCTCGCCGCGATGGCCGCCGTACCCCTGACAGGAGCCGTGAGCGCCTGCAGCGGGGGGAACGGCGCATCGTCGGCCCGTACGGGCACCACCACGCACATCACCTTCTGGTCCGCGCTGCGCGGCAGCCAGGAGGTGGTCGACGCGTTCAACCGCACCCACCGGAACATCCGGGTGGAGTTCCAGCAGATCCCCTCCGGCGGGCAGGGCGGCTACGCCAAGCTCAGCAACGCCGCCCGGGCCGGCAACGCGCCCGACGTCGCCACCATCGAGTATCCGCAGGTGCCCGGGTACGCCATCGACGGCGTCGCCCTCGACATCACCGACCTGGTCGGTGACGGCCTGCGCCGCAAGCTGCTGCCGCAGGCCCTCGGACTGACCACCTTCGAGGGCCGGGTGTTCAGCGTGCCGCTGGACGTCGAGCCCATGGTCATGCACTACCGCGCCGACCTGTTCGACCACTACGGACTGCGGGTCGCGGGCACCTGGGACGAGTTCGCCGAGCAGGCCGCGACCGTGCACCGCAAGGCGCCCGACCGGCGGCTGGCGCTGTTCCCCACCGACGGGATGACGCAGTTCGCCGCGTACGCCTGGCAGGCGGGCGCCCGGTGGTTCGACACCTCGCGCGGCGCCTGGAACGTCTCCCTCGCCGACGCGCCGTCGCGGCGGGTCGCGGACTACTGGCAGCAGCTCATCGACCGGGACGACGTCTTCATGAACGCCGTCGAGAGCAGGCAGTCCGACGCGCAGATCGGCAACGGCCTGGTCCTCACCCGGCTCAGCGGCGCCTGGGACGCCGGCGCGCAGATGAACGCGCGGCCCGGGCAGAAGGGCCAGTGGCGGATCGCGCCGCTGCCGCAGTGGGACACCGGCAGCCCGTCCGCCGGCACCCACGGCGGGTCGACCTTCGCGGTGACCAAGGACAGCCGGCATCCCGAGGCCGCCATGGAGTTCATCGAGTGGCAGGTCTCCCACCCGGACGCCCTGCGCGCCCGCCTCTCCAGCGGCACCAGCAGCCAGTACCCGGCCGCCCCCGGCCTGGTCTCCGTGGGCCGCGACGCCTTCGACCGGTCGTACTACGGCGGGCAGGACGTCTACACCCTGTTCGAACAGGAGGCCGAGAAGATCGGCGAGCAGTGGCTGTGGGGCCCGCGGATGAGCGCGACCCAGAAGGTCATGCAGGACTCCTTCGCCCGCGTCAGCGGCGGCCAGGGCAGCCTCGTCGAGTCCCTGCGGGCCGCCCAGGAGGGCACCATGCCCGACCTCAGGGCCCTCGGCCTGTCCACCACCCAGCACAGCACCTGAGCCGACGAAAGGCAGGTGACACCCCCATGACCACGACCACCCACACCCGGGTGCCGGCCGGCTCCTCCCCCGCCGCCGACCCGGCGCCCTCCGCGTCGGGAGCGCGTGCCCGCAGGGCGGCCAAGCGCCGCCAACTGACCGCCGCCGGCGTCCTGATGACGCCGTTCTTCGCCCTGCTGGTCACCGTCTTCCTGATCCCCGTCGGCACGGCGGTCTACCTGAGCTTCTTCAGCGACGACCAGCCCGGCCTCGGTTTCGGTCCCGAGCGCACCGTCTTCGTCGGGCTGCGCTCCTACGCGGCCGTGCTCACCGACCCGACCTTCCTCGGCGGGCTCGGCACGGTCGCGCTGTACTGCCTGATCTACATCCCCCTGATGGTGGCCGGCGCGCTCGCCCTCGCCCTGCTGCTGGACTCCGGCGCGGTCCGGCTGCGCGCCTTCGCCCAGCTCGGGCTGTTCCTGCCGCACGCGGTGCCCGGCATCATCGCGGCCCTGATCTGGCTGTACCTGTACACGCCCGGCATCAGCCCGGTCATCGAACTCTTCGCCCAGGGCGACATCACGATCGACTTCCTCGGCATCCACACGGTCGTCCCGTCCATCGTGAACATCGCGCTGTGGAGCAACCTCGGCTACAACATGGTGGTCTTCTACGCCGCCCTGCAGGCCGTGCCCCGCGAGGTGATCGAGGCGTCCGTCGTCGACGGCGCGGGTCCGGTGCGCACCGCGCTCCAGGTGAAGACGCCGCTGGTGCGCGCCTCGATCGTCATGGTCGCCATCTTCACCCTGATCTGGGCGCTCCAGCTCTTCACCGAGCCGATGCTGCTCAGCCAGTCCTCCCCGATGATCAACTCCCGCTTCTCGCCGAGCATGTACATCTACGACGCGGCCTTCACCCGCAACAACTACAGCCTCGCGGCGGCCGCCTCGGTCGTCCTGCTCGTCTGCACCATCGCCCTGTCCTACGCCGTCACCCGCTTCACCAGCCGCGTCGACGCCGAGGAGGCCCGATGAGCGCCACCGACAGCTCCCTGCTCCGCCCGAAGCTGCTGGGCCGGGCGACGGTCAACGTGGTCGTCGCGATCTCCGTCCTGTACACACTGCTGCCGGTGCTGTGGCTGGTGCTCGCCTCCACGAAGACCCGGGACGCGCTCTTCAGCAGCGACCTGCTGTCCCTGAGCGACTTCTCCTTCGTGCAGAACCTCCAGGACCTGTTCGCCATGGACGGCGGGCTGTACGGCCGCTGGTACGTCAACAGCCTGCTGTACGCCGTGCTGGGCGCGGCCGTCGGCGCGCTGGTGAGCGTCGCCTGCGGCTACGCCTTCGACAAGTACCGCTTCCGGCACAAGGAGAAGCTGTTCGGCCTGGTCCTGGCGGCGGTCATGGTGCCGCAGACGGTCCTCGCGCTGCCGCTGTACCTGATGGCGTCCGAGGCCGGCCTGGTCAACACCTTCTGGGCGGTGTTCATCCCGGTGCTGTTCAACCCGTTCGGTGTCTACCTCGGCCGGATCTTCGCGCGGGGCTATGTGCCCGACGAGGTGCTGGAGGCGGCGCGCGTGGACGGGGCGGGCGAGCTGACCACGTACGCCCGGGTGGCGCTCCGGATGCTCGGTCCCGGTCTGGTCACCGTCTTCCTCTTCCAGCTGACCGCGATCTGGAACAACTTCTTCCTGCCCATGGTGATGCTGTCCGACCAGGACCTGTACCCCGTCAGTCTCGGGCTGTACCAGTGGAACAGCGCGGCGTCCGTCTCTCCGGAGTACTACCCCGTGGTGATCATGGGTTCGCTGCTCGCCGTACTGCCGCTCATCCTCGCCTTCGTCCTGCTCCAGCGCTTCTGGCGGAGCGGGCTGACCGCCGGAGCCGTCAAGTGACATCGCACTCCCCCGGTCCCGGTTTCCGGCCCCGTGCCGCCGTGGCCATGTCCCGGGACGCCGCCTCGGCCGTCCTCGACCCGCAGTCCCTCGACGCCTTCCGCCGGGTCTGCGACCTCGCGCCGCTCCCGGTGCTGGACGACCTGTCCACGCCGCGGGCCAGGTCCGCGCTGGCCGACGTCGACCTGCTGATCACCGGCTGGGGCTGCCCGCCGCTGGACGCCCGGGTGCTGCGGGCGGCACCGCGGCTGCGGGCCGTGGTGCACACGGCGGGCAGCGTCCGCGGGCATGTCACCGACGCGTGCTGGGAGCGGGGGGTCGAGGTCTCCTCGGCCGCCGCGGCCAACGCGCTGCCGGTGGCCGAGTACACGCTCGGCATGATCCTGCTCACCGGCAAGCGGGTCCTGGAGCGGGCCCGCGACTACCGGGTGTCCCGGGAGCGCGGCAACTGGCTGCGCACCCCGCGCGGCATCGGCAACTACCGCCGCACCGTGGGCATCCTGTCCGCCTCGCTGATCGGCCGCCGGGTCGTCGAACTGCTGCGCCCGCACGACGTCGACGTCCTGCTGCACGATCCGTACGTGAGCGACGCGGACGCCGCCGGGCTCGGCGTCGAACTCGTGGACCTGCCCGAGCTGTTCGCGCGCTGCGACACCGTCAGCGTGCACACCCCGCTGCTGCCCGCCACCCGCCACCTGGTCGGCCGTTCACTGATCGACGCGATGCCGGCCGACGCGGTGCTCATCAACACCTCCCGGGGGGCGGTCGTCGAGCAGGAGGCGCTCACCGACGCGGTCCTGGCGGGCCGGATCCGGGCGGTGCTGGACGTCACCGACCCCGAGGTCCTGCCGCCGGACCACCCGCTGTGGGACTGCGACAACGCGCTGATCACCCCGCACCTCGCCGGCTCCGAGGGCAACGAGTGGCGCCGCCTGGCCGACCTCGCCCTCGCCGAGACGACCCGCTGGGCGTCCGGTGCCGGTTTCCTCCATCCCGTACGACGCGAAAGGCTGGCGTTCCTGGCATGAGCATCCCGTTCGAACTGCCCACCGAGGACCGTGCGCTCAGCCCGTACACCGGTTACACCCGGGCGCACTGGGAGGCCGTCGCGGACGGGCTGCTGTGGGCCGCGTGGCGCTGGAGCACACCCGGCCGCGCCCTGCTCGACCTGCCGGGGCGCCCCTCGCGCTCGGGCGTGCGCTCCGACGGACTGGAGGGCTTCGCCCGGACCTTCCTCGCGGCGGCCTTCCGGGTCGCCGGCGCGGACGGCGACGACCCGCACGGCTGGCTGGACCGCTATGCGCGCGGCCTCGACTCGGGCACCCGCACGCCCGGCCGCGAGGACACCGAGTCCTGGCCGCTGATCCTCGACCACGACGTGCAGGGCCAGCCGATGGTCGAGTCGGCGTCGGTCGCGCTCGGGCTGCGGCTGACCGCGCCCTGGCTGTGGAAGAACCTCGACGCCGGGGTGCAGGACCGGGTCGAGGCATGGCTGCGCGGGGCGCTCCGGCACGTACCCGCGCCGAACAACTGGTACCTGTTCCCGTACACGGTCGCCGGGTTCCTGGAGTCGGTCGGCCGCGGGGACGCCGAGACGGCCGCGGCCCGCGGGCGGGCGCTGGAGCTGATGGAGGGCTGGTACCGGGGCGAGGGCTGGTACGCCGACGGTGACGGACGCGCCTTCGACCACTACAACGGCTGGGCGCTGCACCTGTACCCGGTGCTCGACGGCCACCTGGCCGGCGACACCGGACAGGCCGCCGCCCGGTACGGGGAGCGGCTGCGCACACACCTCGACGGTTTCGCGCTGATGTTCGGCGCGGACGGGGCTCCGCTGCACTACGGCCGCTCGTTGTCGTACCGGTTCGCCGCCTCCGCGGCCGTGGGCCTGGGCGCGGTCACCGGGCACACGCCGCTGACACCGGGCGCCTCACGGCGGCTGGCGAGCGGCAGTCTGCGCTACTTCGTCGAACGCGGCGCGGTGACCGACGACGGGCTGCTGAGCCTCGGCTGGCACGGCCCGCACGGGGCCACCCTGCAGTCGTACTCCGGCCCGGCCTCCCCCTACTGGGCCTCCAAGGCGTTCGTGTCGCTCCTCGCCCCGGCCGGCCACCCGCTGTGGACCGCCACGGAGGAGGCCGCGCCGGTGGAGGAGGCCGACCGGGTGCTGGCCCTTTCCGCGCCCGGACTGCTGGTGCAGGCGACGCGCGGCGACGGGATCGTACGGCTGCACAACCACGGCAGCGACCATGTCCGGCCGCACGAGGGCGAGTCGGCCGTCGAGGACGACCCGCACTACGGGCGGCAGGCCTACTCGACCCGGACCGGCCCCACGGCGCCCGGGAACGTCGCCGACAACCACCTGTCGGTGGAGGTGAACGGCCGGCGCAGTGTGCGGCGTCGCGTCCATCCGCTCGGCGCGGGGCAGGGCGACGGCTGGGGCTGGGCGGCGTCCTGGCACCGGCCCGTCTTCGCCGGCGGGCCACCGATGGTGCCGGGGCTGCGGGTGGAGAGCGTGACGGTGGCGCGGGGGCCGTACGAACTGCGGGTGCACCGGGTGCTCGGGGCGCCGGCCGGCGCACGCCTCACGCACACCGGTTGGGCGACCGGCCCGGAGGAGCCCCTGGTCTCGGCACTGCACGGCCTGCACGGCTGGCGCCCCGAGCCGGAGACCGTCCGCGCCCCGCAGGGCACCGCCTACACGCCGTGGGCCGAGCTGCCCCGGCTGTCCGGCGACGCGGACGGCACCTCCCTGCACGTCTGCCTGGCCGCGCTCACCGGTGAACCGGGCCCCGGTCCGCTCGCGGAGGCGGTCACGGAGGTCCTGGCCGGTGAGACCGGTGTCGAGGTGGTCTGGGCGGACGGCGGTGGGCGGACGCGGGTCTCGTTCGAACCGGTGGGGGTGACGCACACGGCGAGCGGGCGCGGGTCTCTTTGACGGGGTGGCCGGCCGCGGTCCGCCGGGGCGACCCGGACCGTACCGAGGTGAAGGCCGCCTGGTGGTGTCCGGGTCGCCGCGGTAAGCAGCACGCCGTCTTGGCCTCGGGTAGGCACAGAGGTGCGGGGACGTGCCCGGTGCGGGGACGTGCCCGGTGCGAGGTGCTCTTCCGACCGGCCGGGCCCGGTTCAAGGCGTACTGTCCCGGCGCGAGCCGTGGCCTCCGGGTGCCCCGGCCGGGGGCGTCCTCCCCCGTGCGCACGCCTCCGGTGGCGCACGGCCCCCGGCCCGGTGACGCTGGTACGGCACCGGTGAGAAGGAGCTCCCCCATGCGCAAGTCGTCGTGGGCCGTGATCGCGGCCCTGGCCGTGCCGGTACCGTGCGCCGCTTCGACCGAGGCCGCCGTACCCCACTCCGGGCCTCTTCCGGGCGACGTGACGGCGACCGGGTGCGTCCAGGGCGGCGGCGCGACCGCCGCGTCGGCGGGCAGGGAGGAGACGGGCTCCTGCACGGCTGGTGGCCGGCGCGGCACCCACGACGGGGAGTGCGTCACCTGAGCCGGCCCCTCCGTTCCCTCGCGCCCATGCCTTGAGTCCCGATCGCTGGGTACGCGGTCACGGCCCACCCCCACGACAGTCGGTACTCGAACACGACCGGCCGCGTGCAGCGGCCCGCCCAGAACGGAGAGAAGGCTGATGAGCGAGGCCAACCCCCTCAAGCGGGTAGCCCACAAGGTCACCGAGAGCCTGCAGGGCGACGGTGGCGGACCGGCGGACGGGATTCCCGGCAAGCCCGGCCCCGAGTCGCCCTCCGTCGCGGAACCCACCGAGCCCCGGGAGCCGTTGCCGCCGAAGCCGGACCAGAGCGGTCCGGACACCGTGTCGCCGACCGGTCAGCCCACGGGAGCCGACCAGGCCCGGGTGGCGCAGTCCGGGAGCTACCTGACGAACGCCCAGGGCACCCGGCTGTACGACACGGACCACTCGCTGAAGGCCGGGCCGCGCGGACCCGTACTGCTGCAGGACCATCACCTGCGCGAGAAGGTCATGCACTTCGACCACGAGCGCATCCCGGAGCGCGTGGTGCACGCCCGGGGCGCGGGCGCGCACGGGGTGTTCCAGAGCTACGGCACGGCGGCCTCGGTGACGAAGGCGGGGTTCCTCGCGGCGGACGTGGAGACGCCGGTGTTCACGCGGTTCTCCACGGTGGTCGGCTCGCGGGGGTCGTCGGACACGGTGCGGGACACCCGCGGTTTCGCGACGAAGTTCTACACCAGCGAGGGCGTCTTCGACCTGGTCGGCAACAACATCCCGGTCTTCTTCATCCAGGACGCCATCAAGTTCCCGGACGTCGTGCACGCCGCGAAGCCGCATCCCGACCGGGAGATCCCGCAGGCGCAGAGCGCGCACGACACCTTCTGGGACTTCGTCTCGCTGCACACCGAGGCGACCCACCACACCATCTTCTTCATGGGCGACCGCGGCATCCCGCGCTCCTACCGGATGATGGAGGGCTTCGGTGTCCACACCTTCCGGCTGGTGAACGCCGAGGGCGCCACGACGCTGGTGAAGTTCCACTGGAAGCCCAAGCTGGGCGTGCACTCCCTGGTGTGGGACGAGGCGCAAATGATCAACGGCATCGACCCGGACTTCCACCGCCGGGACCTCGCCGACGCCATCGAGGCGGGCGCGTACCCGCAGTGGGAGCTGGGCATCCAGACCTTCCCCGACAACCCGGAGCAGACCTTCGAGGGCATCGACCTGTTGGACCCGACGAACCTCGTGCCCGAGGAACTCGCCCCGGTGCAGCCGGTCGGGCTGCTGACCCTGAACCGGAACCCGTCGAACTTCTTCGCCGAGACCGAGCAGATCGCCTTCCACGTCGGCCACCTGGTCCCGGGCATCGACGTCACCGACGACCCGCTGCTCGCGGGGCGGCTCTTCTCCTACCTGGACACCCAGATCACACGTCTCGGCGGCCCCAACTTCCCGCAGCTGCCGATCAACCGCCCCCAGGCGCCGGTGAACGACATGCTGCGCGACGGCATGCACCAGACCGCCGTGCACCGGGGCGTGGCCCCCTACCGGCCCAACTCCCTGGACGGCGGCTGCCCGTTCACGGCCGGGGCGGACATGAGTGCCTTCGTCGAGGCGCCGGTCAGGGTCCCGGAGGCGGTCAAGGTGCGGGAGGCTCCGGAGTCGTTCGCGGACCACTTCAGCCAGCCGCGGCGGTTCTGGCTGAGCATGAGTCCGGTGGAGCGCGAGCACATCATCGGCGCCTACACCTTCGAGCTCGGCAAGTGCTACGAACAGGCCGTCAGGGAACGGACCCTCCAGGTGCTGGCCAACATCGACCCGGAGCTGTGCGCGGGCGTCGCCGAGGGCCTCGGCCTGCCCGCCCCGCGACCGACCGTGCCGCTGGCCGACGTCGAGCCCAGCCCGGCACTGTCCCAGGTCGGCCGGACCTGGCCCCTCGACGGCCGGGTCGTCGGCATCGTCACCGGCGGGGCGGACCTGGAGGGTGTGACGGCCGTACGGGAGGCGGTGCTGAACGCCGGGATGGTGCCGCTGGTCGTGGCGCCGACCGGCGGCACCATCGGCTCGGGCGACGCGGCGCTGACCGTCCAGCGCAGCTACGTCACCGCGCGGTCCGTCGAGTTCGACGCCGTCCTGGTGGCGGGGACGCCCGACATGGGCGGCGACGCCTACACTCCGCGGGACTACAAGGCCACTCCCCCGCCCGCGCAGCCGGGGACGATCGACCCGCGGGTGAGCCTCATGGTGTCGGAGGCGTACCGGCACGGCAAGGCGATCGGTGTCTGGGCGGGCGGCGAGGCCGCGCTCGAGGCGTCGGGCGTGCCCACCGACGCTCCCGGTGTGGTCGTCGCGGCGTCCGGCACCGCGGCCCTGGAGCAGGTGACGGAGCTGATGGGCGCCCACCGGGTGTGGGAACGCTTCACCACTCCCCGGGGCTGATCCGCGCGCCCCGTCGGGCCGGTCGCCGAAGCCGGCGGCCGGCCCGGCGGCGTGTTCAGCACAGGACGCGCAGCGCCCCGGGCAGCACTCTCGCCGTGACGGGGACGACGGCCTCGACCTCGCCGTCGGCGCCGTAGGGTATGGCCCGGTCGGCCTCGATGCGTACTTCCCGGCCCCGCAGGACGCGCACCTGGGGCCGGTGGACGTGGGCGCCCGACCCCAGCTCGTTCATCAGCGCGAAGAACAGCCACCGGGGCGCGTCGTGGATCATCACGACCTCCAGCAGGCCGTCGTCCACCCGGGCGGCGGGGGCGATGAGGCGGTTGGAGCCGTAGTAGCCGGAGTTGGCGGCCACGGCGGTGTAGCCGGTGAACGCGTGTTCCTCGCCGTCGACGGTGACGCGGTAGCGCGTCGCGCGCCAGGTGGTGATGGCGCGCAGCGCGCCGGCGTAGTAGGAGGCGGTGCCGCGCAGCAGGCGCGCGTTGTTGGCGTGGTGGTTGGCGAGCGCGTCGACCCCGGCGTAGACGCTTCCGAGTACGACGGTGCGGTCGTGGACCGCCGAGGTGACCTCGATGGTGTCCACGGGGCGGGGCTCGCCCCGCAGCAGCAGTCCGGCGAGGACGGTGGGGTCGGTGGGCAGGGCCAGGGCGCGGGCGAAGTCGTTGCCGCGGCCGGCCGGGACGAGGCCGAGCAGGGCTCCGGTGCCGCTGAGGGCGCCGCCGATTCCGCCGGCCATGCCGTCGCCGCCGACGGCGAGCACGACCCGGCCCCGCGCCCCGGCCCGCCGGGCGATTTCCCGGGCGTGCGCGAGGCTGCGGCTGTACTCGGTCTCCAGCTCGGCCCCCGCCTCCCGCAGCAGCCGGGCCACCCCGAGCAGCGCGGCGGCCGGGGTGGCGCCGCCGGCGGTGGGGTTGACCACGGCGGTGAACTGTCGCATCGGTGTGCCTCCGGGCTGACGGGTGATGCCGGACTGTTGTCTCACGGGGTCGGGGCGAGCCGCTGTGCGGGGTCAGTCCTCGGGCAGCAGGACGCCCGGGCTGAGCAGTCCGGCGGGGTCCAGGCTCCGCTTGACCGCGCGCAGGGCCTCGACGCCGAGGGGGCCCGCCTCCCGGACGTACCAGTCGCGGTGGTCGGTGCCGACGCCGTGGTGGTGGGTGATGGTGCCGCCCGCGGCGAGGATCGCCTCGTTGGCGGCGTGCTTGGCCCGGGTCCAGTGCGCGACGGCGTCGTCGCCCTGTGCCGAGACGACGGTGAAGTAGAGGGAGGCGCCGTTCTCGTAGACGTGCGAGATGTGGCACATGACCAGCGGCGGGGTGCCGGCCCCGGTGAGGGTGCCGGTGAGCGCGTCGCGGACGGCCGCGTACAGGGCGGGGATCCGGGACCAGTAGGTCGCGGTCTCCAGGGTCTCGGCGAGCGCCCCGGCGTCGAGCAGCGCGTCGCGCAGGTACGGCGCCGAGTAGCGGCCGCGGGCCCAGCGCTCCCCGGGTTCCTCGCCGGCGAACGTGCCGCCGCCCTCGCGCAGTACGGCGGCGGCGCCCTCGCGGCGGTACGCGGTGTCCTGCGCGGTGCCCTCGAATCCGACGACCGCCAGGCATCCGGCGTCCCGCCGCTCCGGGGAGGCGCCGACGGCGTCGGGCTGGGCGAGGCCGATCAGGGTCTCGGTCTCGTCGGACAGCCGCAGCACCGTCGGACGCGGGCCGTCCTGGGCGAGCCGGCGCAGCGCCGCGGCGCCCTCGGCGAAGGAGGCGAAGCGCCAGCCCTCGTAGCGGCGGACCTCCGGCACGGGCCGCACGCGCACGGTGACGGACGTGATGACACCGAAGGCGCCCTCGGAGCCCAGCAGGAGCTGGCGCAGGTCGGGGCCGGCCGCCGAACGCGGGGCGCGGCCCGTGTCGAGGGTGCCCCGGGGAGTGGCGAGGGTGAGGCCGAGGACCATCTCGTCGAAGCGTCCGTAGCCGGCGGAGGCCTGTCCGCTGGAGCGGGTCGCGGCGAAGCCGCCGATGGTGGCCCACTCGTAGGACTGGGGGAAGTGGCCGAGGGTGTAGCCGTGCCCGGCGAGGAGCGCCTCGGCCTCGGGGGCGCGCAGGCCGGGTTGCAGGGTGGCGGTGCGGGAGACCTCGTCGAGGTCGAGCAGGCGGTTCATACGGCGCAGGTCGAGGGCGACGAAGGTGCCGTCGCGCCCGGGGGCGAGGCCGCCGACGACGGAGGTGCCGCCGCCGAAGGGGACGAGGGCGAGACCGTGCTCGGCGCAGGCCTCCAGTACGGCGAGCACCTCGTCGTGGCCGTCCGGGAGGACGACGGCGGCCGGGGTGTCCGCGGTGTCGCCGGCCCGCATCCGCAGCAGGTCGGGGGTGGACTTGCCGCGGGTGTGGCGCATCCGGGTCTCCGCGTCCGTACGCACGCCGTCCGCGCGGTCGCCGACGGCGGCCTCCAGCGCGCGGCGGGCGGCCGCGTCCAGCGGCGATCCGGGTACGTCGATCTCCTCCAGCGGGACGGAGGCGGCGTGGCGCGGCTCGACGCCGAGCAGCTCGCGCAGCAGCCCGGTCACCGTGTCGGGCAGCGGCGTCGCACGGGCCGGGTCGCCCCAGCCGTTCCACAGCATGTCCATGGCCTGTCGTCCTCGCGGTCGGTCGGGGGGATGCCGTCGGGTGGTGTCCGCGCGGCCCCAGGGCGTTACACTGTTACACATGACGCCTAACCGTCACAATGACTCGGGCCGACCGAACACCTCCGACAAGGACGCGGTGCTGGACGCCGTGCGCGACTGCGTACTGGCCGTCGGGGTCCGCCGGACGACGATGACCGACGTCGCCCGCCGGGCCGGCGTCTCCCGGATGACGCTGTACCGGCGCTGGCCGGACGTGCGGTCCCTGGTCGGCGACCTGATGACCCGGGAGTGGATCGCGGTGGCCACCGGCGCCGTCCCCGAGCCCGGGCCGGGGGTGGCCACGCGCCCGCGCATCGTCGAGGGACTGGTCACCGGGGTGGAGGCGTTCCGCGCCCATCCGCTCTTCCGCAAGATCGTCGACGTCGATCCAGAGCTGCTGCTGCCCTACGTCCTCGACCGGCGCGGGGCCAGCCAGGAGGCCCTGCTGGGACTGCTGGCCGACTCGCTCGCCGAGGGCCACGCCGACGGGTCGGTGCGCCCGGCCCACACGGGGCGGCAGGCACGCTCCGTGCTGCTGATCGTCCAGTCCTTCGCGCTGTCGCTGCGGACCATGACCGAGGAGGACGACGCCGAACTGTCCCCCGCGGCCCTCCTCGCGGAGCTGCGCACCGTCCTGGAGAGGACCCTCACACCATGAGCCCGACCGGCAGCACCCCCGCCGCCGGGGCCTCCCTGTCCGCCGCACGGCGCTCGCGCGAGCTGACCGGGGCCGCCGGCGGCCCCGTCGTGGACGTCCTGGTCGTCGGTCTCGGCGCGACCGGCGCCGGCGCGGCCCTGGACGCCGCGGCCCGCGGTCTGAGCGTCGTCGCCGTGGACGCCCACGACCTGGCCTTCGGCACCTCCCGCTGGAGCTCCAAGCTCATCCACGGCGGCCTGCGCTACCTCGCCTCCGCCCAGCTCGACGTCGCCCACGAGAGCGCGGTGGAGCGCGGCGTGCTGATGGAGCGCACCGCTCCCCACCTGGTGCGCGCCCAGCCCTTCGTACTGCCGCTGACGCCCCTGGTCTCCCGTGGCCGGGCCGGGCTGGCGTGGGCCGGGTTCCGGGCCGGCGACGCCCTGCGTCTGGCGGCGCGCACCGCCCGGGCCACGCTGCCCGCGCCGCGCCGGCTGTCCGCCGTGGAGACCCGCCACCTCGCACCGGCGCTGCGCTCCGACCGGCTGCGCGGCGGGCTGCTGTCCTGGGACGGCCGGCTCACCGACGACGCCCGTCTGGTGACCGCGCTCGCCCGGACCGCCGCCGCGCGCGGAGCCCGGATACTGACCCGGGTGAGGGCCCTGGAGCTGACCTCGTCCGGCGCCCGGATACGCGACGAGCTCACCGGCGAGGAGGGCGTGATCCGCGCCCGCGCGGTGATCAACGCCTCCGGAGTGTGGGCCGGCGACCTGGTCGACGGCATCCGGGTCCGTCCCTCCCGCGGCACCCACCTGGTCCTGCGCTCCGACCTGCTCGGCCCGCTGCCCGCCGGCCTGCACGTGCCGGTCCCCGGGGAGACCAACCGCTTCGTCCTCGTCCTGCCCCAGGGCGACGGCCGCGTCTACGTCGGCCTGACCGACGAGCCCGTGGACGGGGACGTACCGGACGTGCCCGAGGTGCCCGAGACGGACGTCGGCTTCCTGCTGGACGTGCTCGGTTCGGTACTGGAGGCGCCGGTCCACCGCGAGGACGTGGTGGGCGCGTTCGCGGGCCTGCGTCCCCTGCTGGACACCACGTCCGCCGACCGGCCCGGCAGCGGGCCCCGCACGGCGGACGTCTCACGCCGGCACGCCGTGCTCACCTCGTCCGAGGGCGTGATCACCGTGGTCGGCGGCAAGCTCACCACGTACCGGCGGATGGCCGAGGACGCCGTGGACGCCGCCGTCGCGGCCCGCCGCCTCGGCGCCGGACCGTCCCCCACCGCCGCGCTGCCGCTGGTCGGCGCCGCCGCACCGCACGCGCTGGCCGCGCTGCGGGCGCCGCGCCGCCTGGTGCGGCGGTACGGCACCGAGGCACCGGCCGTGCAAGCCCTCGCCGACCGGGACCCCCGGCTCGGCGAGCGCGTCCTGCCGGGCCACCCCGTCACCGGGGCCGAGCTGCTCTGGGCGCTGCGTCACGAGGGGGCCCTCGACGAGGGCGACCTGCTCGACCGCCGCACCCGCATCGGGCTGGTGCCCGAGGACCGGGCGGCGGCGCTGCGTGCCGTACGCGATCTCGTCGGCGAGGTCCCCGCCCGGCGGGGCTGAACGGACCGGTCCGTCCGGTCCAGCCCTGCCGGGGCCGGTCAGGTGCCCTGTCCGGCGTCCTGGACGGCCTTGCGGACCTTCGCCTCCAACTTGTGCCGGGACTGACCCCCCTCCTTGACGTACTCCGTCATCGCGGTCTGCGCGTCCCGGTCCAGGTCGCGCCAGGCCCGTACGGCGGTCTCGTACGTGTGCGACTGCCGTGCGGTCCACTGATGCTGCGTGGGAGGCCCGTACGAGTCCCGCAGCTCCTCGACCCGGTGCTGCGCCAGGTCCGCCGCGCGACGCTTGTGCACGAGCTCCTCGAATGTGTGAGCCACCACATATCGACCGTAGTCAGAGGAGCGCCGTCGCGCGCGTCGAGCCCGTCACGACCGGTCCGGGCCGCCCCGGTCCGCGCAAGTGGCCCATGAGGGCCTCGAAGAGCCTTAGCATCAAGCCACCGGTGCGGGCCGGACACATGCGAGAAGTGAGGCTGAGCGTGGCGGACATAGAGGGCGCGGCGGTACCGGAGCGGCTGCTGATCACCCGGACCACCACGGGCGAAGGCGTCGGCATCGTCATCCTCGCCGGGGAGGTCGATCTCGACGGCAGCAGTCAGCTCCACGACGTCCTGCTGTCCTGCGTGCGGACGGCGCCGGGCACGGTGGTCGATCTCGGCGAGGTGGCCTTCCTGGACTCCAGCGGCATCAACGTGCTCATCTCCGCGCACCGGGCCGCCGAGTCCCGCGGCGGCTGGTTCCGGCTCGCCGCGCCTCAGCACGCCGTCGAGCGCGTGCTGAGGCTCGTGGGGGTCGACGCGCTCATCGACTGCTACCCGACCCTCGAGCAGGCCCTGGCCGCCTGAGGGAGGTCAGCGCAGCGGCAGGCGCGCGTACACCGTCTTCCCCGTCGCCCGGGGCTTGGTGATGACCTCGTCGCACAGGCGCGTCACGATCTCCAGGCCGTGCCGGCCGACCCGCAGGGGGTCGCGGGGCAGGAACGTGGGGAAGCCGTCCCCCGTGTCCGACACCGCGATCTCCACGCCGTCCTCCAGCAGGGTCAGTTCCAGGCGGCAGGGGCCGGGCGCGTGGCGGAGCGCGTTCGTCACCAACTCGCTGGCGACCAGGCGGGCGGCGTCCAGGAAGGTGTCGGCCAGGCCCACGCCCCGCTCGCGGAGCCGCGTGACGAAGCCGTGCACGACGTCCCGGGAGGCCGGGATCATCGCCGATCCGCCCCTGAACTCCACCACCGTGGACACGACCGAGGTGTCCGCGGCATCGGATCTGTGCGCCGGAGTCATACAGAGCCTCACCGTCCGGTCCGGGGCCGAGTAGCCGAGTGGGGGTGCGCTGGTCCCCGGCCCTTCACGATACGCACCGGAGCCGTTTTCACGATCCCTTTGCCCCAACTTCCGCCGGACGCGCCGTTTTTCGGACAGGCCCGGGCCGAGTGCGCCGGAAAGGGCACCGTCCCGGTCGGCGACGGGCACGGCCGGGGTTCGCGGCGGGGCGCACCGGTCCGCCCCGAGGACTCCTCGCGGGCTTCGGGG
This sequence comes from Streptomyces sp. WG7, assembly GCF_049975785.1. Classification (NCBI taxonomy): domain Bacteria; kingdom Bacillati; phylum Actinomycetota; class Actinomycetes; order Kitasatosporales; family Streptomycetaceae; genus Streptomyces; species Streptomyces sp. WG7. Next base: position 166,994 of record NZ_JBNGGE010000004.1, read on the forward strand.
CGGCCGGTGCGCCGGTGCGCCGGTGCGCCGGTGCGCCGGTGCGCCGGTGCGCCGGTGCGCCGGTGCGCCGGTGCGCCGGAGGGATCAGAAGGTGCCGCGGCTGGGCTCGGCGGCGTCCCGCTTCGTCTCGTTCTCGGGGGTCGCCGAGGTGGACTCGCGGTTCAGCGTGGCAACGCAGTCGGCCTCGTCGAGGTGGCTCGCCGCGACGGCGGTGCCGAAGCAGCGGCCCTGGCCGGCCGCCGCGGACCCGAGCGAGTCGGCGGCTTCGGCGGAGTGGGCGGCGGCCGTCAGCGCCGCCGCGGCGACGAGGCCGGCGGTGACCGCTCGCGAGAGGCGTAACAGAGTCATGCGCATGTCATCCCGCTCCTTGAATCGGTGCACGGAGGCCGCTCGGAAGGGCAGGAAACTCCGAAAGTTTCGGATGTGTTTCCGAATGTCGCGGAAGAGGTTACGGACTCCCGACCTCGCGGTCAACGCCCGTCGCGGTCACCCGTGCGGCCCGACCGCGTGCGCGTCCCCGGTGAGCGGCGCATTCTTACTGTGTCGCCCGCGTGACGGCGCACGGACGAGGTGGGGCCGAGAGGTGGGGCCGATGAGCGCAGGCGCCGAGGACCCGGACCGCACGCCCGGGCGGCTGACGGTGCTCCTGATCGACGCCTGTGCCCGGGCCATCGGCGCGGCCGGCGGCCACGCGGGCGGGGTCTACCTGCGCTCGCGCACCCCCGGCCTGCTGCGGCTGGCCGTGCTCGCCGGACTGCCCGGACCGCTGTTCCGGCCCTGGTGGCGGCTGCACGCCGACAGTCCGTTCCCGGCCGCCGACGCCTACCGGCGGGGCGTCCGGGTGGTGCTGCCCAACGCGGCGGAGACGATGCGCCGCTACCCGCAGTTCGCGGCCGGCCTGCCGTTCCCGTTCGGGTCCCTGTACGTGCCCGTCGCCGGTGCGACGCGGACGTACGGCGTCCTGACCGTCCTGCGTCCCGGCGCGTCGGACACCGCCGAGGTGGTGGAGGGCCTGGACCGGATGGAGCGGCCGGCCCGGCAGCTCGGTGCGGCCCTGGAGCGGCTGGACGAGGACCCCGAGGCGCCGGCGGTCGTCTGGGACGGCGAGCCGTTGTGCCTGCGGCCGCCCCCGTCCGTACGCCACGCCCGGCGCGCCGGAAGTTTCGCCTGGGATCCGGCCACCGGTGACGTCACCGTCGACGAGCCGCTGCGCGCCCTGCTCGGCACGGCGGGGACCACCGCCGGATCCGCCACCACCACACTCGACACGCTCACCCGCGCCCTGGCCCCCGACGACGGGCACCGGGTCGCCGCGGCGCTGCGGCAGACCGCTGCCGGCCGGCCTCCGCCGCTCCCCCTGTACGTGCGTGCCTCGGACGGTGCGCTGCTTCTGGTGGAGCTGTGGAGACCACCGGCCGCGCCGCCCGTCGGCGGCCCGGTGCGCGGCGCCGTACGTGATCCGTCGTCCGGCACCGTGGCCGACGCCGCGGCCGACCTGCTGCCGGACGGGGTGTTCTGCGTGGACCGGCTGGGCACGATCCTCTACGTCAATCCGCGCGCCGCCCGGCTGCTGGGCCGGCCACGGGCCCGGCTGGTCGGCCACTCCCTGTGGGAGGCCGTGCCCTGGCTGGACCAGACCGCCTACGAGGACCATCTGCGCGGCGCCCTGCTCTCCCCCGAGCCGGTCCACTTCCATGTCCGGCGCCCGCCCGACGACAGCCGCCGGACCACTCCGCGGCCGTACGAGGGAGACTGGCTCGCCGTCTCCGTGCATCCCGGGCCGGACTTACTGACGGGCACGCTCCGCCCGGCCAACCGGGTGGCCGACGCGTCCGCCGGCCTCGCACCCGAGCACGGGGGACCGGGGGCGCCCGGCACGGACGGACCCGCGCCGGCCGCCATCGCCGCCACGGCGCCCGGGTACCGCCCCATCGTGCTGGCTGTTGCCCTGACCGAGGCGGTCACCGCCCGCCAGGTGTCCGCCGTGGTCGTGCGGGAGGTGCTGCCGGCGTTCGGCGGCCGTCGGCTCGCCATCTACCTCCTCCAGGACCGCCGTCTGCATCTGGCGTGGGAGACGGGCTTCCCACCGGGCTTCCTCACGCGCTTCGAGGGGGTGGCGCTGGACGCCCGGCTGCCCGGGGTCGAGACGCTGACCAGCGGCCGGCCGCTCTTCTTCGACTCGATGCAGGCGCTGGCCGCCGCGTACCCGGGCATTCCCCTGGACGCCACGGAGGGCTCCCGCGCCTTTTTGCCGCTGATCGCCTCCGGGCGCCCGGTCGGCTCCTGCATCCTCGGCTTCGACCGTTCCCGTGGGTTCGGCACCGAGGAGCGCGCGGTGCTCACGGCCCTCGCCGGGGTGATCGCCCACGCCATGGAGAAGGCCCGGCGCTTCGAGACCGAGACCGCCCTCGCCCGCGGACTCCAGCGGGCGCTGCTGCCCCGGCGGCTGCCGGCGCACCCCCTGCTGGAGACCGCGGGGCGCTATGTGCCGGGGACCCAGGGCATGGACGTGGGCGGGGACTGGTACGACGTCGTCGCCTCGGGGGACGGCATGGCCCTGGTCATCGGTGATGTGCAGGGGCACGGCGTGCAGGCGGCGGCCACGATGGGACAACTGCGCAGCGCCGTGCGCGCCTTCGCCCTCGGTGACCGTTCGCCCGACGAGGTGCTGAGCGGCGTCAACCACCTGCTGACCGACCTGGACCCGGGGCTGTTCGCGAGCTGCTGCTACGTCCGCCTCGACCCGGCCACCGGACGGGCCTGCGCGGCCCGCGCGGGGCATCTGCCGCCGTTGCTGCGCCACCCGGACGGACGTACCGAGGCACTGGACCTGCCCGGCGGCGTGGTACTCGGCGTGGACCCGGGCGTCCGGTACCCGCTGACGGAGTTCCCGGTCGAGCCCGGTGCCGTCCTCGCCCTCTACACGGACGGGCTGGTGGAGCGGCCCGGCACCGACATCGAGGACGGGATCACCGCGCTGCGGCTGGCCCTGGCCAGGGCCGGGGCGCGCGCCGAACGGCCGCCCGGGAGCCCCTCGCTGGCGGGCCTCGCCGACCGGATCGTCGTCACCGCCCGCCGCACCACGGACCGCCCCGACGACATCGCCCTGCTGCTCGCCACCCGCCGCCCCCGGCGAGGGAGCCCTCCGTGAGGGGCCGCGGGCCCGGAGCGGGCGGGCCGCTCCGGCACCGGGGTGCCCCTCGCCTCCGCGGGCCCGGCAGTGTAGACATGGGCACATGGTCCGACTGATGGGTCGATCGGGAGAGCGGTCACCCCGTCGTCCCAGCGGCCCGCCGGCCCGGCACCCGCGAGACGCGGACCGGTCGCGGCGGGGGACGGACACGGGAGGGCGGCGGCGTGCCGCGGCGGTGCGCTCGGCGCTGTCCAGGCGCAGTGTCGCCGGCCAGGTCTTCGTCATGAACGTGGTCATCGTGCTGCTGATCGTGGTGGCCGCCGCGATCGCGCTGGTGCTCCAGGTACGGCACGACAGCACGGTGGAGGCCCGCAACCGGTCCGTCGCCGTGGCCGCGACGTTCGCCGAGTCCCCGGGCATCCGGGAGGCCCTGCGCGGCCCCGACCCCACGGCGGTGCTCCAGCCCCGGGCCGAGGCGGTGCGCAGGGCCACGGGTGTGGACTTCGTCACCGTCACGAACACCGACGGCATCCGCTACACCCACCCCAAGCCCGACCGCATCGGCAAGGAGTTCGTGGGGAACATCGCCCCCGCACTGGCCGGGGAGACGGTGACCGAGGAGATCGAGGGGACGCTCGGCCCGCTGGTCCAGGCCGTGGTGCCCGTCGAGGCGCCCGACGGCACGGTCGTGGGCGTGGTCTCCGCGGGCATCACGACGGAGAACGTGGGCGGTGCCGCCGAACGGCAGCTGCCGCTGGTGCTGATCGTGGCGGGCGTCGGGCTGGCCCTGGCGACGGCGGGCACCGCGTTCGTCAGCCGGCGGCTGCTGCGGCAGACGCACGGTCTGGGACCGCACGAGATGACCCGGATGTACGAACACCACGACGCGGTCCTGCACAGCGTCCGGGAGGGCGTGCTCATCATCGGCGGAGAGGGCGGGCTGCTGCTCGCCAACGACGAGGCACAGCGTCTGCTGGACCTGCCCGCCGATGCCGAGGGGCGGCAGGTCACCGACCTCGGGCTTCCGGTCGACACGGCGGAGCTGCTCGTCTCCGGACGGGTCGCCACGGACGAGGTGCATCTGGTCAAGGACCGCTTGCTGGCGGTCAACCAGCGGCCCACCGACGTACGGGGCGGCCCGGCCGGCAGTGTCGCCACCCTCCGCGACTCCACGGAGCTGCGGGCCCTGTCCGGCCGGGCCGAGACCGCCCGGGAACGCCTGGACATCCTGTACGCCGCCGGCGTGGGCATCGGCACCAGCCTGGACGTCACCCGTACCGCCGAGGAGCTGGCGGAGCTGGCCGTGCCCCGGTTCGCGGACTACGTCAGCGTCGACCTGTTCGACACCGTGCTGGCCGGCGGCCAGCCGGGAGGCGTGACCCCGCTGCGCCGCTCCGCGCTCAGCGGCATCCGCAAGGAGGTCCCGCTCTACCCGGTGGGCCGGCAGATCCGTTTCGTGGCCTCCTCCCCGCAGGGCCGGTCCCTGCACACCGGCCGGCCCGTCCTGGAACCCCGCCTCGGCGAGGCCCCGGGCTGGCAGGCCCAGGACCGCGAACGCTCCGCGCGGGTGGTGGAGTACGGCGTCCACTCCCTGATCACCGTGCCGCTGCGGGCGGGCACCCTGGTGCTCGGCGTGGTCAGCTTCTGGCGTTCGGAGAAGCCCGAGCCGTTCGACGAGGACGAGCTGGCCCTCGCCGAGGAACTGGTCGCGCGCGCCGCGGTCTCCATCGACAACGCGCGCCGCTACACACGCGAGCACAGCATGGCGGTGACCCTCCAGCGCAGTCTGCTGCCCCGCAGGATGCCCGACCAGAACGCCCTGGACGTCGCCTACCGGTACCTGCCCGCGCAGGCGGGGGTCGGCGGGGACTGGTTCGACGTGCTGCCGCTGTCGGGGGCGCGGGTGGCGCTCGTGGTCGGCGACGTCGTCGGTCACGGGCTGCACGCCGCCGCCACCATGGGACGGCTGCGGACGGCGGTGCACAACTTCGCCGCCCTCGACCTGCCGCCCGACGAGCTGCTGGGCCTGCTGGACGAACTGGTCGGCCGCATCGACCAGGACGAGGCGGCCGACGACGGCAGTGCCCCGGTCACCGGCGCGACCTGCCTCTACGCGATCTACGACCCGGTCTCCGGCTCCTGCGTGATGGCCCGGGCGGGCCACCCGCCGCCGGCGCTGATCCGGCCCGACGGCAGGGTGGAGTTCCCCGAGGTGCCCGTCGGCCCCCCGCTGGGCCTGGGCGGCCTGCCGTTCGAGACGACCGAGCTGCGCCTGGCGGAGGGCAGCCGGCTGGTGCTGTACACCGACGGGCTCGTCGAGGACCGGGAGCACGACATCGACGTCGGCCTCGAGCACCTGCGCCGGGCGCTGGAGACGGCCGGCGAGTCGCCCGAGGAGACCTGCCGGGCCGTGCTGGACGCCCGGCTCCCGGACCGGCCGGGCGACGACATCGCCCTGCTCGTCGCCCGCACCCACACGCTCGGTCCCGACCGGGTCGCCGAGTGGCAGGTACCGAACGACCCGGCGGCGGTCGGCGAGGTGCGCTCGCGGGTCACCGGGCGGCTGGCCGAGTGGGGACTGGACGAGCTGGCGTTCACGACGGAACTGATCCTGAGCGAGCTGGTCACCAACGCGATCCGGTACGGCGGCGAGAGCGTCCATGTCCGGGTGCTGCGCGACCGCAGCCTGATCTGCGAGGTGTTCGACAGCAGCAGCACCTCACCCCACCTGCGCTACGCGGCCATGACGGACGAGGGCGGGCGCGGGCTGTTCCTCGTCGCACAGCTCGCCGAGCGCTGGGGCACCCGTTACACACCGGCCGGCAAGGTCATCTGGGCGGAGCAGCCGGTGCCCTGACGGACACGGGCGTCGCCCACCCTCGGGGATTCCGCCCCCGGCACCCCTCCCCCGCCCCGGCGCGCCCCGCAGGCACCTCTCGCCGTACCGGCCGCGTCGGCCGACCCCACGCCCATCAGGGCGGGCCCACCACGGGCGCGGAACGGGCCGCACGTCGGTTCCGGTGTCAGTGCCGGAACGTGTCCTTGCCCTTCTCCTTGGCCTGCCGGGCGTCGCCCTTGGACTGCTCGGCGCGGCCCTCGGCCGTCATCCTCTCGTTGCCGACGGCCCGGCCGGCCGCTTCCTTGGCCTTCCCCTTGGCCTGCTCCATCTTGGCCTTGGACTTCTGATTGCCGGCCACAGCTGCTCACCTCACGGCGTTCGCTTCCGATGTCTCGCGTCACGGGTCGCCCGACACGAGGCGGTCAAACCCGGGTGCGGCCGCCGGGGTGAGCGGAGGGCCGCGGGGTAGGAGGACGGACAAGCGGATCCATCGTCGACTCGGAGGCACGTCATGGCCGGAATGCTGGACCGGATCAAGCGCTTCGCGCGCAGCCCGCAGGGCCGCCGGGCGGCGGAGCAGGTGCGCCGGGCCGCCTCGGACCCCCGCCGCCGCGCGCAGGCCCAGGAGATGCTGCGGAGGTTCGGCAAGCGCCGGTGAGCGCGCCGGGACGGTTCGCCGCCGCGGCGGGACCGTCTCAGCACTGCCCGGCGTGGGTGTGGCTGTGGGACGTCTCCGGCGGGCAGCGCGCGGCGCGGTCGGCGCGGCGGTCCCGCCGCCAGTCGAGGACCGCGACGGCCAGCGCGCACAGCATGGCGGCGACCCCGGAGCCGACCGACAGGGCGACGGCCTCGCGGTAGTCGTCGTGGGTGGCGTTCAGGGTCAGGTAGAACAGCCCCGGCAGCGCGGCGGTGCCCACGGCGCCGCCGAGGCGCTGCCCCGTCTGCAGGGCGCCCCCGGCCGCGCCCGCCATCCGCACCGGGACGTCCCGCAGCGTCATCGTGATGTTCGGGGAGATCACACAGCCACTGCCGAGGCCGCCGACCAGCAGTGCCGGGGCCGCGAGCCAGGCGGCCCGGTCGGAGGGGGCCAGCCAGAGCACCAGCGCGGTCGCGCCGAGTCCCAGCATGACGGCGACGAGTCCCCAGACGGTCAGGGCCCGTCCCAGCCGGTCGACCAGGCGGCCCGCCACGGCCGCCGCGGTGGCGGAGCCCACGGCGAACGGGGTCACCGCCAGGCCGGACATGAGGGGTGAGAAGCCCAGCCCGTTCTGGAAGAAGAGGGCGAACACCAGCCACACACCGCTGAACCCGACGAAGTACAGGGCGGCGAGGCCCGCGCCGGTGGCGTAGCCCCGGGTCTCGGTGAGCAGCCCGGGGTCCAGCAGCGGTTGTCCGTCGCGGCGGGCGACGCGGCGCTCCCACCGTACGAAGGCGAACAGGACGAGCAGCCCCGCCGGGAACAGCCACCACACCCGGCCCACTCCGCCTCCCTCGGCGAGGACCAGCGGCAGCATCAGGGCGAGGATCCCGGTGCCGAGGAGCACCACTCCCACCGGGTCCAGGTGTCCCCGGCCACCGGGGGCGACCCGGGGGAGCAGGCGGAGGCCGAGCAGGAGGGCGAGAGCGCCGATCGGGACGTTGACGTAGAAGATCCACCGCCAGCCCTCGGGGCCGGCCAGCGCCAGGATCAGCCCGCCGACGACCGGCCCCACGGCGCTGGACACCCCTACGGTGGCGCCGAACAGTCCGAACGCGCGCCCGCGTTCCGCGCCGCGGAACATCTGCTGGATGAGTGCCGAGTTCTGCGGCGCGAGGCTGCCCGCGGCGACTCCCTGGGCCAGTCGGGCGACCACCAGCAGTTCGATGCCCGGCGCCGCCCCCGCCGCGGCGCTGAAGACCACGAAGGCCGCCAGCGCGGCGAGGAAGACGCGGCGCCTGCCGAACGTGTCACCGATCCGGCCGGCCGTCACCAGCGTCAGGGCGAAGGCGAGGGCGTATCCGGACACGACCCATTGCACGGAGGCCGCCGAAGCGTGCAGTCCCCGCTGCATGGAGGGCAGGGCGACGGCGACGATCGTCACGTCCAGCAGGGTCATGAACCCGGCGACCAGAGTCACCCAGAGGGCCCGCCACCGGTTCGGATCCGGGCGGTCGTCCGGACGGTGCACGGAGACTCCCCTCGTGAGGCGGACGCGGGGCGCGATCGTCGCGCCTCACGCCTGCGTCACCCGTACGGAGTGGTTCAAACCCGGACACAAAGCCGGCCACAAAGGCGAACCATGGGAACCCATAAGTTGCCCTTATGGCCTCATAGACCGGACCCGCGTACCGACTTAGGCTTGCCTTAGCTTAGGCTTCCCCACGAGTCGATCTATCACCGCTCGAAGGGAACCTGAACATGCCCCGCCCTCTGCGGGTAGCCATCGTCGGATCGGGCCCGGCCGGGATCTACGCCGCCGACGCCCTGCTCAAGTCCGAGGTGGCCACCGAACCCGGTGTGTCCATAGACATCTTCGAGCGCATGCCCGCCCCGTTCGGACTGATCCGTTACGGCGTCGCCCCCGACCACCCGCGGATCAAGGGCATCATCACGGCCCTGCACCAGGTGCTCGACAAGCCGCAGATCCGCCTCTTCGGCAATGTGGACTACGGAACCGACGTCAGCCTGGACGATCTGCGCACCTTCTACGACGGTGTGATCTTCGCCACGGGCGCCACGGCGGACCGTGCGCTGTCCGTTCCCGGTATCGACCTCGACGGCTCGTACGGCGCGGCCGACTTCGTGTCGTGGTACGACGGCCACCCGGACGTGCCGCGCACCTGGCCGCTGGAGGCGGAGAAGGTCGCCGTCCTCGGCGTCGGCAACGTCGCCCTCGACGTGGCCCGCATCCTGGCCAAGACGGCGGACGAGCTGCTGCCCACCGAGATCCCGCCGAACGTGTACGAAGGCCTCAAGGCCAACAAGGCGCTGGAGGTCCACGTCTTCGGCCGCCGCGGCCCGGCGCAGGCGAAGTTCAGCCCGATGGAGCTGCGGGAGCTGGACCACTCCCCCAACATCGAGGTGATCGTCGACCCCGAGGACATCGACTACGACGACGGCTCGATCGCGACCCGGCGCGGCAACAAGCAGGCCGACATGGTCGCCAAGACCCTGGAGAACTGGGCGATCCGCGACGTCGGCGACCGGCCGCACAAGCTGTTCCTGCACTTCTTCGAGTCGCCCTCCGAGATCCTCGGCGAGGACGGGAAGGTCGTCGGCCTGCGCACCGAGCGCACCGAGCTGGACGGCACCGGCAACGTCAAGGGCACCGGCGAGTTCAAGGACTGGGACGTCCAGGCGGTCTACCGGGCCGTCGGCTACCTGTCCGACCAGCTGCCCAAGCTGCCCTGGGACATCGACTCGGGCACGGTCCCGGACGAGGGCGGCCGGGTCGTCCAGGAGTCCGGCGAGCACCTGCAGTCGACGTACGTCACCGGCTGGATCCGGCGCGGTCCGGTCGGCCTGATCGGCCACACCAAGGGCGACGCCAACGAGACGGTGTCCAACCTGCTGGACGACTTCGCGAACGACAGGCTGCAGACGCCCGCGTCGCCCGCTCCGGAGGCCGTGGACGCCTTCCTCGCCGAGCGGAACGTCCGCTTCACCACCTGGGACGGCTGGTACAAGCTCGACGCCGCGGAGAAGGCGCTGGGTGAGCCGCAGGGGCGTGAGCGCGTGAAGCTCGTCGAGCGCGAGGACATGCTCCGCGAGAGCGGCGCCTGATCCGCGCCCGGTTCTGCGCTTCGGCGAGGATCAGGTCTTCAGGCGGTTCGCCGGGGGGTCAGACCTCCAGGCGGTTCACCGGGGATCAGACCTCCAGTTCGCTCTCGATCCGGCGCAGTTGGTGGCGGGCCATCGCCAGGTTGGCGCGGCTCGCGTCGAGCACCAGGTAGAGGAACAGGCCGTTGCCGCCACGGCCCTTGAGCAGGCGGATCATGTGGTACTGCGTGTTCAGGGTGATCAGGATGTCCTCGATCTCGTCCTTCAGACCGAGGTGCTCCATCGTGCGCAGCTTGGACCGCACGACGTCGGTGTTGCCGGCGGCGGCGACCTCCAGGTTGAAGTCCTTGCCGCCGCCCAGCGTGCCGAGGGCCATCCCGCTGGTGTAGTCGACCAGCGCGGCGGCGGTGGCTCCGTCGATGGAGCCGAGGCATTCCTTGAGCGAGGTCTCCAGGTTGGCCATGCGTAACTTCCTTTCCGGACGTGATCGGTGCGTGATTGGTGCGTGATCGGTGACGATCAGTGGTGATCTCGGTGGTGATGGGTTGTTCAGGTCGACCGGTGATGGCCACCGGTCTGCGGAGTCGGCTGGTGCGCGGGCCGTTGCGGGGTGCGCACCGGCAGGGTGCCGATGGGGCGGGCCGGGTCGGCGGGGAGTGTCGCGGCGTGTTCGTCGGCCGGGGCACGACCGCGGTCGTGGCCGATGTGCGCGACGACCAGCTCCCCTATCCGGGCGCCGCTGCGCCGGCCCTCCAGGTGCAGCCGGCCCACGTTGACCCGGCCCTCGGCGAGCAGGGTGAGCACGGCGGACGGCCCGGCCGCGTAGGTGGCGACGTAGCCGTCGGCCCCGCGCAGCAGCAGCTCTCGGAAGCCGCCCCGCGCGGTGGCGTCGGCCATGCGCTGCGCGACGCCGAGGGCGGCGGCGGTGAGCGCGGCGAGGCCCTCGGGTTCGGTGCCCGGGGCGTCGTGGGCCAGGACGAGCCCGTCGACGCTGGCCGCGAGCGATCCGGTCAACTGGGGTACGCGGTTGCGCAGTCGGTGCAGTTCGTCCAGGACGTCGCTCTCGACGGCCATGAGCAGTCTCCTTTCGGCACGCTGGCGACGCGCGCGGATCACAGGGCCTCCAAGGCGTCTCGAAGCCGTCGCAGCAGAGCCGTGTCCGGGTCGTCCCACACGACACCGTGCGGCTGCGGGGCCCGCGCGAGGGGCGCGGGAGCGGGCGGCGCGGCGGTGACGAGGCCGTCGGCGGCCAGGCGGCGCAGTTCGACGAGGGTGTGGTACGTGCGGCAGGCGAGCGCCGAGGCGATCTGGGCGGCGGTGCGGACGCCGTCGACCTGTGTCAGGGTCCGGCTGCGCCGCACCGGCAGGTCGGCGGCGCCGGCGTCGGTCACCCGGGTGAGGGGGACGGTGTCGATGTCGGGGTCCGGCCATATGCGGTCCAGCAGGGCGCGTCGGCGTCCGGACTCGCGGACGACGACGTCCACCGGTACGGACCGCACCGTGCCGAGCCAGTGGACCGCACCGGGCCGGAAGCGGTGCGCACGCGTGTCGTGGGCGAGGACGAAGTACGCGGCGTCGAAGAGCGCGCCCAGGTGGCAGACCTCCAGTGCCCCCGCGGCGAGCCGGCCACTGTCCACGAGCCGGTGTCCGACCCGGGCCTGTGTTCCGCCTCGGTCGACGGCTTCCCACCAGCCGTCGGGCGCTACGGCGCCGCTGCGGGTGAGCAGTGCCCCGAGGTCCGGGGTGAAGGCGGACTCCACGTGCACGACACGGCCCGCCGACAGGTAGACGATGCCCCGCTCGCCCGACAGGGCACCCGTGGCGCCCTCGGCCGCGAGTACGCCGAGCGCCGCCGACGTCGTTCCGTGCGCGGTCCAGGTGGTGGTCACGCCGGTCATCCGAGCACCAGACGGTCGGCCATCTCGGCCAGCCGGATGCGGGCCAGGGCGAGGTTTCCGTCGTTGCGGTCCAGCCACAGGTGGAGGAAGACGGTGCTGTCGAACGGGGTGCTGACGAACCTGAGCAGGTGGTAGGCGTCGGCGGTCGTGGCGATCATGTCCTCGACCGGCGGTTCCTTCTCCGGCGCGACGACGGTGGCGGGATCACCGGTCGCCGTCAGGGAGCCGCTCTCCGCGACGTGCCGGGCCAGTTCCGCGGTCTCCGCCGCCGTGGCCTCCCAGTCACCGCCCGGCGCCTCGCCCACGGCGCCCAGGGCCAGACCGCTGATCCAGTCGACCAGCGACGCACCCTGCGCGCCGGGCAGTCGCATGGCTTCCAGCAGACTCTCGTCGATCCCGGGCACGCCGGATCCCCTCCCCTGCACGGCTGTGTACCGCGAACGTGACGCCGAGACTACGGAAAGTGCACGCATCCAGTGAGTCCTTTGGCATTTTCCAGAGGAACGTGCCCGCGCTGCGGCATACTGCGGTGTTTCGGCCGTGCGAGGCGTCCTGGGAGTCCGACGGGCGAGGAGCGGCGCGCGGACGCCGCCCCGATGCGGACGACGGGCGGGCGGGACCTGTCCGCGCGGACCGTGCCGGGCAGGGCCCGCCGCCCCGGGCCAGGAGTGAGCGGCCGCCGCCCCGGGCCAGGAGTGAGCGGCCGCCGCCCCGGGCCATGAGTGAGCGGCCGCCGCCCCGGGGGGAGCGCCGCACACCCGGCACGCGTCGCGCACGGGTGCGTGGGCGTGCCGAGACGGGCAACCCGGGGTCCATGGCCCGACTGCATCTCCCCCATCGCGGGAAGCACACGAAGGACGACGCACCGGACGGGACGGCGCCGGACAGGGCGACGCCCGAGGACTACGGTCCGGCCCCCTCCACCGAGCGTGCGGCTCCCGGCTCCCCCACCGAGCTGCCGAAGCGCTCGTGGTCCGCGCTGCTGCGGCGCGTGCTCGCCGAGTTCAAGGACGACGAGCTGACCGACCGCGCCGCCGCCCTGACCTACTACGGGATCCTGTCGCTGTTCCCGGCGCTGCTGGTGCTGGTCTCGCTGCTCGGGATCGCCGGGCAGTCCGCCACCCAGGAGATCCTGGACAACATCCAGAGGCTCGCACCCGGATCCGCGCGGGACGTCATCTCCGACGCGGTGAAACAGTTGCAGGCCAAGGCCGGTCTGGGCTCCGTACTGGCACTGGTCGGTCTGGTCGGCGCCGTCTGGTCGGCGTCCGGCTACGTGGCGGCGTTCATCCGCGCGGCGAACGCGGTCTACGACGTACCCGAGGGACGCCCGGTCTGGAAGGTGCTGCCGCTGCGGGTGGCGCTGACCGTGGTGCTGCTCGTGCTCGCCGTGGTCAGCGCGCTCATCGTCGTGTTCACCGGCAGCCTGGCGCAGCAGGTGGGCACCGCGCTGGGCGTCGGTGACACCGCGATGACGGTGTGGTCGATCGCCAAGTGGCCGGTGCTGGTCGTCCTCGTCACGTTCATGATCGCGATCCTGTACTGGGCCACCCCGAACGCCCGGGTCAGGGGCTTCAAATGGATTTCGCCGGGCAGCGTGCTCGCCCTGCTGATCTGGCTGGCCGCGTCCGCCGGGTTCGCCTTCTACGTCGCCAACTTCGGCTCGTACAACAAGACGTACGGCACCCTGGCCGGTGTCATCATCTTCCTGGTGTGGCTGTGGGTGACGAACCTGGCCATTCTGCTCGGCCTGGAGTTCGACGCCGAGCTGGCCCGGCAGCGGGTGATCGACGGCGGGCATCCGCCCGAGGACGAGCCGTACGTGGAGCCGCGCGACACCCGGGCCTGGGACGAGGCGGACCGGCGGCGCGCGGTATCACCGGACGAGTGACCCCCCGGCGCCGCCGCCGGGCGACGCGTCCGGTCCGGGCCGTCGGCCCGCTACGGGAGGATCGAGTCGACGTATCCCCCGTCGACGCGGACGGCCGCGCCGGTCGTGGCGGACGCCTGGGGCGAGCTCAGGTAGACCACCAGGTTGGCGATCTCCTCCGGCTCGATCAGCCGCTGGAGCAGCGACTGCGGACGGTGCTCGCGCATGAAGGCGCGCTGCGCCTCGTCCCACGGGAGGTCGCGGTCGACCAACTGGTACACGAAGTCCTCGACCCCCTCGGTGTGCGTGGGTCCGGCGATGACGCAGTTCACCGTGACGCCGCTGCCCGCCGCCTCCTTGGCGAAGCCGCGGCCGACCGCGAGCAGCGCCGTCTTGGACACCCCGTAGTGGATCATCTCGGCCGGGACGGCCACGGCCGAGTCACTCGCGATGTACAGCACCCGGCCCCAGCCCCGTTCCCTCATCCGGGGGAGATGGGCGCGCGTCAGCCTGACGCCCGCGAGGACGTTGATCTCGAAGTAGCGGCGCCACTCGTCGTCGCTGATCTCCAGCGCGGGCACCGCACCGAAGACGCCGAGGTTGTTCACCAGGATGTCGACGTCGGGCAGCGCCTCCAGGGCCCGCTCGGCGCCCTCCTCGGTGCCCAGGTCGGCCGCGACCGGCACGAACACGCCGTCCGGCACCTCGGCCCGCAGTTTCCCGACGCTCTCCTCCAGGCGGGCGGCGTCGCGTCCGTTGACGCCCACCGTGGCGCCGGCCCGGGCCAGCCCGGCGGCGATCGCCGCTCCGATGCCCTGCGAGGAGCCCGTCACCAACGCGGTTCGTCCGCCGAGGTCGAGGTTCATGGAGTCGCTCCTTCTCGTGCCGTACCGTCGGTTCGCCGTGCTTGTGCCCACCCTCGCCCAGGGCGCATCCGGGATCCCGCCGACCGCACCGCGACCGCACCGCGACCCGCCCGGTCGGCGGACCCCGGGTGCTCTCCGCTGACCTGCGGCGACGATACTTGCTTGTGTCCGTCTCCTGCTTCCCGAGGACCCATGCCGACCTCCGCCACCGCCCACCCCACGACTCCGCCCACGGTGTGGCCCGCTCGCGGCCGCCACGTCGGATCCGCGGCGGAGGACACCGTCCGGCACACCCTGCAGCGGCTGAAGGACAGCCGCTGCATCGACGACTTCCTGGAACTGCCCGAGGAGCGGCCGGACGACAAGGGCGCCGGCGTCCGGATCTTCGAGGCGCGCTGGAAGGCCGGGGGCGCCGTCACCGTACGGGCCCGGCTGCTCCTGGAGCCGGCCTCGGCCGGTGGTCAGGAGTGGACCCTCCTCGCGGAGGCCGAGGAGGCCTGGGACACGGCCTGGCCCTCCCCCGCCACGATGTTCTGGCCCGACGACCCGGACGTCACCTGGGACCGCGACACCGCCACCGGGCTGCGGCTGCGGGGCATCAACACCCTGCCGGACGACGACAAGGCCGTACGCCGGCTGCTCAAGGCGGCCGGGCGCAGCCCGTGGAACATCCACGTCGTCGTGCACGAGGCGATGACCCCCGACCACCGCGGCCGGGTACCGCTCGCCGATCGGCTGCCGCCCGGCCTGCGGCACCTCGTGATCGAGCACCGCGCCGCGCCGCAGCAGTTGCGGGTGGTCAACTGGGCACTGGAGGACTTCGGCGTCCAGGTGCCGCGCGGCGGCGCCGTGGTCCTGCCCGGCACCCCGGCCCCGTCCGGCTACGACGCCCAGGACTTCTCCGTCCGCACCGTCTTCCTGGACGGCTCCGAGCCCACCGGCCTGATCGCGGCGGTGACGTCGTTCGCGGCGCTGAGCCGGCCGCTGCCGGACGGCGCGGAGGACACCCTCACCGCGCTGCGGGAGGACTGGCGGCTGCTGACCCTGGCGGAGGAACTGGAGCGCGAGCGCAAGCTGGTGGCCATGTACGCCGAGGCGCTGGAGGCCATGACGCAGTCCCGGGACCTGTACCGAGAGGCCGCGGAACGCGCGGCCGAGGCCCTGGCCGCGTACCGGGAGTCCGCCGGGTCCGCCCCGGCCGGGCCGCCGCCGTCCGCGGCGCCTGCGACGTCCCCGCTGCGGCAGCTGACCCGCACGCTGGAACGGTTCAAGGTCTCCGGCAGGGCACCCCGCACCGCGTCGGGCAAGGACACCTCCCGACCGGCGGCCGAGCCCGGCGACTGACACCCGCCGGATCGCTGTCCGGGAGGCCGGCCGGCTGGGGCACGGTCCAGGGGTCGGCCGACCGACCCGAGCATGGTCCAGGGCCGGCCAACTGACCTGCGAGCGGTCCGGATCCGACCGACTCTGCCTGAGCACGGTCCGGATCCGACCGACTGCCTGAGCACGGTCCGGGGCCGACCGACCGGCCTGGGCCCCGCGGTCCGTGAAGCAGCCGACCCGGTACCCGCGGCCCACCGTCCAGCCGACCCGATACCCACAGCCCGCCGACCAGCCGACCCGATACCCACAGCCCACGAGCCGACCGGCCTGCATCCTCGCGGCCAACGCACCAACCGCCTTGGGCGCCGGTCAGATCCAGCCGGGGCGCGGTCCCGCCGGGGCCGGCTGCCGGTAAGGAGGCGCCGCGCGCACGTGCCGCGGCTTCCGGCAGCCGAGGAAGCCGTGCCTGGACTCGGCGGCCGTCCCTGGAACGGCCGTCCCTGTCGCGGCAAGCGCGCCGCCGCGCCGAGGGCGTACGCAGCCGCGACCCGACCACCGGCGGCCCGATGACGACGTCGGCGTCGAGGCGCCTGTCCGCCGTCCCGGCCGGAGGGGGCGCGCGCTGCCCGCACGTCGTGCGCGGCGCGTACGAGACCCCGTCGCCGCGGTCCGGCGGGTGACGAGCCGGCCCGGTGTACGTCCCCGGATCACGTGGTCCCGGTCCCGCCCACCGGCCGGTCCGGCGGTGGCCCGCAGCCGACTGAGGGCACCCTCACGTGTCAGCGGGCGCGACGTGGATACGCGGACGGAACAGCAGCACGGACCGTCCCGGAAGGTCACCGACGCCATGGTCAGCCAGCACGAGGACGCCGCCCCCTCTTCACCACCGGAGTCGTCCCGTTCACAGACCACACTCCACGTCAACGGAAAACCGCACACCCTCACCGTCGACCACCGCCGGGTCCTGCTGGACCTCCTGAGAGAGGATCTCGGGCTCGCGGGCGCCAAGAAGGGCTGCGACCACGGGCAGTGCGGCGCCTGTACGGTCCTGGTGGACGGGCGGCGCGTCAACAGCTGCCTGCTGTTCGCCGTCGCCCTGGACGGCTGCGAGATCACCACCGTCGAGGGCCTCGCCGGGGACGGCGAGGAACTGCATCCGGTGCAGCGGGCGTTCCTGGAGCGCGACGCCTTCCAGTGCGGGTACTGCACCCCGGGTCAGATCTGCTCCGCGGTCGGCGTGCTCGCCGAGGCCGCGGCCGGGCACCCGTCCCACGTCACCGACCCCCGGACGCCCTCCGGCGAGTCCGTCGCGCTGGACCGGGAGGAGATCCGGGAGCGGCTGAGCGGCAACCTGTGCCGGTGCGGTGCGTATCCGCGCATCGCCGACGCGGTCGAGGACGTGATCCCGTGAAGCCCTTCGCCTACGTACGGGCCGGCAGCGTCGAGGAGGCCACCGACGCGTTCGCCGCCCACCCCGGCGCCCGCTACCTCGGCGGCGGCACCAACCTCGTCGACCTGATGAAGCTCGGCGTGGAGACGCCCGCCGCCCTCGTCGACGTCACCCGGTTGCCGCTGGACGCGGTGGAGGAGCTGCCCGACGGCGCGCTGCGCGTCGGCGCCACGGTCCGCAACAGCGACCTCGCGGCCCACCCCGCCGTCCGCGACCGCTACCCCGCTCTCTCCCAGGCCCTGCTGGCGGGCGCCTCGGGACAGTTGCGCAACTCCGCCACCACGGGCGGCAACCTGCTGCAACGCACCCGCTGCCCCTACTTCCAGGATCTCTCCAAGCCCTGCAACAAGCGGGAGCCCGGCACCGGCTGCGGGGCGCTGAAGGGCGTCCACCGCGACCACGCCGTGCTCGGTCACTCCGAGCAGTGCATCGCCACCCACCCCTCGGACATGGCGGTGGCGCTCGCCGCCCTGGACGCGCGCGTGGAGCTGCACGGCCCCGAGGGCACCCGGAGCGTGCCCGCCGCCGACTTCCACCGGCTGCCCGGGCAGCATCCGGAGCGGGACACGGAGATCCACCCCGGCGAGCTGATCACCGGCGTGCTCCTGCCGTCCGCCACGGCCGGACTGCCGTCGGCGTACCGGAAGGCCCGCGACCGGGCGTCGTACGCGTTCGCCCTGGCGTCCGTCGCCGCCGTCCTGCACCTGAAGGACGGAGTGGTGGACCGCGCCGGGATCGCGTTCGGCGCGCTGGCGCACCGGCCCTGGCGGGCGCGGCGGGCCGAGGACGCGCTGGTGGGCGCGGCGCCCACGACGGCGGCGTTCGAGCACGCCGTCGACCTGGAACTGGCCGCCGCCGAGCCGCTGCGGGACAACGCCTACAAGGTGCCGCTGGCCCGCCGGCTGGCCCTGGACGTACTGGGCCGGCTCGCCCCGCCGGCCACGACCTGACCCCGGCGTCCACGAGGAGGACTCCATGACCGGCACCGAGACCGTCCTGGGCGCTCCAGTCGAGCGCCGGGAAGGACGGGAGAAGGTCACCGGCACCGCCCGGTACGCCGCCGAGTTCGACGCCCCCGGGCGCGCCCAGGCCTGGCCCGTCCCGGCGGCGGTCGCGCGGGGCCGGGTGACCGGCGTCGACACCGCTCCCGCGCTGGCCCTTCCGGGCGTACTGGCGGTGCTCACACACGAGAACGCGCCCCGGCTCGGGGACCCGGACGACCCCACCCTGGCCCTGCTGCAGAGCCCGCACGTCCCGCACCGGGGCTGGTTCGTGGGCCTGGTGGTGGCCGAGACACTGGAGGCGGCGCGGGCCGGTGCCGCCGCCGTCCGTGTCACGTACGAGGCGGAGAGCCACGACGTGACGCTCACCGCCCCGCATCCGGAGGCGTACGTCCCGGAGACGGCCAACGGGGGGTTCCCGGCCGTCAGCGGACACGGCGACCCCGACGGTGCCTTCGCCTCCTCGCCGACGCGCGTCGACGTCGAGTACCGGATACCGCCCCTGCACAATCACCCGATGGAGCCGCACGCCAGCACGGCGTGGTGGGAAGGGGACCGGCTGACGGTGCACTCCTCCAGCCAGGGCACCAGCGCCGTACGCACGGAACTCGCCAGGCTGTTCGGGCTTCCCGAGGACCGGATCACGGTCCTGTCGGAACACGTGGGCGGCGGTTTCGGCTCGAAGGGCACACCCCGACCCGACGTGGTACTGGCCGTGATGGCGGCGCAGGAGACCGGCCGTCCGGTCACCGTCGCGCTGCCGCGCCGCTACCTGCCCGCCGTCATCGGCCACCGCGCGCCGACCCTGCACCGGCTGCGCCTGGGCGCCGACGCCGGCGGACGGCTCACCTCCGTCGTCCACGAGGTGACGACGCACACCTCCCGCGTGAAGGAGTTCGTGGAACAGGCGGCGGTCCCGGCGCGCGTCATGTACGCCACCCCCGCCCTGCGCACGCTCCACCGCGTCACGCCGCTGGACGTGCCCACACCGTCCTGGATGCGCGCCCCCGGCGAGTGCCCCGGCATGTACGCGCTCGAGTCCGCGGTGGACGAACTGGCCGTCGAACTCGGCATGGACCCGGTGGAACTGCGGATCCGCAACGAGCCGGACACCGAGCCCGACAGCGGCAAGCCCTTCAGCAGCAGGCATCTGGTGGAGTGTCTGCGCGAGGGTGCCCGCCGCTTCGGGTGGGAGGACCGCGATCCGCGCCCCGGGGCCGGCGGCGCCGGTCCCCTGCTGGTCGGCACCGGCGTGGCCGCGGCCACGTATCCGGTCATGGTCTCGCCCTGCGCCGCCTCGGCGCGGGCCCTGCCCGACGGCGGCTTCCTGGTGCGCGTCAACGCCACCGACATCGGTACGGGCGCCCGGACGGTCTGCTCCCAGATCGCGGCCGACGCCCTCGGCGTCCCGCTGGACCGGGTCCGTATCGACGTCGCCGACAGCGCCATCGGTTTCGCGCCCATGGCCGGCGGCTCCTCCGGCACCGCCTCCTGGGGGTGGGCCGTCCACGAGGCGTGCGTCCGGCTGACCGGCCGGCTGGCCGAGCACTCGGGGCCGCTGCCCGACGGGGGGATCGCGGCCGACGTGGACACCTCCGGTGCCGCCGACGCCGAGAGCCCCTTCGCACGCCACGCGTTCGGCGCGCACTTCGCCGAGGTCACCGTGGACACGGTCACCGGTGAGGTACGGGTGACGCGGCTGCTGGGCGTCTTCGCGGCGGGGCGCATCCTCAACGCCCGTACGGCGCGCTCGCAGTTCATCGGGGGCATGACGATGGGCCTGGGCATGGCGCTGACCGAGGACAGCACGGTGGACCCGGCGTTCGGCGACTTCGCCGAGTCCGACCTGGCCTCGTACCACGTGCCCGCACACGCCGACGTGGCGTCCGTGGAGGCGCACTGGGTCGACGAGGACGACGCCCACCTCAACCCCATGGGCAGCAAGGGGATCGGCGAGATCGGCATCGTCGGCTCGGCGGCGGCCGTCGGCAACGCCGTCCACCACGCCACCGGCATCCGCTTCCGGGAACTGCCGCTCACTCCGGACCGGGTGCTCACCGGTCTGCTCGAACACGGGCATCCCGCGGGCATGCTGGGGACGTGAGCGCGGCACGTGGCCGGCGCCGGATGTCCGGTGCCGGCCACGTGGCGTGCGAAGGACGCCCGGCGGTCAGTCCACGGCGCCGCTCGCTCCGGCCGCCGGGTGGGCCGGCCAGCGCCTGGCGGGCGCCTGCGAGGCCACTCGTACGCGCAGGGCCACGAGCGCGATCAGCGACGTCAGCACGGCGACCGCGACGGCGATCCAGGTGGGCGCCAGCGTGAGGTCCATGGCCCGGGACACGCGCGCCGAGGGTGTCGCGCTGCCGTAGAGCTTGGCCACGGCCAGCGCCGCCGGTCCCACCACCGCCGCGGCGAGCAGCGGTACGGCGGGCCGCACGGTCAGCAGCAGGGCCAGCGTCAGGCAGAGCGCCGACAGGCAGAGGGCGGCCCCGTAGACGCGGACGGAGGCGCCGCCTTGGTGCAGCGGGAAGTAGGCCACGCCGCACCCGGCCAGGACCGCGACGGTGAGCCAGGCCGGCCAGGCCGCGCCCCGGGCGGACCGGCGCGCCGTACGGTCGTGGTCACGCGGGGGGTGATCCTCGTCCAGGACCTGTCCCCGGCCCGGTGTCCTGCGGGCCGGGCGCGGTGTCCTTCGACGTCCGCGGCCGCGGTTGGCCACGGCGAACGCGCCGGCCAGTCCCGCCGGGCGGGTGTCGGGCTCGGGTCCGTCGTCCTCGCCGATCCCGTCCAGGGCGGCCCGCAACTGCCGGGCGCCGGGACTGTCCGGGCGTACCCGTCCGTCCTCGGCCAGCCTGCCGATCAGCTCGACCAGTTCCTCGACGGGCCGTCCGGTGGCGGCGGCCCGTACGGCCTCGTGCCCGCAGTGCGGTTCCAGGGGTGTGCGGTGCAGCAGTTCCATCAGCCGGGTCACCTCCTCCACCGAGCGGCACTCCGCCGCGGCCCGGATCGCCTCGTCCGCGCTGTTCGAGTGGCGCGGCGGCCGGGTCAGCAGGCCGACCAGCCGGGTGACGTCCTCCACGGACCGGTTCACGCCGACCGCGCGGAGCGTGTCGATCGTGGCCTGCGCGTGCTGCGGGGACTGCTCCAGCATCGTGATCAGGTCGACGATCTCTTCCAGGGGCCGGTCGGCCACGGCGGCACGGACCAGGTCGCCGACGGGATCGCCGTACTCCCGCACGGCTTCGTCGAGGGCCGCGGGTTCCTGGCCGGAGGGGTCCTGGGCGGAGGGGTCCTGGGCGAAGGGCTCCTGGGCGAAGGGCTCCTGGCCGGAGGGCTCCTGAACCAAAGGTTCCTGCCCGAAAGGTTCCTGTGGGACGGGCGCGGGTTCCTGCGGTGCGGGGGGCTGTGCTGCGGGGGCCTGTGCTGCGGGGGCCGCCGTGGGGGTCTGGGGGACGGGTTCCTGAGGGGCGGGTTCTCGGTGGGCGGGTTGCTGAGGGGCGGGCGCACGGGCGGCCGAGGAGTGAACGGCCGGAGCCTCGGCGTCGGCCGACGCGCCCGGCGGGTGCACCGGGTGCGTGCCGGTGGCCGTGGTCGTCTCCCCGTTGGGCAGGTCCACGGCGGATATGGCGTACTCGGGCGAACGGGGTGATGAAGAGCCGGTAGTCATGATCTCTCCGTGTGGGTGGGGGTGCGGCCGCCCTGCGTCCCCGACATGCGACTCGCGCTCTGTGCTGACCATTACTAAGCACGTCCACCGCACCGTGCCACTGGAGTGGGCCACAGGGATGAGAGACCCGCCCTCCTGGTCTTGTCGCCGCGCCGAACGGGCATCCGAGAGAAGAGAACAGGCGCGTACCGCGCGTCCTAAGGAGGGGCGGGGTGGATACGACGACAGTGGTGATCACCGCGGCGGTGTTGCTCGCGGCGGTCGTCCTCGCGACGGCGGTCGGCGTTCTGGTGCGGCTGGTCCGCACCCGGCGGGACCTCCAACGAGCCGGTCTGCCCACGGGTCCCCGGTGGGTCTTCTGGGGCGCCGTCCTCTATCTGGTGCTGCCGGCGGACCTGGTGCCCGATCCGGTCTACCTGGACGACGTCGGTGTACTGCTCCTCGCTCTGCGCTCGGCGCGCGGCTCTCTCGGCCGGCGCCGGGGCGCCGCGGACGGGCGGAAGGGCACCGGCCCGCCCCATGACTACGCTGCGTAAGGAAACCATTCACCCGTTCGATTCGTATAAGTCTCTGGAAGCCGAAGGAAGTCGGCGGACCAGGCGACGGCGCACAAGGACCTTCGCCTGATCGGCGCAGCACCGACCAGGGAGAGACGATGCAACCGTTCGCGCTCAACTACGCACGGCCGGCAGTGGAGTTGGAAGCCACGGCTCCCTACGTCTACGACTCCGGGCTGCAGTTGAACGTGCTCCTGGACGGGCGGGTGGCCGCCTGTGACCACGCGCTACTGAGAGAACTGGGGACAACGACCTCCACCGCGGGATCGAAGACTCACTTCGACGACTGAACACGGGCCGTCGACGATGACTGTGTTGATCCTCACCTGTGAAGAAGACGTCACCGCGGACATGGTGGTCGTGCACCTGAACGCGTCGGGCGTGCCGGTGGTCCGCCTGGACCCCGCCGACCTGACCGACACCGTCGCGCTCTCCGGCGAGTTCGTGCACGGCGCCTTCCGGGGCCATCTGTCCTCGGGGGGCCGCCTGGTGAGCATCGGCGGGCTGCGGTCCGTCTGGGTGCGCAGGCCGGGCGGCGCGGCCACGCGGGCCGCCGAGCCCTCCGCCTGGCTGACCGAGGAGTCCGGGCAGGCGCTCTACGGCATGCTCCGCGGCTGCGGCGCGCGCTGGATGAACCAGCCCGACGCGGCGCACCGGGCCCGGTACAAGCCCTGGCAGCTGCGTCTCGCGCAGCAGTGCGGGCTGCCCGTGCCGGCCACGCTGATCACGACGTTTCCGCGGGCGGCACGGGAGTTCGCGGAGCGTTACCCGGATCTGGTGGTCAAGCCCGTCTCGGGCGCGCACCCGCAGGACCCGCCCCGGGCGGTACCGACCAGCAGGGTCTCCCCGGAGGCCGACTTCTCCGCCGTCGCCCACGGCCCGACGCTGCTGCAGCGCCGGGTCGCCAAGCGCGCCGACATCCGTCTCACCGTCGTCGGCGACGAGTTGCTGGCCGCGCGCAAGACGACCCTCGCGGGTCCGGACGCCGACGACGTGGACGTCCGCTTCGCGTCGTCCCCCGAACCGTGGCGGCCCGCCGAGGTGCCGTACCGCGTCGCAGAGGCCGTCCGCGCCTACCTCCGAGCGGCGGGACTGGCCTACGGCGCCCTCGACTTCGCCGAGGACGGCGACGGCACCTGGTGGTTCCTGGAGTGCAACCAGTCGGGGCAGTTCGGCTTCGTCGAGGTGGACACGGGTCAGCCGATCGCCCGCACCATCGCCGAGTGGCTGGCCCGGCCCGGCGCCGAGGACCCGGTGGTCGGGGGCGACCCGGGCACCACGGCCGCCGGGTGAGGCCGGGACCGCGCCCGGCCGTCGCCCTCAGTGCGGACGCGGGCCGGGCAGCAGGGCGGTGCGCTGCCAGCCGGCGCCCGGGGAGGGCTGCCGTTCGGCGCCGGGCAGGTGGCCGGGTGAGCGCAACGGGCGCATGACAACCTCCAGCTCCCTGCTCACGCGCTCGGCGTCCCGGCGCACCTGCTCGGGAACGTCACCGCGTTCGGCGACGAGTCGGTCGTAGATGGGGGAATCCTGGAACACCCGTCAACGTGCCTTTCGTGTCGTCCGCCCCCGTACGGAGGCGCGACTGAGCAGTCTAGGCGTCCGCCCACCCGGTCGTGTCCATTCGGTCCAGGAGGTGACGGCCGCTCACGCGCCGGTCGTGGAGCCGGGCCGGACGATCATGAGGACCGTGACCGTGGCCCACAGCAGGTTGAACAGGCCGGTGAACATGGCGAGCCGGGCCGTACGGGCGCGCTCGACGGGCTGCCGGTCGGTCAGCTGCTCCAGGAGCTCCTCCTGGCGGGGCAGCACGAGAGCGACCAGGATGCCGGCGGCGGCCGCGGTCAGGACGATGGACGTGATGAGCCACGCGTCCCCCAGGACGCCCATCGCCGCCGCGGTGGCGAAGCCGAGCACCGGCACCGCGATGCCGAGGCCGGCGTAGACCCGGCAGATGCGGTGCAGCAGCCGGACGGTGCCCACGTCCCCCGCGTCGGTGCCGCCCCCGGTCCCCTCGGGCAGCGCCACCACCGCCCGTCGGGCGGCCGGCGGGAACATGCTGGCCGCGACGGTGACGGGCCCGACGGCGATGATGGCGGCCAGGACGTGGAGGGACAGCAGGATCTTGGTCATCGGTCGGGGCTCCGGAAGGCAAGTGACGGGCGATGCGGTGGGAGCCACGTTAGGAAGCGGCCGGGTGATCGCACAGAGGCTGAAACGACAGCTTCCAACGGATTCTCGCCAAGGCCCTCACCAGGAGGTGCCCGGCGCAACGAGGCGGAACAGGGGCTGTGCCGGGGGTTCTGCGCCCGGCGGGAACCCGCCTATCGTGGCGGCCATGCACTCGGTGGTGATCCTGGTCCTCGACGACGTGGTGCCGTTCGACATGGCGGCGCCCATGCAGACGTTCGACTGGACGCGGCTGCCCGACGGGCGCAGCCCGTACCGGGTCCGCCTGTGCGCGGAGTCGCCCGAGGTGCGCACGGACGGGCTCGCCCTCCGTATCGACCGGGGTCTGGAGGCACTGGAGTCCGCCGACACGATCATCGTGCCGGGCCGCTCCGAGGAGCACGGCCCGCCCTCGGACCGTGTTCTCGCGGCGCTGCGGCGGGCGGCCGGTGCCGGCACGCGGATCGCCTCGGTGTGCGTGGGCGCCTTCGTCCTCGCGGAGGCCGGGCTGCTGGACGGGCTGCGGGCCACCACCCACTGGATCGCCGCGGCGGAACTGGCCCGCCGCTACCCGCGCGTCGAGGTGCAGCCGGACGTGCTCTACGTCGACAACGGGCAGATCCTCACCTCGGCGGGGGCCGCCGCCGGCCTGGACATGTGCCTGCACATGATCCGCCGGGACCTGGGGTCGGCCGTCGCCGCGCATGCCGCCCGGATGTGCGTCGTACCGCTGGAACGGGAGGGCGGGCAGGCCCAGTTCATCGTGCACGAGCGTCCGCCCGTGCCGCGGGGCTCGGACCTGGAGCCGCTGCTGGAGTGGATCGAGGACAACCTGGCCGAGGAGGTCACCCTCGGGGCGATGGCGGCGCGCTCGGGCATGAGCGAGCGCACCCTCAGCCGCCGGTTCCGCGAACAGACGGGCACCACGCCGCTGCAGTGGCTGCTGCGGGCACGGGTGCGGCGCGCGCAGTACCTGCTGGAGAACGGCGACCACCCGGTCGAACGGATCGCGCGGCAGGCGGGGTTCGGCTCCCCCACCGCCTTCCGGGAGCGGTTCCGCCGGGTGGTCGGCACCACTCCGAACGCCTACCGCGCGGCGTTCCACGGGAAGCCGGCCACCCCGGCGGGCCGCGCGTAGGGCCCGCCTTGCGGATCGGCCCGGAGCCGTCGGTCCGATCCTCGAGGCGGGCCCGGGTACGCGGTGTCACACGGCCAGCGACAGGCCGCTCTCCCCGTCCGGTTCCGCCGCGCGGACGGCGCCCGGCGTCCGCCCTTTGGCGAGCAGCAGCGCGTCCGCCTTGGCCACCGCGTCGTGGATGCCGGTCGTCGCCATCATCACGCACAGCGTGTAGCTGACGTCCGCCAGCTCGCGCGCCGCCGCCGGCCTCTCCCCCTCCGCCTGAGCGATCCGCAGTGACGCGTACCGCGTCAGCAACTTCCTGACGACCTTCGGGTCCGGTTCGAGCACGAAGCGCCCCTCTCTCGAGTTTCGCTGCGTATGCCCGAACCCGCCCGAAGCATTCACACCGTGCGCACCCTTGCTCGCAATTGACGAAATTTCGTCGCTTCCTGTCCGGTCGGGAGACCTCCCCTGCACGAGGAGGAGGCCGGCCCGACCGGCGGACCTCACCGCCGGGCTGTCGGCACGGCACCGGCCGGGGCCGGATGTCCGAGGCGCGGACCGCCGGACCGCGGGTCCGCCGGGACACCGGGCCACCGGGCCGCGAGGCCGCCGGGACGCGGGTCCGCCGGGACGCCGAAGCGCCCGTCAGGCGACCTGGCCGCTGTGCAGTGCCGTGTACGCCCCTCCCCGGCCCAGGAGTTCCTCGTGGGTGCCGGTCTCCTCGATCCGGCCGTCACCCATCACCACGATCCGGTCCGCGCCCCGCACGGTGGACAGCCGGTGCGCCACGACGAACGTGGTGCGTCCGCGCAGCAGCCGGGCCAGCGCCTGCTGGACGAGCGCCTCCGAGCGGGTGTCCAGCGCCGAGGTGGCCTCGTCCAGGATGAGCACCTTGGGGTCCCGTATCAGGGCCCGGGCGATGGCCAGGCGCTGCCTCTGGCCCCCGGAGAGCCGTGCGCCGTGCTCTCCGACCAGGGTGTCGAGGCCCTGCGGCAGCCGGTCCACGAACTCCAGCGCGTTGGCGTCGCGCAGTGCGGCCCGTACCGTCTCCTCGTCCGCGTCGTCCATGCCGTAGGCGACGTTCTCCCGGATCGTGCCGTCGAACAGGATCGACTCCTGCGGCACCACCGAGACGAAGCGCCGGTACGTGCGCAGGTCGAGGGTGTTCATGTCGGTGCCGTCGAGCAGCAGCCGGCCCGAGGTCGGCCGCAGGAAGCCGATGACCAGGTTGAGCACGGTGGACTTGCCCGCCCCGGACGCGCCCACCAGCGCGATGGTCTCGCCGGGCCGGACCGCGAGCGTGAAGTCGCTGACCGCGGGCCGCCCGTCGCTCTCGTAGACGTGCCCGACGCCCTCGAAGGTGACGGCTCCGCGCAGCGAGGTGAGCTCTGCCTTGCCCTCGTTGTCCTCCAGCTCGGGAGCCTGCAGCACCTCGCCGACCGAACGGACGGACTCCAGCCCCTTAGTGATGACCGGGGCCAGCCCTGCCAACGTTGTCGTGGAGTTGGTGAGGGTGGTCAGGAAGGCGCTGAGCATGACGACGTCACCCGCCGTGACTCCCCACACGTCGTAGTACGAGATCAGCGCGGCGCCCGCGAGGACCAGCACGCCGACCACGTTGAGCACGACCCAGGACAGCGAGCCGAAGCGGCCGTTGACCAGGTCCAGGCGGTTGCCGGAGGTCAGCAGGCGGTCCAGGGTGCCGTCCATGCGGCGCAGCGCCTTGCCTTCCAGGCCGTGGGCGCGGGTGACGGGGATGAGCCGGGTCATCTCCGTGACCCGGGAGGAGAGCGCCTCGACCTCGTGGCGGAAGTGTTCGTTGTGGGTGCGCAGCCGGGCGCGGAGCCGGGCCACGAGGAGGGAGGCGGCGGGGACGACGACGAGGAAGACGGGCAGGAACTCCGGTGTGCGCACGGCGATGATGACGAGGCCGCCGGTGAGCACGGTGAACGCGCCGAGCCCCGTCTCGGCGGTCTGCTGGACCATCTGCTCCACCGTCTCCACGTCCCGCACGACCTTGGCCTGCAGGACGCCGGCGCTGACGCGCGAGTGGTAGCCGATGGAGAGCTGCTGCATGCGGGTGCACAGCGCGGAGCGCAGAGCGGTGCCCATGCGGCGCACGCTGCCGTACAGGAGGCGGACGTACAGCAGGTGCAGCGGGTAGTTGACCACCAGGATGAACATGATGATCCCGGTGCTGGTCCACAGGTTGCCGATCGGGCCGTGCTGGACGACGGTGTCGATGATGGACGCGGTGATGAGGGGCAGCAGCCAGACGGGGCTGTGCTTGACGGTGAAGACGGCGACCGCGCCGGCCAGGCGGCGGCGGTCGGCGCGGAACAGGTAGACGAGCGTGCGTATGGGGTGTTCGCCCCGGTAGCGGTGGTCGAGCGGTTTTTCGGGCGGCGACGCCATCGACGTGGTCCTCCTGGTGACCGAGTGGGGCAAGCGCTTTCTTCCCGCGCTTTCCTACCTCTTCGGCAAGGAGTACGCCACACCGTCCCGCAGGCCGGTACGTCGCGGTACGTCAATGCGTCGGTACGTGGCAGAACGTCGATGCGTCGAGCCGGTACGTCGCACGGCGTCGATGCGGCGCTACGTCGGCACGTCGCGGTACGCCGGAAGGAGACCCGCGCCTTCTCCCCCGTGGAGGGCGCGGGTCTCGGTCTCCGAGTGCGGATCTCGGTCCGCCGTGCCGGATTCAGTCTCCGAGTGTGCGAGCCAGTTCGGTCGTGGCCCGCGTGATCTCGTTGTCGTCCTCGGCCAGCAGCCGATCCAGCTCACCGCGCCGGGCACGGACGGCCTGCCGTGCCGCGCGCTCCCATGCCACGGGGTTCTCCCGGTGGTTGAGCAGTTTGGGGTAGACGGTGGCGGTGGTCTCCCACTGCCGGGCGTCCGCGATGTTCTTGAGCAGCTGGATGATCTGTGCCCGGCAGCTCACCTGGGGCCGCTGCGCCAGTTCCCACAGGAAGGGAACGGTGGCGGCGGTCGCCTGTTCCACGACGAAGCCGTACTGGCAGATGCGTTTCCGCAGATCGCCGAGGGCTGCGCCGGCGGTTTCCGCGTCACCCAGGGCGACCTTGCGCAGCAGCCGGGGAATGGCCGCGGCCGAGCCGCTGGAGTCCTGGATCTCGCTCCAGGGCACGCCGTCCAGCCCCGCCAGGGGCGCGGCGGGCCGGGACGAGCCGGGCGGCTGTGTATGACGGTCGGTGCGCTGGGTGCTCGGCTCGGGTGTCGGAGCGCTGCGCATGGTGTGGGGCCCTTCCGCGGCAGTCGGGTCAGGTGAGGGGACGGGTCGGCGACTTGCCCCGGAGGATCCTGGGCGCCGGAGCCCCCGGGGTCGGGCCCCGTGTCTCCGCGAGGGCGTCGACGCGGTGCGGGCCGCGTCCGTGCTCCTGGGGCGCGGAGCCGCCGGACGGGGTGAACACGGGCGCGTTGCCGCCGTGATCGGAGACGGCCGGTGCCTGACGGCCGGAGTCCGGAGCGGGTCCGGACCCGGCTTCGAGCGTGCCGGGCGTCGCTTCCGGGCCGGCGTTCGCCCCGGCGTCGGGAGCGAGCCGGGTGAACACGAGGTCGGCGTACCGGCCGAAGGACCGGCCGCCCCGAGTGCCCCGCGGGCGGACCCGGGTGGACACCTCGCCCCCGCACACGATACGAGGGACCACCGAAGCGAGACCGTCGCCCGGCGCGCAGCGCTCCCCACGCGAGGCGGGGAACCGCCCCCCGTCCCGGCCGGCGGCCGATCGCGCCGCGCACGGAAGCCTCGCGAACCGGCTCGCCGCGCCTGCCTCCGACGCGGGTTCGCCGGGCGGCCGGAGTGTTGGATGCGCAGGTAACGGCACGGCATCTCCCTGATGCGACGTCAGAAGGGGCCGTCAACCAGGGGGTTGACGCCACGGCTATTATCCACGCTGACAGCGCTCGCGTGCAATTGCACGAGAAATTGCGCGAAAGAAATCGGACGGGAGCGCGCGGGGACCGACAGAACCCGACCCGACTCCCCCGCACAACAAGGAGACCGCGGTGCCACCAGTGCGCAACGGAGTGCAGGCCAGCTCGCTGAACGCCTGTTGGACGAAGAGCCGGCACAGCAACGCCGAGGGCAACTGCGTAGAGGTCGCCCTCGTGGACGGAGGCATAGCGATGCGCAACTCCCGTGATCCCGACGGTCCTGCGCTCGTCTACACCTCCGCCGAGGTGGCCGCCTTCCTCGCCGGGGCGAAGGAGGGCGAGTTCGACCACCTGCTGTGAGGCGGAGTGGTCACCGAGGAGCGTCGGCCGTCGCGGCCCGAGCCAAGGCCAACCACCCGTCTTTCAGCGGCATATGCAGCGGCCGCCGAGGCGATGAGATAGTGTGGTTTCTCAAGTCTGCCGCTCTGCTGGGAGCCAGGATGTCCGCCGAATCGCATCGCCTCTCCCGTCTCGAGCCCTATCTGGACCGGGCCGAGCCGGCTCCGACTCTGCTGAAGATGCTCATCGGTGTTCAGCTGGCGGGCTTCCGTGAGGATGCCGGGCTCTCCCAGGAGCAGGCGGCACGCGAGCTCGGGTTCAGCGCGGCGAAGCTCTCCCGCATCGAGTCGGGAAAGGGCCGCAGGCCCCCGACGGAGACCGACGTCCGCGCGCTGCTGGAGCGGTACGGCACCGACGCCTACGAGGCCTCGGTACTGGTCAAACTGCTGCGGCGCGCCGGTGAACCGGGCTGGTGGCAGCGGTACGACAAACGTCTGATGCCCGAGTGGTTCGACCGTCTGGTCGGCCTGCAGGAGGCCGCGGCGACCATCCGGACCTTCGAGATCCAGTACGTCCCCGGCCTGCTCCAGACGGCGGCCTACACCCGGGCCGTGGTCCAGCGGGGCCTGCCGAACGCGTCGGCGGGTGAGGTCCAGCGTCGGGTCGAACTGCGCATGCGCCGCGCCGAGTTGCTGCGCCGCGGCGATGCCCCGCAGGTTTGGGCGATCATCGACGAGTCCGTACTGCTGCGTGTGCTGAGCAGCCGCGAGGTCATGCGGGAACAGCTCACGCACCTCGTCGAGATGGCCGGACAACCCCATGTGACGCTGCAGATCGTGCCGCTGGACGTGACGAACGCGTCGGCACCCGCGATACCCGTCACCTATCTGCGCTTCGGGGGCATCGATCTGCCGGACGTGGTCTATCTGGAGCACATCAAGAGCGCCAACTTCCTCGAGGACCGCGACGAGACCGAGGAGTACCGGGTCGCGCTGGACCGCCTGGCCGACGAGGCGCTGACGCCGCGCGAGTCACTGGAGCTGCTGCGCGAGACGATGGAGCAGCGCTACCCCGCGAAGTAGCCAAGCGACGTCGGCGGAGCGGGGCCGCGCGCCTCGTGCATGCCCCGGTGCACGCGTCGGCGTGTACTCCACTAGCGGAGGCGGCCCAGACCGCCGAACTCGATCCACTCGTCGGTGAGCTGGCGTGGCACCACCTCACTGTCCGGACGCCAGGTGGAGACCTCCACCAGGCCGGGATCCATGATGTCCATGCCTTCGAAGAGGGCCTCGACGTCCTTCGGCTCGCGCACCCGGCCCCAGCTTCCCCGCGTCACCTGGTTCATGAAGTCCGTGACGTACTTCCGCACCTCGGCGTCCTCGCTGACCAGCTGGCACATCACCGCGTAGCTCCCGGGCACCAGCCGCTCGGTCACACGGCGGACGACCGCCTCCGGACCGTCGGTGTCGCTGTCCGGGATGCAGTGGAAGACCGAGTTGAACAGCACGGCCACCGGCTGCGAGAAGTCGATCAGGCGCCGGGTGTCCGGGTGGGAGAGGATCTCCTCCGTCGCACGCATGTCGGCGTGGATGACGGCGGTCCGGTCGTTCTGGTCGAGCAGCGCCCGACCGTGGACCAGCACCATCGGGTCGTTGTCTATGTAGACGACGCGGGAGTCGGGGGCGACGCGCTGCGCGACCTGGTGCACGTTGTCCTGTGTGGGCAGGCCGGAGCCGTGGTCCAGGAACTGGCGGATGCCGTACTCCTCCGCCAGAGTCCTCACCACCCGGTGCAGGAAGCGCCGGTTGTTCAGCGCGAGCCGGCGGGTACTGGGGACGACCTTGTCGAGTTCCCCGACCGCCGCCCGGTCGGCCGCGTAGTTGTCCTTGCCACCCAGGTAGTAGTCGTACATGCGCGCGGCCGTGGGCACGTTGGCGTCGATCTCCGTGGACAACTGCTTGTCGGCTTGCATCGTTCCCCCAGCTCCGTACCGCGCCAACTGCACCGGCATGACAGAGAGTACATCCTAGGGACCTGGTCTTCAGGGAAACCAGTGGTCGGACCGAGCGGCCGTCAAGAGGGCGGTGCGGCAGGCCACTTGACGGCCGCTCAGGTCGGTCAGCCGCGGGCGGCCAGGTACGCGTCGGCGCCGGGGGCCTGGTGGGCCTCCTCCACTCCGACCAGGCCGCCTACGGCCTTGGCGTCGGGCTTCAGCACGTAGGTGGACCGGCTGGCAGGCTCGGTCACGTAGGTGAAGTTCTGCGGCGTGCCGAGGCCGGTGTCGGCGTTCTTCTGCGAACGGTGCGCCTTCACCACTGCTTCGCGGGTGAGACTGCCGCCCTCGCAGGCCTTCTCGAGGTCGGCTCCCATGAGCTGGGCGGCGTTGTACCCGGAGAGCACGCCGGAGTCGACCGGCTGACCCGGGTACTTCTTGCCGTAGGAGGCGACCATCTTCTTGACGCCCGGCAGGTCGGAGCTGACCGCCGGTGCGGCGCTGACCACGTGGACCATGGCTTCCAGCGCCGGTGCCGCGGGAGTCTTCATCAGCTGCGGGGAGTAGCCGGGAGCGCTGCTGACGATCGGCACCGTCAGGCCCCGGGCGGCGGCCACGCCGGCGAGGGAGGCGGTCTGGGCGGGGCCCGCGCTGATCAGGACCGCCTTCACGCCGGCCTTGCTCAGCGCCGACACCTGCGCGGTCAGATCGGTGTCCGTGGCCTTGATCTTCTGGCCGGCCACCTTGATCCCCGCCTGCTCGGCGGCCCACTCGGAGCCTTCCAGCGCGTTGGCGCCGTAGTCGCCCTCGAAGTACACGTGGCCGATCGTGTCGCCCTTGGCGATCTTCTTGGTGCGGGTGAGGAAGTCGACGGCGGCGATCATGTCGAGGTCGTAGGTGGTGCCGAGGACCTGGACGGCGTCCATGCCGAGCAGGGAGGCGGCCCAGGCCTGCGGGAAGGTCAGCATGCTGTCCCGCTGGATGTCGTCGAGCAGGGCGGCGACCACCGGCGAGCCGATGACCTGGGGCAGGGCGACGACGTCCGGGGAGATGTCGGCGTAGGCGGTGACCGCCTTCTGCACGTCGTACCCGTGGTCCTTGACGACGATCTCGACCTTGCGCCCGCAGATGCCGCCCGCGGCGTTGGTCTCGTCGGCCCACATCTGCTGGGCCTGCACGATGGACTTGCCGAGGGTGGCGTAGGGGCCGGTGAGGTCGGTCAGCGCGCCCAGCTTGATCGCCTTCTCGCTGACTCCGGGACCGGCCTTGACGCCGTCGGCGGCGTCGTCGGTGCTCCCGCCGTCCCCCTTGGTGCTGCAGGCGGTGCCCGCGAGCAGCACGGCGGCCAGTGCCGCGGCCAGGGCGGCGGTCCGGGTGGTGCGGGGCCTGGTGTGCGTGACGTTCACGGGGTGGGCTCCTTGGCTCGTGCGGTGGTGTCGGGGGTCCGGGGTGTTGCTGAGGCGTCGGACTGGTCGGTGACGGGTGGTTTGCGCCGCAGGCGGGCGCGGGTGCGGCGGGCCAGCCCGTGCAGGCCGTCGGGGGCGTAGAGCAGGATCACGACGATCGCCGCGCCGTAGAGGTAGCGGGAGGCCTCGGTCGGGCCGATGGAGCCGTCGCCGGATCCGGGGGCCGCCACCAGCGGCAACTGGTCGGCGTAGCGCGTCATCAGCAGGGGCAGCGCGGTGACGAACACGGCGCCGGCGGTGGCTCCGGCCACGGAGCCGAGGCCACCGATGACGATCATGGCGAGGTAGTCGACGGAGAGGAGGAGGGAGAAGTAGTCGGGTACCACGCGGCGGAAGGAGAGCGCGAGCAGGACGCCGGCGAGGCCCGCGTACATCGAGGAGACGACGAACGCGGCCGAGCGGTACTTCGCCACGTGCACGCCCATCACGGACGCCGCGGTCTCGCTGTCGCGCAGCGCCACCAGGGCCCGCCCGGGGCGTCCGCGCAGCAGTCCGCGCGCGGTGAACCAGGTGAGCGCGAACAGGGCCAGGCCCAGGTACCAGAGCCGTTCCTCGGCGCCGAACGGTACACCCAGGACGGTGAGTTCCGGGTCGGACTCGGCGAAGGTGAACCCGCCCAGCTCCAGAGGCGGCACCGAGCTGCCGTTGAAACCGCCGGTGACGGAGTCCGCGGTGAGCAGGACGTGGTGACCGAGGAAGACCAGGGCGAGGGTGGCCACGCCCAGGTAGATGCCCTTCACCCGGCCGGCGACGGGGCTGAACAGTCCGCCCGCCGCCCCGGCGAGCAGCACGGCGAGGACGAGCGCGACGGCGGGCGGCAGCCCCGGTCCGTTCTCGCCCGCCAGCCATACGTAGCCGTAGGCGCCGACGGCGAGGAAGAAGGCGTGGCCGAGGGAGAGCTGCCCCGCGGTGCCGCTGAGCAGGCCGAGCCCGACGGCACCGATCGCCGCGGCCATGGAGAACAGGCCGATGCGCAGCCAGAACGCGTCCAGGTAGAAGGGCAGGGCGCACAGGAGGAGGGCGGGCAGCAGGAGCCCGCCGCGCTTCACGAGGACCGAGCGGAGGTCAGACACGGGCCGCTCCCTTCGCCGCGAACAGTCCGGTGGGGCGCACCAGGAGGACCAGCACCATCACGGCGTACGGGGCGACGTCGCCGAAGCCCTCGCCGAGGACGTGCAGGTCGGACTGGTAGCCGGCGACGAAGGCCTCGGTGAGGCCGATCAGCATGCTGCCGACCAGGGCGCCGACCGGGGAGGCCATGCCGCCGAGGATGGCGGCCGGGAAGGCCTTCAGGGCTATCTGCCCGGTGGTGCGCTCCAGTCCCGGGGCCGGGAAGGCGACCAGGAAGACCGCGGCGAGCGCGGCGAGTCCGCCGGCCAGGCACCAGGCGACGGTGCGTACGCGGGTCAGCCGTACGCCCATGAGGGCGGCGGCCTCGCCGTCCTCGGCCGCCGCGCGCAGCGACAGGCCCCAGGGCGTGAACCGGAAGAGGGCGAAGGCGCCGCCGATGGCCACGGCGGACACCAGGATCGCGGCGATGCGGCTGTCGGCGACGGTCACCGGGCCCAGGTCGGTCACCGAGTTGCCCCAGGGGTCGCCGAGCGGCAGCAGATCGCCGCCGATGCGCCGGGCCAGGTCGGTCACCAGGACGATGTCGATGCCGATGGTGACAATGGTCTGGACGTGGGCGGCCTGCGGGTCGGTTCCGACGCGCTGCAGCACCAGCCGGTCCAGCACCCCGGCCACGGCCGCCGTCACGAGGACCGCGACGGCCAGCGCCCCGGCGAAGCCGATGTCGTCGTGGAGGACGGCGACGAGGTAGCCGCCGAGCAGCAGGAGCGAGCCGTGGGCGAAGCTCAGGACGCCGGACGCCTTGAAGATGGTGACGAAGCCGAGCGCGATCAGGGCGTAGACCGAGCCGAGCGCGAGGCCGTTGAGGAGGTTGTCGAGGAAGCCGGTCATGCCGCGTCCTCCCCGGTGGTGCCGGTGCCGAGGTAGGCGCGCAGCACCTCGGGGTCGCGGCGGACCTCGTCGGGGGTGCCGTGGGCGATGGCCTTGCCGAAGTCGAGGACGGTGACCTCGTCGGCGAGCCGCATGACCAGGCCCATGTCGTGCTCGACCAGCACGACGGACAGGCCGAGTTCGGCTCGGATCTCCCGGACGACCTCGGTCATGCGGGTGCGTTCGGCGGCGTTCATGCCGGCCACCGGTTCGTCGAGCAGCAGTACACGGGGCTCCAGACAGAGGGCGCGGGCGAGTTCGACCCGCTTGCGGTCGCCGTAGGACAGCAGGGCGACGGGTGCGTCGAAGTGGGCTCCCAGGCCGGTGAGTTCGGCGATCTCACGGGCCTTGGCGAGGTGGTCGCGCTGCTCGCGCACGGCGCGCGGCAGACGCAGGGCGCTGGCCGCGAAGCCGGCGCGGGACAGGGCGTGGCGGCCGAGCATCAGGTTGTCGGCGACGGTGCCCTGGGTGGTGACGATGTTCTGGAAGGTACGGGCCACCCCGAGGGCGGCGATCCTGTGCGGGGCGAGCCGGGTGAGTTCGGCGTCGCCGAGCCGTACCGTGCCGGCGGTGGGCCGGTACAGCCCCGACAGGACGTTGAAGCAGGTGGACTTGCCCGCGCCGTTGGGGCCGATGACGGCGTGCACGGTGCCCGGGGCGACGGTGAAGGAGACGTCGTCGAGGGCGACCAGGCCGGCGAAGCGTACGGTCACGTCGCTGACCTCGAGCGCGGGCGGCGCCGCGGTACGGGTGGTCACGCGGCCCCCTTGCCATCGGAGGTCTCGGTGGTCTCGGTGGTCTCGGTGGTCTCGCCCAGGTAGAGGCGGCGTACGGCGTCCGTGCGCGCGAGTTCACCGGCGGGCCCCGACAGCCGGATCTCGCCGACCTCCAGGACGTGGGCGTGTTCCGCGAGGGACAACGCCATGCCGGCGTTCTGTTCGACGAGCAGTACGGCGGTGCCCTGGGTGTTGATCTCTCGGACGACCTCGGCGATGCGGTCCACCATCAGCGGGGCGAGGCCGAGGGAGGGTTCGTCGAGGAGGAGCAGGCGGGGTGCGGCCATCAGGGCCCGGCCGATGGCCAGCATCTGCTGCTCGCCGCCGGACAGCAGGCCGGCGGCCTGGCGCGTGCGCTCGGCGAGCCGCGGGAAGAGGGTGAAGACCCGCTCCCGGGCCTCGCGGACCTGCGCCGGGGCGCGCCGGTTGAGACCGAGCCCGCCGGCCCGCAGGTTCTCGTCGACGGTGAGACCGGCGAACACCCGCCTGCCCTCGGGTACCTGCACGACTCCGGCGCGTACGGCGGCGACCGGGTCCCGGCCGTCGAGGGCCGTGTCGCCGTAGCGGACGCGGCCGGCCGTGATCGCGCCGCGGTGCAGGCGCAGTGTGCCCGACACGGCCCGCAGCAGCGTCGTCTTGCCGGCGCCGTTGGCACCGAGCAGCGCGACGACGCCGCCGTGCGGGACGGTCAGGGACACGGAACGGAGAGCGGACAGTGCGCGCCCGTACGTCACGTCGAGGCTCTCGACGTGCAGCGCGGGTTCGCCGTCCGGTGGTGCTGCGGGCATCACGGCTCCTTCGGACCGTGCCGGGTCCGGCACGGTGACGGGAAAGGGGGAGCTCACGACAGCACGCGCGCCGGTGGCGGTACAGAGCTGCGGCCCGGGTCGCTGCGGCGTCCCAGTCCCGGACCGGAGACTCTGTGCGGACGCCCAGACCGGGCGCCCCGGTCCGCCGAGGACTGTGCGATCCAGGGCGGGCCCGCACCGGCCCGGGGCGCGGGCCGGCGCAAGGTGCACACAGTCCCCCGGCAGACGGCACGCGGCAGACGGCAGACGGCACGCGGCAGACGGCAGGCACGCGGCACTCGGCACTCGGCACTCGGCACTCGGCACGCCATCACACACACGCGAGCGCGAGAGGGCCAGGGCATGCCACAGCACCGCCTCCCGCCCGCGCGCCAGGGGAACCGGGCGGGTCACCCCGGCATTCCGCCGGACGCCCGTTGCCCCACGCAGGGCCTCCCGGCACGCGGGCTGCGTCGGCCCGGGGTGCGTACGTTGCCGGGCCGGAGCCCGGACGGAGCCGGGACCGCGCGTCCCTCAGTCGCGCAGGACGCGCCGGGCGGTCAGGGCCAGGCTCATCTCGACCACGTCGGCCGGGCGGGCCAGGGACCGGCCGGTCAGCTGCTCGCAGCGGCGGAGACGGTTGAGGACCGTGTTGCGGTGGCAGTAAAGGCGTTCACCGGCCCGCTGCGCCGAGCCGTCGCAGTCGAGCCAGGTGGTGAGGGTGTCCAGCAGGACCTCCCGGTCGGCGGGCTCCAGGCGCAGGAGGGGGCCGAGGACCCTCTCGGCGAGGGCCCGGCCGAGTTCGGGGCTGGAGACGACCAGGGCGGCGGGGAGGTGGTCGTCGAGCCGGACCGTGCCGCCGGCCTCGGGGCAGATGTCCAGCGCGGTGTCCGCCAGCCTGCGGGCGTCGCCGACGCAGGCGAGTCCGTCGACCGCGCTGCCGACGCCGATCCGGAGGCCGGGGACGGGGGCGCGTCGCCCGGCTTCCCGCTCGGACTCCGCCGGCTCCGGGAGCCCGTCGTCGCCGGCGCCGAGCAGGACGATGCCGTGGTCGACCTCCGCCCCTGCGTGCCAGTGGACGCGGGTGCCGGACGGTACGGCGGCGGCGCGGGCGGCGTCGGACCGCGCGGGGTGCACGCCGGCGACGGCGACGACGAGGTACCGGCCCTGCTCCGGCAGGGCCAACACCTGGGCGGCCTCGGGCAGGTCGGCGATGCGGCTGGTGCCGTCGAGCAGGCCGGCCGCCAGCTGCCGGGCCCGGTTCTCGCGGCGCCGGCCGATCTGCCGCTCGGTCTGCCGGTAGGCGTCGGCGACGACGGTGCAGTGCTCGTCGACGAAGTTCCACACGTCGGCGGCCACGTGCACGAGGAGCCGTACGTCCTCGGGCGCGGCCTTGGAGGTCTCCTCGACCAGCCTCTGCCACACCAGGGCGCCTCCGAGGCGGAAGGCGTGCAGCAGGGCGTCCAGCGGGAGTCCCTGCTCGGCGCGGGTGGCGCCGATCCGCCAGGAGCAGCGGCGGGCCGCGTCCCGCGCGCCGCGCGGGTCGAGCAGCGAGGCCACGCTGTGCCGCAGCGAGCGGTGGGCCTCCTGCCAGGTGGCGGTGGGGTCCCTCGTGATGGCCGCGCGGTACGCCGGCTCCTGTTCCCGCAGCAGGGCCACCAGCCGGTCGGTCAGGTCGGGCAGGTCGTCGAGCAGGGCGCGGGCGGCCCGGTGCAGGACGCGCAGGGCGTCGGCGTCCATCAACGACGCGACGCTCGGTGTCCGCGGACGCGGAACGGGCGTCAGCCCGGTGCGGATCGCTGCTCGTGACCTTACGGCGTGCTGCATCGCGGTCCTCCCCGGGCCAGGGCTTGCGGGGGTGCCCCGCGACGGGCCGTTCGCCCGTGCCGGGCATGCCCCCTGACTCGTCCTGCCCCGAAGGATGACATACCGTCTGGTCGGTCCCTAGGGTTGTGCACCGGTCTTTTCGGCCGGTCCGGCGTGCTCGGCCTGCTCGACCATGCGGGCCAGCTCCAGGCGGGACCGTACACCGAGCGCGGCGAAGACCTTGCGGAGGTGGTAGTCGACGGTGCGGGTGCTCACCGCGAGGGTCAGCGCGACCTCCCGGTTGGTGGCGCCGTCGGCGACGTGCCGCGCGATGCGCAGCTGCTGCGGTGTGAGGCGGGTCAGCGCCCCGGCGTCCCCGCCGTGCGACGCGGCCCCGAGCGCCCGCAGCTCGCCGCGCGCCTGCGCCGCCCAGACGCCGGCGCCGCAGCGGTCGAACCCGGCCAGCGCGGCGCCGAGGCGGCCGCGGGCCTCGCGCGGCCTGCGCCGCCGGCGCAGCCACTTGCCGTACAGCAGCGCGGTGCGGGCCCGTTCGAAGTCGCCGCCCGCCTCGTCGTGCCGGGCGAGCGCGTGCCGGTAGAGGTCGTCGGCGCGGTCCGGCGGGGCGAGCAGGGCGTGGCAGCGGGCCAGCTGGGCGGCGGCCTGCCCATCGGCGCCGAACGCGGCCCAGTCGGCGAAGTCGGCGAGGACCGCACCGGTGTCCTCGTGGCGGCCGGCGAGGACCGAGGCCTCCACGAAGCACGGCACGGCGAGCCGCCACACCGCGAAGTGTCCGCGCCCGGGTCCGGGCAGGACCAGGAGTCCGAGCCGGTCGGCGGCGTCGAAGGGGCGTCCCCGCCCCAGGTCGGCCCGGGCCGCCGCCCACTCCGCCAAGGTGGCCGTCTGGGCCAGTCCGTGGCGCCTGGCGGTGGCCAGCGCGGCCGTCACATGCCGGGCGACGACGTCCGGCTCCTCCTCGATCGACGCCGCGAGGGCCAGCACCGCCCGGTGGTGGGCCGCCGTGTTGCGCTGCCCCGCGCGCAGCGCTGTGCGCAGTCCCTCCTCCGCGTGGGTGCGGGCCTGCGGGTGCCGGCCGGCGCGGAGTTCGGCGTAGGCGAGGTACTCCAGTGCCCGCGGCACCAGTGCGTCCGACCCGAGCTGCCGGGCGGCGGCCAGGGCCCGCGCCCCGGCCCGGCGGGCGGCGTCCACGTCCCCGAGCAGCAACGCGGCCGACGCCGACCGCAGCAGTTCCTCGGGGCGGTGGTCGGTCCTGGTCCGTTCCACGA
Organism: Streptomyces sp. WG7; assembly: GCF_049975785.1. Lineage (NCBI taxonomy): Bacteria > Bacillati > Actinomycetota > Actinomycetes > Kitasatosporales > Streptomycetaceae > Streptomyces > Streptomyces sp. WG7. The sequence continues at coordinate 206,990 of NZ_JBNGGE010000004.1, forward strand.
CCCGCCCGAGCGGTACGGCGGCCCGGTCGAGCCGCCCTTCGAGCAGCGCCCGCATACCGACACGGACCTCGCGCACCGTGTCCGGGGACGGTCCGGCGGACTCGCCCGGGCTTCCGCGCCGAGTCCCGGCAGCCGGGTCGGGCGCCCCCGCGGGCCGTGCGGCGGCGCTCTCCCCCCGTCGCGGCGGTCTTCCCGCACCACGCGGCACGGCAGCTCCGTCCGGGGACCTTGTCTCCCGGGGACGCGGGGGCGGTGCCGCGTGGTGCGGGGGCTTTGCCTCGTAGGGCGGGGCCGGTGCCTCGTGGTGCGGGGTATCGGTGAACCGGGGATCCGGGTGCTCGTGCGAGTGGGGCGGTTCGGGCGCGAGGGTGGCGAGGCAGGCCGGCAGGTCGCCCGCCGCCCAGGCCGCGTCGGCGGCCGCCAGGACGGCGGTCGCGGCGTCGGCGGGGGCGTCCTCGGCCAGCATGGACGCGGCCAGCAGCAGGGACTGGTGGGCGTCACCGACGGGGCCGTCCCGGAGTTCCGTCAGGCCGCGCACCAGCTCGGCCCGCCCCCGTACTCCGGCCGGTGCGGCGCAGCCACGGGCCGCGGCCAGCAGCGGACGTGCCCGGTCGGGGCGTCCGGCGAGAAGGGCCTGCTCGGCCGCGGCCGTGTACCGCTCCGCCCGTCCCGGGCCGTCGGCCGTCAGCTCGGCGGCACGGGCGTACGCCGTCGCGCGCAGCCGGTGCGAGGCCGGCACCGTGCGGTCGGCGGCCACCGCCGCCAGCCGGTCCGCGAGCGCGGGCGCCGGGCCGGTCAGGGACCAGGAACGGTGCAGCAGTCCCGGGAGCGGGTGTCCGCCGCTCTCCAGCACGTCGGCCAGCGCGCCGTGCGCGGCGCGGCGCCGGTCGGGGGCTGCGGTGGCGTGGACCGTACGGCGGACCAGCGGGCCGTGGAAACGGAGCCGGTCGCCGGCCAGGGCGAGCGGCGCGGGAAGCGGTTGCAGGGAGGGGGCGGGTGCGGACGCCGGCCGCAGGTGCCGTACGGCGTCGAGGACCGGGGCGGCGTCGACGTCCGGTCCGTCCGACGCCCGTACGGCCGCCGCCACCGTCAGCATCAGGTCCCGCGCCTCCGCGGACAGGCCGGTCAGCGCCCCGCCCGCCACCTCCGCCAGCACCCCGGCGTCGGCCAGGGGCCTGGGCAGGGGCCGGTGCCCGCGCAGTTCGGCGGGTGACAGCCGGCGGACGAGGGCGAGGAGCAGTGCCGGGTTCCCCTCCGCCTCGACCAGCAGCTCCTCGCGGACACCCGGGTCGGCGGCGCCGTCGGTCACGTCGTCGAGCAGGGCGTCGGCCTCCGGTGGCGTGAGCGGGTGCAGGCGGACGACGGGCAGGTGGGCGTACTCCGGGTCGACGGCGCGGTGTCCGGCGACGGAGAGGAGCAGGCCGACGCGGCCGGCGGTGCGCAGGTGCTCGACCGCTCGGCCCAGGGTGTTGCGGGCCGGGGCGTCCCAGAGATGCGCGTCGTCGACGCACACGAGCAGAGGTGCCTCGCCGGCCGCCACCCGCAGGGTGTCGAGCAGTCCCGCGGCGACGGCGCGTGCGCCTCGCTCCGGGCCGGGTCCGAGGCGGAGTACGGGACCGGCCCGGAAGGAGCGGGCGGCCCAGTCGAGGAGGGTGGTCCTGCCGAGCCCGGGCTCGCCGGCCACGACCAGGTGGCCACTGTGCGTGCGCAGCCCTTCCAACAGGGTGCGCACCGCCTGCCGCTGCGTGCTGCGGCCGTGGATCCGCACGGCCGTGCGTACGGTCGTCTCTCCGGTCATTCCCGGGAGGTTACGCGCGCGTAACCTGACGCGGAAGCCGTGGGTCCGCCGCGGCCCGCCTGAGCGTCGACCCTGTCACCTGCGGCTGCGCACCGCGTGACCCGAATCACGCACTGTGCCGCGGCCCAGCGGTCCGGGCCCGGGGCCGTGCGGCGGCACAACGCGCCGGCGGCGGCCGCTACGTGCCGCGACCGCCGCCGGTGGTGCCGGGTGATGCCAGTTGGTGCCAGTTGGTGCCGGTTGGTGCCGGTTGGCGCCGTCGAGAGTGTCAGGAGCCGTGCGGGCAGTTGCCCCGGTACTCCTCGATGGTCAGGCTCGGCCGGGGCAGCGGGCACAGGAACTGCTCGTAGCGGGTGTCGTTGTCGATGAACCGCTTGAGCCACGAAATGCTGTACTTCGCGATCGTCGTGTTCGACGTGTTCGGCGAGAAGTGGGACGCGCTGTTCAGCTCCAGGTAGGCGCGGTCCGTCCGGGACGGCAGGCTGGAGTAGAACGGCTCGGAGTGCGAGGAGACCGGGGCGATGGTGTCGCCGTCGGCCCCCACGATCAGTGTCGGGGTGCTGACCTCGGGCCAGGTCTTGTCCGTGTTCCAGGGTGTCAGGGGGATCGCGGCCTGGAGGGACGGACGTGACTTCGCGGCCTCCAGGGTGCCGCCGCCGCCCATCGAGTGGCCCATGACGCCGAGCCGGCTGCTGTCGATCCGCCCGCGGACGGAACTGCGCTCGGTGAGGTAGTCCAGGGCGGCCAGCATCTGGCGACCGCGGGAGGAGGGCTGGTCCAGCGTGGTGTTGGTGTCGATGGTGAACACGACGAAGCCCTGCGAGGCCAGCCGCGGACCGAGCCAGGCCATGGAGGACTGGTACGCGGTGAAGCCGGGCGCGATCACGACGGCGCCGAACGTGCCGTCGCTGGTGCTGGTCGGGTAGTAGATCGTGCCCCCGCCGAAGCCGGTGACCACGAGCGAGGAGACGCTGGTGTCCGCCACGGAGTACGGGCCGCGCAGTGCCTCGATGCTGGACTCGGTGGGCGCCGGGCCGCGCTCGTAGGGGTTGTCGGCGGCCTGGGCTCCGGGGCTGGTGAGGGTGCTGAGCGCGACGACGGCGGCCGCGGCCGCCGTGACGCCCGCGAGCCGCCGCCGCGTTCCGCGGAACGCCGGGCGCGTGGCCCGGGAGGCGGCGTGGGTGTGGGGGTTCTGCTGCACGAGGAGTCGTCCTCTCTGTCGTGGCGAGGGAGCCGGCCGGTGATCGCACACGGGCCCGGAACACGTGGGGGCGCATCCCGGGACATCCGCCGGACGGACCTCGCCGATGAACTGGCCATGCCACTGTCGGCCGGCGGGGCAGTCGGTGGGATCGGCAATATCACCGGTCTCGTACGACGGACACGGACACGGACACGGACGGCCGGACAGGCGAGCGAGCGGGCGGGCGGACAGGCGAGCAGTCGAGCGAGCGGGCGAGCTGCTGGGCAATCGGCCGAACGACCGCCAGGCCCCGGACAGCTGCCGAGCCCGGACGGCTGCGCGGTCGGACGGACGGGCGGACGGGCGGACGGACGGGCGGGCGGACGGACGGGCGGACGGACGGGCGGACGGACGACTGGCCGAGCGGCCGAGCGGCCGAGCGCCCATGCGCACGGTGGGAGCTCGTGGTGCGCCGCGTCCCGCACCCTCCGCGGTCTTGCCCGGGCACCCGGTCGGTGTGACACGCTCGGCACCGGCCGGGCTGTCGTACGCCGGCCGTCCGGGAGGAACGTCGGCGGGCCCGGCACCGGGTTCGGCACCGTGAAGGGGCAACGGCATGCGTATCGGACTGCTCGGCACCGGTCCCTGGGCGGACATGGCACACGCCCCCGCCCTGCGCCGGCACGAAGGGCTGGACTTCGCGGGGGTGTGGGGGCGCCGCCCGGACGCCGCCAAGGAGCTGGCGGACCGGCACGGCACACGCGCTTACGACGACGTCGACGCCCTGCTGGCGGACGTGGAGGCCGTGGCGGTCGCGCTGCCGCCGGCCGTACAGGCGGACCTGGCGGTACGCGCGGCGCGGGCCGGGTGCCATCTGCTGCTCGACAAACCGCTGGCGGCGACGGTGCCCCAGGGGCGGGCGGTGGTCGAGGCGGTGCGTGTGGCGGGCGTCGCCTCCGTCGTCTTCTTCACCACCCGGTTCCAGCCCGAGACCGAGGCGTGGATCACCGAACAGGCGGCGGTGGACGGCTGGTTCACGGCGCGGGCGCAGTGGCTCGGCGCGGTGTTCAGCGGTGACAGCCCGTTCGCCGACTCGCCGTGGCGACGGGAGAAGGGCGCCCTGTGGGACGTGGGTCCGCACGCCCTGTCCGTACTGCTTCCGGTCCTCGGTGACGCCCGGCGCGTCGCGGCGGCGGCACCGGGCCCCGGGGACACCGTCCATCTGGTCCTCGACCACACCGGCGGGGCGTCGAGCACGCTCACACTCAGCCTGACCGCGCCGGCGGCCGCGGCGGGTGCGACCGTGGAACTGCGCGGCCAGGCCGGTGTGACGCTCCTTCCGGAGGCGTCCGGAGGGCCGGTGCCCGCTCTGCTGCGGGCCGCGGACGCGCTCCTCGCCTCCGCCGACGGCGGACACCCGCACGCCTGCGACGCAGCGTTCGGCCTGCGGGTCACCGAGCTCCTCTCCGAGGCCGAGTCCCTGCTGAACGACCGGTAGCGCCCCCGGTCAGCCGCCGGTCCGCTTGTCCTCCAACGGTTGCTCGCTCCACCGGACCAGGACTTCTCACCCTGGATGTGCGGCGGGAACCCGGCGGCCGGGCCGTCGGGAGGGGCCGGCCGCACGCGCCACCGGATCTCGGCGTGGAACGCTCCCGCCGAGCCCGGTGCGCGTGTGCGGCCCTCGGCTACCGGGCCGCCGGGCCGCCGGCCGCTACGGGGCGGAAGTTGATCCGTTCCCGCACGACCGGGTAGCCGGCCTTGGCGAAGTTGGCGGCCATGGGGTGGTTCCCCCGGTCCGTCGCGGCGGAGATGAACTCCGCGCCCCGCTCGGCCAGGAAATGGGTGCACTCGGCCAGGAGGTCGTAGGCGTATCCGTGTCCGCGGTGTTCCGGCACGACGCCGATGAAGCCGACGCAGGGACCGGACGGGTTGTGCGCCGGGATGTGGATGCCCGCGAGCTCGCCCCGCGGGGTGTACGCCACCTGCCACCACTCCCGCGGCGACGGGCACCAGTGGAAGAAGTCCAGCTCCGCCTGTGCGGCCCGGTCCAGGCCGCCCTCCTCGATGTCCAGCAGGGCGTGGGCATCCAGGGTGACGGAGTGGATGCGGCGCAGCGCGTCGAAGAACACCGCGTCGTCCGGTTCGGGGCGGAAGTCCAGCCGGCCGGGCCGCTCGGGGAGACCGCACTCCGGCGTCCACCGGTACAGGAAGCGTTCGACCAGGAGGTCGTACCCGGCGGCCCGTGCGGCGCTGAAGCGGGCCTCGGCGGCGGCGCGCAGGGCGGGTTCCTCGCGCCAGGTGCCGGGAGGGTTGAGTTCGAGTTCGACCTGCCAGGGGGCGGTGCGCAGGAGTTCGGCCCCGGCTTCCTCCTCGCCCTCGGCCACGTCGAACCAGTTGACGGTGACGGGTTCGGTGTCGTCGGGGCCGCCCCACCAGGCGCCGCGGGCGACGACGGTGCCGTCGCGCAGGGCGACCCGCTGCCAGTCGGGGCGGTGGCGGGTCAACCGGTGGCCCTCACGGGCGTTCAACGGGTCGGGCAGGGTGTCGAAGAGATGGGCGTCGCTCGCGTCGAGCGCGCGGATGACCAGATCGGTCACGGATTCCTCCGGGATGCGTCGTGCGTGGAGCGCTCCCGGTCAGACGAGGTACGCCGGGACAACAGGGAGGGAGCGCGGGAGTGAGGTGAACTGCACGGCTCTGCCCTCCTTCCGTCGGTCTCAAGGCGTGGGCCACACGGTACGAGGTGCCGCGCGAGTGCGTCCACCGGTTTTCCGGCGCGGGTTACCGGCGTGGATCACCGATGTGGATCACCGATGTGGATTAAACGGCCCTTAAACAGCGGTTAAGTGTTCCCTGCGCAGCGTCCGGCGCCCCAAGTGCCGCCTGGGACAACGGCATTGAGGACCGGTGGAGGCGGTTGGCCGGGCCACACGTGCTGCGTAGCATCGGCCCGCATCGCGAGAGCGCTCCCAGAAGAGCGTTGCTCGCACTGTCATGCCCCGAACACTCTGGAGACCCCCCACATGACTCCCCGTCACCAGCGCCCGCTCGGCCGGCGCAAGCTGCTCGTCGCCCTCGGTGGAGCGGTCGTGGCCGCGCCCGTCGCCGCCGCCGTCGCCCCGCACGCCCTCGCGGAAGTCGGCTCGGACTCCGGTCCGGCCGCCCCCGAGGCCAGGACCGCGGGCGCCCTGCCGCTGACGATCGTCAACAGCACCGGCGTCTTCGGCGACGCGGACGTCCACGTCTACATCGTCGGCAACCAGGGCGGCCGGCAGGTGCGCGTCACCCCCGACGGCACCGTCGCACCCGTGGCCCTGTCGGACAACGGCGCCGACGGCTACACCGACTACGCGATCAGCCTCTCCGGCGGCAGCGGCGGGACCAGGCTGAGCCTGCCCTACCTCTCCGGCCGGATCTACGTGTCGCTCGGCGAGAAACTGAAGTTCAAGGTGGTGGCGGACGGCGCGGGCAACCCGGCGCTGCAGTACCCGGCGGGCTGGGTCGAGTCCGACCCCAACCACGGGGTGCTGCACGACTGCGCCGAGTTCACGTACAACTCGGCCGGGATGTTCTGCAACACCACCATGGTCGACATGTTCAGCGTGCCGCTCGCGATCCGGCTGACCGGCGCCAAGGACCAGACCACGGGCACCGTGCGCGCCGGCGGACGGGCGGCCGCCTTCGACGCGGTGCGGCAGGTCGAGGAGTTCGCGCCGCTGGTCGTGGACGACACCCGGATCATCGCCCCCGGGCACGGCCTGGACGCCGGCCTCTTCCCCGAGGACTATCTCGCCCCGTACATCGACGAGGTCTGGAGCACCTACACCGGCAAGGATCTCAGGATCACCACCCACGCCGGGACCTTCACCGGCCGGGTGCGCGGTGACCGGCTGACCTTCGACGGGCCCGCCCGGGTGTCCTTCGCCAGGCCGTCCACCCGGGACGTGCTGTTCTGCGACGGCGCCCTCGCCGCCCCCAACGACGGCACGACCGGGCCCGTCGCCGCGGTCCTCGGCGCCGGCTTCAACCGCTCCACTCTGCTCTCCTCGGCCGCCCAGCCGACGGCCGACGCCGCCGCGTTCTACGGGACCGCCCTGACCAACCACTACTCCAAGGCGGTGCACGCGGCCACCGAGGACGGCAGGGCGTACGGCTTCGCCTTCGACGACGTGGCGGACTTCGCCTCCTACATCCAGGACACGGCGCCCACCGGGTTCCGGCTGACGCTCACCGCGTTCTGAGCCGGCCCCGCCCCTGTTCGGCGTGCGGGAGACCCGGGGGCGTAGGAGCGTGGTGGTGTGCGTCAGGCGGCGGCCTGAATCACGTCGGGCTCCGGATGCGCGGGCGGCTTCCGCATTGAATGGTGTTATCGGGATATCCGGGACCGACAACAGCACGGCACCGAAGCAGCGATCCGGATCCGAGGAGCACTGATCATGTCGACGTCACAGCCCGAAGCCTCCCGGCCGTCCGAAGCCCGCGCGGGCGACGACCGCGCCACTCCGGACGAACTGCTCCACACCCGCAACGGCACCGACGTGTCCCCGGAGGACCTGGTCCTCGCCGCCGGCCGGGACGTCACCCCCAAGAACCTCGAATGGGCCAGGCGCAAGCTGGCCGAGGAGGGCGCCGCGGCCCTCGACAAGCTGCTGCCCTGACCGGGCGGCCCTGACCGGGCGGCCACCGGATGGCCGAAGGCCCGGACCGGTGCTCCGCGCACCGGTCCGGGCCATGTGACGTGTGAGGCGCAATGTGATGTGACTTGTGAGGCGCATGACACGCGAGGTGCCATGTGACGCTGAGCCTCCCGTGTGACACATGAGGCCGGTGCGGCGCGGGGCCCCTACCGGCCGTCCTCCCGGTCCGGCAGCGCCGTCTCGTCCTCCACGACGTGTACGGCGGCCTCCTCGGCTCCCGCCGCTCCGCCGTCGATGCCGACGTCCTCGGCGACGGTCTCCTTGGTCGTGTCGGTGCGCACGCCCTCGTCGGGGGCGACCAGGCGGCCGGCTCGGCCGGTGCCCGCCTCGGGGTCCACCGGTTCGCCCTCGCCGCCGGGCTCGTCGCCCACGCCGTCCCCGTCCGGGGCGGACACGTCGGGCGTCTCCTGGGACAGCCGTTCGTCGAGGGTCTCGCCGTCGTGCTGCTCGGCGGCCGTGGTGCCGTGCTTGGTCACGCCCAAGGGCTTCTCCGGCGGGGAGTAGCCCTCGTCGAGAGTGTCGTCGTAGGTCCGCTCGCCGACGGCGTCCTGGAGGTCGAGGGGCGCGGCGTCCTCCTGCTCCTCGTTGGTTCCGGTGGGCTGGTAGACGTCGTCGGCCATCGGGTCGGTGCCCATCGCTGCCTCCCTCTCGCGCGGCTCGGTGGTGCGGGTGCCCGGTTCGCGTTTCCCGATACGCGATCGCTAACCCGTTCCCGGTCCGGGATCTTCACCCCCGGGGTGCGACGCGGACGGTCAGGTCGGTGATGCGGTGCGCCGTCCAGTCGCGGGCGTAGCCGGGCGGGGTGCCGCCCGGGCCGGTGACGGTGGCGACCGGGATCCGCCGGGCCGTGTCCACGATCTCGGCGGCGGTGATGTTCTCGTTGTTGCCGCTCGTGGAGCCGGAGGAGCAGCCGGTGTAGTAGCCGATCGGGATGGACTCGTGCCCGGTGACCAGGCAGGGCGGGCGGACACCGAGCCGGTGCAGCTCGTCGGCGACGCGGGTCCAGTCCGCGCGGCTTTCGACGTTGCGGTCCACGGTGCCCACGAGGACGGCGAGCTGCACCGACAGATGCACGGCCAGCGCGAGCGCGACGAGGGACTCGGCCACCGGCCGCCACCGGCCGCGCTCCGTCCTGGCCAGGTGCCACAGCGCGTCGGCGACCGGGACCGCGAGCAGGGCGTAGGCAGGCTGCAGGAAGCGGGGCGCCGCGTAGCCGATCAGGAACAGGTACGGGAGCGCGGCCGTCACGGCGCAGGCGAGGGGGACCAGCGTGCGGGCGGCACGCCGGGCCCGGACCGCGACGACGGCCCCGAGGCCGGCGACGGCCGGGAGGGCGATCCACCACAGGGTGACCACCGGGTGCGGCATCGAGCCGGTGCACGGGCGGCACAGCCCCCGCCCGCCCAGGCTGCGCATCTGGTCGTCCACGGCGATGTTCCAGCCGAGGCCGCCCTGGATCTCGGAGGCCCTGGACAGCCGCTCCCCGAGGCCGCCGTACCAGCCGTACGCCTCGATCACCCACTCCACTCCCCCGGCCGCCAGGCCGCCCACCAGGGCGAGCAGCAGCGGCCAGTGGCGGCGGACAAGGGTGATGACCAGCAGGGGTACGGTCACCCAGACCGCGTCGGTGGGCCGCATCCACGCCATCAGCGCGGCCCCGGCCACCACACCCCACAGCGCGGCCCGGCCGGACAGCCCCTGCCGGGACCGCAGGAAGCAGCCGACGCAGATCAGGGCGCCGATCGCGACCCAGTAGTTGGGCATGGCCTGCGGACCGTAGAAGAGGGTCACCCACAGGGTGGCGAAGAACGCGCCGGCCGTGGCCAGGACGCGGGCCGGGAACAGGCCCTTCCAGGCGCGCAGGGCGAGGTACAGGCCGAGGCCGGACAGTACGGCGAGGTAGACGCGCAGCAGTTCGGTGGAGGACGACCAGGACGCGAGGGGCGCCACCAGCAGGGAGACGCCCCGGGAACGCGGTGCGCTGAAGAAGGCGGCGGGGTGGTGGGAGGTGACCTGGCTGACATACACCGTCTCGTCCCAGCCGAGCCCCATCCAGGGGTGGACGAAGATCAGCTGGGCCAGGGTGAAGACGGCGGCCACCGCCACGAGCGGGGCGTCACCGCCGAGGCGCCGCGGCCTGCCCGGCGTGGCCGCCGCCTCGTCCCGCCGTCCGCCTGCGAGCATGGCGTTCGCCCGGTCGGCCATCGCGCACCCCTTCACCCCCGCTCGTCGCGGGGCCGCTCGGTCCTCACCTCCAGCCGCCGGTGGCGGGAGCCCGGAAGCCCGGAAAACCCGGATAACCCGGAAAGCAAGGTCAAACTAACCCGCGTGCCACGGATGCGCAGGGCGGAACTCGGCCAGTCGGGCCGTCGCGTGCCCCTCTCCCGCACTCCTCGCGTCCGGCCGGTCAGCGGGCGTTGGGGCGGCGGTGCGGGGGCTGTTCGGGGGTGGGGCGCCGTTCGGGTGCCGGGACGGGGCGGGTGACGGGGCCGTCCCCGTTCACGGTCAGCGCGTTCCCGTGGTGGTGGATCGTCAGGGGGGAGCCGCTCAGCAGCGTGTACGTCGCCGTGTCGGCGCCGATCTCCACGCGCAGGCACCGGCCGCGGAACTGGAGTCGGAAGGCGAGGCGGCTGAACTTCTCGGGCAGGCGCGGCGTGAACCGGAGGCTGTCGCCGTCCCGCCGGGTGCCGCCGAACCCGGCGACCAGCGCCATCCACGTACCGGCCAGTGAGGCGATGTGCAGCCCGTCGCGGGTGTTGTGCTCCAGGTCGGCCAGGTCCATCAGGGCGGCCTCGGCGGCGTAGTCGTAGGCCAGGCGCAGGTGTCCGGTCTGGGCGGCGACGACGGCCTGGCAGCACGCGGACAGGGAGGAGTCCCGCACGGTCAGCGGTTCGTAGTAGGCGAAGTTGCGGGCGATCTGGTCCTCGTCGCAGTGGGCGTCGAACCAGCTGCCGCAGGTGTACATCGCCAGGACGAGGTCGGACTGCTTGATCACCTGCTTGCGGTAGAGGTCGAAGTAGGGGAAGTGCAGCATCAGCGGGTACTGGTCGGCGGCGGTGTGGGCGAAGTCCCAGCGCTGGTGGCGGGTGAAGCCCGAGTGCTGTTCGTGGACGCCGAGCTCGTCGTTGTAGGGGATGTGCACGGACTCGGCGGCGTCCCGCCAGGCGGCGCTCTCCTCGTCGTCGACGCCGAACCGGGCCGCCTCGTCCGGGTGGCGTTCGCACACGTCGGCGGCGGCGAGCAGGTTCGACCGCGCCATGAGGTTGGTGTACGTGTTGTCGTAGGCGATGGCGCTGTACTCGTCCGGACCGGTGACGCCGTCGATGTGGAAGACGCCGTGGTGGTCGTGGTGGCCCAGGGAGCGCCACAACCGGGCCGTCTCCACCAGGAGTTCCAGGGCGGTGTCGCGTTCGAAGCCGGTGTCGCCGGTCGCCGCCGTGTAGCGCACCGCGGCGTGCGCGATGTCGGCGGCCACGTGGAAGGCGGCGGTGCCGGCCGGCCAGTACGCGGAGCCCTCCGAGCCGTCGATGGTCCGCCACGGGAACGCGGCGCCGCGCAGCCCGAGCTGGGCGGCGCGGTCCCGGGCGGCGGGCAGCGTGTCCCGGCGCCAGCGCAGCGCCTCGGCGACGGCCCTGGGCTCGGTGTAGGTCAGCACGGGCAGCACGAACATCTCGGTGTCCCAGAACGCGTGCCCGTCGTAACCGGAGCCGGTCAGTCCCTTGGCCGGGATCGCCCGTTGTTCGGCGCGCGCCCCGGCCTGCAGGACGTGGAACAGGGCGAAGCGCACTGCCTGTTGGATCTCCTCGTCGCCGTGCACCTCGACGTCCGCCCGCGCCCAGAAGTCGTCGAGGTAGGCGCGCTGTTCCGCCACCAGGCCGTCCCAGCCGCTGTGCGCGGCGGCGGCGAGCGCCGCCTCGACCTGGTCGCTCATCGCGGGCCGGGAGCGGGCGCCCGACCAGCCGTGGGCGACCGTCTTCTGCACCCGCAGCCGCTGTCCGGGCTCCAGCACGGAGGTGACGGTCAGGCGCGCCACGTCCGTGTTGCTCTCACTGCTGGTGGTGATCTCCCCGGAGGTGTCGACGACGTGGTCGGCTGCCACAGCGACCCTGAGACCACTGCGCCGCGTCCGGTGCACCAGGCGCAGCCGGGACCCGGTGGCCAGGTCCTCCTCGGGCTCCAGCGGGGACCGCAGCGCCTTGGCCGTCCGGGGGTCGCCGTCGGGGTCGGGCAGGCTCTCGTTGGTGACGAGCTCGGACTGGATGACCACCCGGGTCCGGCTGTCGAGGGGCTCCACCTCGTACTCCACGGCGGCGATGGCCCGTTGGGTGAGGGAGACCAGCCGGGTGGAGCGCACCCTGATGGTCGTACCGGCCGGGGAGGTCCACTCGCAGATCCGCTCCAGCACGCCGCGCCGCAGGTCCAGGGTGCGTTCGTGCTTGCCGAGCCGGCCGTAGCGCAGGTCGAAGGGTTCGTCGTCGACGAGCAGCCGCAGCAGTTTGCCGTTGGTGACGTTGATGACGGTCTGCCCGGACTCGGGGTAGCCGTAGCCCGCTTCGGCGTACGGCAGCGGGTGCAGTTCGTAGACGCCGTTGAGGTAGCTGCCGGGCAGGCCGTGCGGTTCGCCCTCGTCGAGGTTGCCGCGCCAGCCGATGTGCCCGTTGGACAGGGCGAAGACCGACTCGCTCTGGGCGAGCAGGTCGAGGTTGAGGGCGGTCTCGCGCACGGACCAGGGCTCGACGGCGTACGTCCGGTTGGTGATCACGCCTGGCCTCCGAGTTCGGCGAGGTCCTTGACGACACGGTCGGCGCCGTGGGCGTAGAGGGCGTCGGCCTGGCCGACGCGGTCGACGCCGACGACGTAGCCGAAGTCTCCGGAGCGTCCCGCGTCCATGCCGGCGAGCGCGTCCTCGAAGACGGCGGCACGGGACGGTTCGACGCCGAGGTCGCGGGCGGCGGCCAGGAAGGTGTCGGGGCGTGGTTTGCCCGGCAGTCGCCGTTCGCGGGCCACCACGCCGTCGATGCGTACGTCGAACAGGCGCTCGGCATCGATGGAACGCAGGACGTCCAGGGTGTTGGCGCTGGAGGAGACGATCGCGGTGGCGAGACCGGCGGCGCGGACCGCGTCGAGGTAGCGCAGCGTGCCCTCGTAGGGTTCCACGCCGTCGGTGCGGATCTTGTCGAGGAGCAGTGCGTTCTTGCGGTTGCCCACGCCGCCCACGGTCTGCGCGTCGGGCGGGTCGTCGGGCCCGCCCTCGGGCAGTTCGATGCCGCGGGAGGCGAGGAAGGAGCGCACGCCGTCGGCGCGGGGGCGGCCGTCGACGTACTCGTCGTAGTCGGAGTCGGTGAAGGGGCGGAAGTCCGCGCCGTCCCGCTCGCGCAGGAAGGCGTCGAACGTCTCCTTCCAGGCGGCGGCGTGCACCACCGCCGTTCTGGTGACGACCCCGTCGAGGTCGAAGAGGCAGGCCCGGATGGAATCGGGAAGTCCCAGCTGCGTCGTCATACCCGACACAGTTCCCCGCAGGGGCGGGTCCGATCGGTTCCCCTCGGGGGCGGGTCCGATCAGGTGACACACTCTGCGGTGTGCCGCTGACTTTCGACGACCTCCTCGCCCGCGCCCGCTCCCTGCCGGCGGGCGGGCGGCGCGCGATCCTGGGCATCGCCGGCAGCCCCGGCGCCGGTAAGTCGACGCTCGCCGAGCACCTCGTGCGGGAGCTGAACGGGACCGGCGAGCCATGGGTCGCGCACGTCCCCATGGACGGCTTCCACCTCGCCGACGCCGAACTGGACCGGCTCGGCCGCCGGGACCGCAAGGGCGCGCCCGACACCTTCGACGCGGCCGGGTACGCGGCGCTGCTGCTCCGCCTGCGCGAGGAGGAGGACGGCGACATCGTGTACGCGCCCGGTTTCGAGCGGGTGCTGGAGCAGCCGCTCGCCGGAGCGGTGCCGGTACCTCCGTCGGCGCGGCTGGTCGTGACGGAGGGCAACTACCTGCTGCTGGAGACCGGGGCGTGGACGAGGGTGCGCGCCCGTCTCGACGAGGTGTGGTTCTGCGAGCCGGCGGAGACGGAGCGGGTCCGCCGGCTGGTGGCGCGGCACGAACGGTTCGGCAAGTCCCATGAGGACGCGGTCGCCTGGGCGCTGGGCACCGACCAGCGCAACGCCGGCCTGGTAACCGCGACCCGGGACCGCGCCGACCTCGTGGTGCCGGCGGGGGCGATGCCGGTCCCGGGGTCACCCGGTTGAGCCACCACCGGTGAGGCCCGGCGGGGGCTCCGCGTGCGGGGGGCCGTCGGCGCCGGCGTGCGGGAGCACGCTGCCCGCCACCCGGCAGCGGTCGTTCGGCGCGTCGCCCGACCTGGCGACGTGCGCGGCCGGTGGGGGCCGCCCACTGGTGTCCGTGCCGTTCGGCGTGCCGGACCAGGCAGTCGTTCTCCAGCGCCTGATGGCGTCCCTACGGTGTCACCCGACGGGGTTTTCAGGGTCGGTCGACCCGGTGCGGTGGCCCCGGTGCGGTCGGCCCGGTGCGGCGCGGTCGAACCAGTGCGGCGCGGTCGAACCAGTGCGGCGCGGTCGACGGTGCGGTCATTCCTCGTCGTAATCGTCGGGGCGGACGTGTGCCTCCTCCAGAGCCTCGCGCATGGTCCGGCTGGTGCCCCCGGGCGGGCGGGGCGCGTCCTCGTCGCGCTGTTCGAGTACGTCGTCGGTGGTGTCGGTCTTCGGCCGGTTCTCTTCCGGGACGGTCATGGCTGCGGCTCCTCGTCCGTGGTGCGGGTGCGTTTGCTTCCGTGACGGCGGGTTCCCGGACAGCTCGGCGCTATCCCCGCGGGGTGCGATCCCGGACCCGTGTGGGGCGGACGCCGTGTTCACGTGGGGCGGACGCCGTATTCCAGTGGGGTGGGCGCCGTATTCACGTGGGGTGGGCGCCGTATTCACGTGGGGTGGGCTCCGGTTCATGCGGGGTGGGCACCGCACTCACCTGGAACCGATGCCGGATTCGCACGACTCCCGCTCCGGACCGCGCGGCCCCGGGACGGCCTGTGACACCGCCCGGCCCGACACGAGGGGTGGGCTATGTTGACCTCCGTGGGAGACAAAGGAGGCGCACCCTTGCCATCGCCGCAGCAGGCACGCGCGCAGGCATCGGCGATCACCTCGGGACGGGTGACCCCGGGAACGGAGGCCTCCCCCACGTCCCTGCTCAGGACGCTGTTCGACCGGCCCCGCCTCTCCCCCGGACAGCGGCGCATCGCGCAGTACCTCATCGAACACCTCACCGAGGCGGCGTTCCTGTCGATCACCGACCTCGCGGACCGGGTGGGCGTGAGCCAGCCGTCGGTGACGCGGTTCGCCGCGGCGGTCGGCTTCAGCGGCTACCCGGCGCTGCGGGAGAGGCTCCAGTCGATCGCGCTGGGGACGCGCGGCACAGCCCCCGCCGAGGAGAACCGGGGCAACGAACTCCAGGCCGCCGTCGACGCCGAGATCGAGAACCTGGAGAACCTGCGGCGCGACTTCGCCGACGCCGACCGGGTGATCGACGTCGGCCGCGAACTGGCCGCGTCGGCGCCGCTGACCGTCCTCGGGCTGCGCATCTCCGTCTCCCTCGCCGAGTACTTCGCCTACGCCGCCCGCCGCGTCCACCCCGACGTGCGGCTGGTGACCCGGGGCGGCAGCGTCGCCTACGACGCCCTGCTCCAGTCCCGGGAGGCCGGCGGCACCTGGGTGCTGGCCTTCTCCATGCCCCGGCACGCCCACGAGACCCTGGGCGCGGTGCGGGTGGCACGCGGTGCCGGACTTAAAGTGGCACTGATCACCGACCTGGCGCTCGGTCCCGTCGTCGACGAGGCCGACGTCACCTTCGCGACCGGCACGGGGTCTCGGCTGGTCTTCGACTCCTACGCGGCGCCGGGCGTGATGTGCGCGGCGCTGCTCCAGGCCATGACCGACGCCGATCCCGAGCGGACGCAGGCCCGGCTGGAGGAGTACGAGCAGGTCGCCGACCAGCACCAGTTCTTCCTCCGGGACTGACCCGGCGCCGCTTTCCGGGGGCGGGCGGGGGCGACCGGCCGCGCGGAGGGGAATCATTCACGACGAAGCAGGCATGAATGTTTTCATACGGCTTGCAAAGCAGATGGCATATATAAATACTGCTCACGGAGCGCGACCCGGCCGCCCCGGAGCGCGTCCGCACCTGTTGCGAACATCCCCGGCCGTCGCCTCCTGCCCGTCCGGCCCACCGGGGGTGTTCCGTCGGGCATCGCCTGCTCGGGCGCCCGCGGCGGTCCCGGTCGGCCCTGGACCGCCCGCCCCTCGCCCCACCCCCACGACGCCGCACACCCGGAGGCGATGATCATGCCCCTGACGACCACGCGCATCAGCCCGGACTGGCCCTGCCAGGTCAAGACCCCCGGCAGCTACGACTGGGAGCGCTCGGCGGCCAAGTGGCTGCGCGAACTGGTGCCGGCTCGCTACGCCGGCTATCCGGCGCTGATCCGTCACCCCGTGCTGCTCGCCCGCCACGCGCAGCTCCAGGTCCAGCAGGAGATCCGGGTGGCGCGCACCGCTCTGCAGACCGCCCGGGCGGACCTGCCCCGGCTCGGCCTGCCCGAGTCGGTCATCGAGCACACCATCAAGCTGTACGCGGCGGAGGTCCTGCAGTTGCAGCACATCGCGCGCAGCGTGCGGGCGGTCACCGACGCGCTGGTCGAGCGGAGCCCCGCGGGGCGCTGAGTCCGCCCGCGCGGCCGGGGCCCAGGTCGGTGGCGACGGTTCACGCCGCCGACCGCCCGAGGCCGGGACTCTGTTCGTGGCCGGCGACACGGTCGGGCACGGTGTGGACGCCGTCGCGGCACGCCGAGCCGACGAAGCCGGCTTTCCGGAACCGCCGGCACCGACCTGGGAACCGGAGGCAGAGGAACACCGGGACGACGTGCGTCTCGGCATCCGGGCGCCGGCCGATCCGGCCGGGTCGTCGTGTGCGCGGGTCACTCCACCGGATGCCCGGGCCGGATGGTGAGGGCGTCGGCGAGCCGCAGCAGCGGTCCGCCGGACGCCTCGCGCCCGCCCCACTCGACGGGTTCGAGGACGTGGCCGACGTGGTCGCCCCCGACGACCCGGTCCACGACGCGGCCGACGAACCACGCCTCGGCGTCCTCCAGGACGGCCGCCCCGCCATGCCCCTCACGCCAGCGGACCTGCTGGAACTTGTCGGCCCGGTCGCCGGTCTGCCCGCCGAAGACCTCGGCCGTCCGGCGCCGGTCGCGGGCGAGCAGATGGACGGCCAGTACGTCGGCGGCCCGCGCCACCCGGAAGGTCCGGTTGACCTCGGAGAGCCACACGACGAACCGCACGGGTTCGATGGAGCACTGCGAGGAGAAGCCGACCAGGCAGCCCGCCCGTTCCCCGTCCGCCGCGGCCGTCACCACGCACATGTCCGGGTCGAGCCGCTCGAGAAACACGTTCATGCCGTCCAGGCTAGGCCTGCCCTCCGGGCGGGGTCATGCCGCGAGCAGACGCCGCAGGGCCGTCCGCAGGGCGGAGACGAAGGAGTTCCGGACCGCCTCGTCGAGGGCGTCCAGCGACAGGTAGGGGTTGAGGTCCTCCAGCTCGACCAGGAGCAGCTCACCGCCGGGCGCGCGGCAGGCGTCGACGCGCTGGATGCCGTGGTCGATGCCGTTCCACTCGATGAACCGCCGCGCGAACGCGAGGTCCTCCGGGGTGGCGTCGTACGGCTCCAGCCGCCAGCGCCGGTCGGGGTCCGGCGCGTACAGGGCGTACTGGAAGCCGTGGTCGACGAAGTAGAAGGAGACCTCGTAGGCGAAGTCGACGCGTGGCTGTACGAGGACGTCCCCGGCGTCGCCGAGCACCGTTTCCCGCAGGCGGTCCGCGGGCACGAACCGCAGGCCCGCCGAGTCCGCGCCGAGCCTGGGCTTGACGACGTACTCGTCCGCCGGGGGCAGCCGGTGCACGTCGTCCAGCCGGTCGACGGTGGGGATGACCGGGTGTCCGGCCTCGGCCAGGTCGAGGAGGTACTGCTTGCCGTTCATGTCCGCCCTGCCCGTGAGCTGGTTGTAGACACGGGTGCCGCGCTCGGCCGCGCGCTCGCGAAAGGCGTCGTAGGCAGCCTGATGGCCCAGCACGGGACCGCTGTTGCGTACGACGACGGCGTCGAAGGCGTCCATCAGCGCGGCGGCGTCCGCCGGATGGCACAGGGCCAGGTCGAAGTCCGCGCGCAGGCGGGAGGTCAGGAAGACGTCCTCGTCGCCGTAGCGCCGCCCGCGCGCCTCATAGGCCAGGTCGGTGACGTACAGGATGCGGGGGCGGGCGGGTGCCATGCGGGACTCCTCGGTGCTGACCGGAAATGATCGTATGCGACCGGTACGGCGAGGCGGCAGGGCACTCAGTTCCCTCCTTGCCCTGCACTGAGTGCCACAGGCGCCGATGAGCTGCTACGTTCCCCTGCATGAGCTCCAGCAGTGCGGCGACCCGCCGCGGGGACGGGACGGACGCGGCGGGTGCCCGGCCGCCGATGCGGGAGGCGCTCGTCGCGGCCGCCTTCCGGCTGTTCCTGGAGCGGGGCTACGAGCAGACGACCGTGGACGACATCGTCGCGCTCGCCGGTGTCGGACGGCGGTCGTTCTTCCGCTACTTCCCCTCCAAGGAGGACGTGGTCTTCCCCGACCACGAGCGCTGCCTGGCCGACATGACGGCCTTCCTGGCCGCTTCCCCCGAGGACGCCGACCCCGTGCGACGGGTCTGCGACGCGGCCCGGCTGGTGCTGCGCATGTACGCCGAGAACCCGGCCTTCTCGGTGCAGCGTTACCACCTCACGAAGAAGGTCCCCGGGCTGCGCGCGTACGAGTTGTCGGTGGTGTGGCGCTACGAACGCGCCCTCGCCGCGTACCTGCGCGGGCGCCTGGGCGGGCGGCCGGACGGGCTCCTGCGCGCCGACGTGATCGCGGCCGCCGTGGTCGCGGCGCACAACAACGCCCTGCGGTCCTGGCTGCGTTCACAGGGACGGGACGACGCCGGCGCCGCGGTGGACCACGCGCTGGCGTACGCGCAGTCCACGTTCGGCGGCCCTCCCGTCCCGCCGTCGGCCGAGGGGCCCGAGGACGTGGTGGTCGTGGTCGCGCGGCGCGGTACGCCCCTGTGGCAGGTCGTACGGGAGGTCGAGACCGCCCTCGCCCGCGACTGACGAGCGGCGCCGGCCACCGGCCGTCGGCCGCCGGCGGTCACGGCAGCACCGGCACCGCACCGCGGACGCAGAATTGGGGTACCGAGTGCCTTTACGAGTGGCACTCAGTGCCATACGCTGGGCGGCGTGCACGGTGGCACGACGAGCCGCGCACACGCGTGCCCGGTGACCGCGCACGCGGATTCCGGCCCGAGTGCAGGGAGTTGACAGCGTGTACCACCACTCAGGAAACGTCGCTCAGCAGGCAGCCGGCTCCGCGACGGGCGTGCTCGACCCCAGGGCCCCCGCTGCCCCGGACACCGAGGCCGTCTTCTTCCAGCGCTGCACCTGGTGCGGCACGGCCATGTACCACCGGGTGCTGTGCCCGGTCTGCCGCGGCAGCGACCTCCGGACGGAACGCAGCGACGGGACGGGCACGGTGCGCCACACCACGGTGGTGCACCGCAACACCCCCGCCGCACGCAACGTGTCCCTGATCGAGATGGCCGAGGGCTTCGTGCTGCGCGGCCGGGTCATGGGGCCGCTCATCGGCATCCACAGCGGCGACCGGGTGCGGCTGTCCACGGCCAAGGACCCGGTACGGGGCCAGCCCGTCTTCCAGCTGGTCGACGAACCGTACCGGGCCTGGACCTGAGCGCCGGCCGGTTGCTCCAGGCGTCAGCCGTCGGCTCAGCGGAGAGCCGCCGTTCAGGACGTGAGCGTGATCCGGATACCCAGGGTGCCGTCCAGACCCCGGCGCAGCCGGCTGCCGAACAGGGTGAGCCGGCCGACGACGCCGTACTTGCGGGCGATCAGCCGGCGGTAACGGCCGGTGGTGGCCGGGTCGCAGATCTCCGCGGTCGCCGGCACCTGGTCGCCGGTCGGGTTGCCGCGCAGGTCGCAGGGGCCGACCAGAACGTCGGCGCGGTTGCGGACGCGCTTGACCTTCCAGGAGTCGGCGGCCGTCCAGACGCCGAGCGAGTCCCCGTCCCGTACGACCCACACCGGTGTGGCGATCGGGGTGCCGTTCTTCCGGTACGTGGTGACCAGCAGGTACTTGCCGGAGCCCAGCCGGGCCAGTGACGCGTCGTCCATGGCCGGAAGTCTAGGCGCGCGCCCTGTCGGGCGGGGCCGCACGCCCCCCTTCAGGCCACAGCCGCCGCCATCCTCCGCACCGCCTCCGTGATCACCTCGGGCGAGGTCGCCAGGTTGAACCGTACGTGTCCCGCTCCGCCGGTACCGAAGGGGATGCCGGAGCTGAGGGCCACCCGGCCGCGGTGGAGGAAGACGTCCGCCGGGTCGTCGCCGAGGTCCAGCGCACGGCAGTCGAGCCAGGCCAGGTAGGTCGCCTCGCCCGGGCGGTGGACGACACCGGGGAGATGCTCGGCCAGCAGGCCGGTGAGCAGCCGCCGGTTCTCGTCGAGCCCGGCCAGCACGGCGTCCAGCCACGCGGCGCCGTCGCGCAGGGCGGCGGTGTGGGCGAGTACGCCGACGTGGCTCGGTCCGTGGCCGACCTCCTCGGGCATCCGCGCCAGGTCGGCGGCGGCGCCGGGGCCGGCGAGGGCGAGCGCCGCCTTGAGCCCGGCCAGGTTCCAGCCCTTGGACGCCGACATCAGCGCGAGACCGCGCTCGGCGCCGGGCACGCTCAGGTACGGCACGAACCGGGCCCCCGTGCCGACCACCGGCGCGTGGATCTCGTCGGCGACGACCCGGACGCCGTACCGCTCGGCGAGGGCGGCCACGGCGGACAGCTCGTCGGCGGTGTGCACGGTGCCGGTCGGGTTGTGCGGGCTGCACAGCAGGTAGGCGGCCCGCCCACCGTCGGCGACGGCCCGCCGGAACGCGTCCTCCAGCGCACCGGGGTCGATCCGCAGGTCCGCGCCGAGCGGAGCCTCGACGACGCGCCGGTCCAGGTGGGTCACGAACTGGTAGAACGGCGGGTACACCGGCGGGTTCACGACCACCGGGTCACCGGGCCCGGTGACCAGTTTGAGCATCTCGACGACGCCCAGCATCACGTCGGGCACGATCGCGGTGCGTTCCACGGCGAGGTCGTCCCACCCCCACCGCTTGCCGGCGAAGGCGGCCAGGGCCTCGGCGTAGGCGCTGCCGACCGGGTAACCGGTGTCGCCGAGTTCCATGGCGTCGGTGACGGCGCGCACCACGGGTTCGGCGAGCGGTACGTCCATCTCGGCCACCCACAGCGGCAGTACGTCCGCGGGGTGGGTGCGCCACTTCATGCTCGTCCGGCGGCGCAGCTGGTCCAGGGTGAGTGCCTGCAAGGGGTTCGGGTCACTGGGCTGGTCCTGCCGAATGCTGGTCATGGCCAACAAGATAGGGGGCGGCGGTGCGACCGGGAAACGGGACGACGGGCACGGACGGCGCCGACGGGGTCGGCCCGAACGGACGCGATGACGCCCCGTCCGCCGCGTCCGCGACCGGTCCGCCGGCCCGGTGAACGCGGGCGGGTCCTTCCCCGTACGGGAGGGGGGCGCTCGACGTCCGGAGGCCCCCGCGGTGGCGACACCGCGTGTCCGGGTTCGGGAGCACGCACATGAGGCACGCACGACGACACATCGTCCGGCGAACGGCACGGCTGGCGGCCGTATGCGGACTCCTGATCGGGGGGACTATGGTCACCCGGGCCGTGGCGGACGAGCCCCCCGCCGCGTCGGCCGCGCCGCACACAGCGGCGCGG
Source organism: Streptomyces sp. WG7 (assembly GCF_049975785.1). Taxonomy (NCBI): domain Bacteria; kingdom Bacillati; phylum Actinomycetota; class Actinomycetes; order Kitasatosporales; family Streptomycetaceae; genus Streptomyces; species Streptomyces sp. WG7. The sequence continues at coordinate 228,538 of NZ_JBNGGE010000004.1, forward strand.
ACCGCAGCCGGTACCGGCGCCGGACTCGTGTCACGGCTGGGCACCTCCCGTACGGCGGGCCACTGGGTCGGCTCCGACGGGCGGCCGGTCGTCGCGGTCACCGACGAGCGCACGGCCGAGGAGGTGCGGCGGGCCGGTGCCGAGGCGAAGGTCGTTCGGCACAGCATGTCCGAGCTGAAGTCCGGCGCCTCGGCGCTGCGTTCGGCGCCCCGGGTGCCCGGGACGGCGTGGGCGCTCGACTACCGGTCGAACGAGGTGGTGGTACGGGGTGACAGCACGGTCTCCCGATCCGACTGGTCCCGGCTGACGGGTGTCGCGGAGGGCATCGGCGAGTTCGTCCGCATGGAGCGCACCGACGGCACGTTCACGACTCGCCTGAACGGGGCGGAGCCGATCCTGTCCACGGCGGGGCGCTGTTCGGCGGGCTTCAACGTGACCGACGGAACGAGGGACTTCATCCTGACCGCCGGCCACTGCGGGCCGACGGGGTCCGTCTGGTCCGGCGGCGGGGACGGCCGACAGGTCGGCAGAACGGTCGCCGGGAGTTTCCCCGGGGACGACTTCTCCCTGGTGGAGTACGCGGACGGGAAGGCCGGCGACGGCGCCGACGTGGTGGCGGTCGGTGGTGACCAGGGGGTGCGGATCACGGGTACGGGTGAACCGGCCGTAGGGCAGCGGGTGTTCCGCAGCGGCAGCACCAGCGGGCTGCGCGACGGGCGGGTGACGGCGCTCGACGCGACGGTGAACTATCCGGAGGGCACGGTCACCGGCCTCATCGAGACCGACGTGTGCGCCGAACCGGGGGACAGCGGGGGCCCGATGTTCTCCGAGGGCCTCGCCCTCGGCGTGACGTCGGGCGGCAGCGGCGACTGTGACAAGGGGGGCACGACGTTCTTCCAGCCGTTGCCGGAGGCCATGCGGTCGCTCGGCGTACGGCTGATCGTCTCCGCGAAGGAGGGGGCGGGGCCCGGAGCCGCGTCCTCGCCGCCGGCCGCCAACGGCGGCGGTGACACCGCGCCGGGGACCGCGGCACCGGGGGCGGTGGCGCCCGTGACGGGCGTCAACGGCTCGACACTGCTCTCCCGGCTCACCGACCGCCGGAACGTCGGTCCCGGCATGCTCGTCGTCGCGGGCAGCCTGGTCGCGCTGGTGGCCACCCGGTGGATCCGCGCGGAGCAGGACCGCAAAGCCTACCGACGGCACTACTCGACGACGTGGGGGTGAGCTGTGGTGCGGGGGAGGCAGGGCGTGGGCGGGCGAGGCGGCTGCGCGTCCGGACGCGCGGCGCACGGGGGCGGCCGGCTCGGCCCGCCGGAACGGCGACAGGACCTTCGCCGGCGCCGTCCGGTGACGGCCTCGGACGCAGCGGATGTACGCGGCTGCCCGGCCCTGTACCCACTTGGCGGCATCGGGCGGCCCGTCGGGCGTGGCCCGCCCGCCGCAGTCGCCACCGCGGCGGGCGGGCCGCGTGCCGGCCGCCCACGTGGTGGGCGGGGCCGACGTCCGGTTCGGTCGGTGACCGGCCGGGGCCGTCACCGCGCCGGTGGGACCGCCGCCGCGCGGGTCTCCCGGCCGGTGGGTCGTCCGGTGGTGCCGGGGACGTCGGCACAGCGGGCCGGCTCTCGCCGGATCCCACCGGGCCTCAGCCCAGTGTCAGCAGCACCGTGGCCGCCGCCGCACCGATCAGGCCCACGGACTGCCCGCGGCCGACCCGTTCGTGGAGGAGGGCGACGCCCAGGATCACGGGCAGTGCCGGGTGGAGGGAGGCCAGGACCACGGTGACCGACAGCGGCTGCCGCTGGGCGGCGAGGAGGTACAGGATCAGGCCGAGGGCGGCGCCGGCGCCGGTCAGCAGTGCCTCGGCGGCCCGGCGCGAGGGCGGCCGCAGGCGTCCGCGGTGCCGTGCGGCGGCGGGCAGCAGCAGGAGTACGGCGGCGACACGGCCTGCCGCCACGGGCCACAGGCCGCTTTCGGGGCCGGCCTGTCCGAGGGCGAGGTACCGGACGGCGACGCCCCCGCCGGCGAGCAGACCATCGGCGACGGCGTTGCCGGGGCCGGTGCCGCCCCCGGAGACCAGCCAGAGCGCGGGCGCGGTGACGACGATCCCCGCCCAGGCGACGGCGCCCGGGCGGTCCCCCAGGACGAGTACGCCGCACAGGTCGGAGAGCGCGACGCCTGTGACGGCGCTCACGGGCACCACGACGCTCATCGCGCCGCGGCTCAGGCCCCGGTTGGGGAAGTGCGTGGCGACGCCGCTGCCCACACCGGACAGGGCGCCCCACAGCAGGTCCGCGGGGCGGACGCCGGGTGCGGTCACGAGGAGGGCGGCCACGCAGGCGAGCGCGAGCCCGCCCGCCTGACCGAGAAAGGTGACGGCGGCGAAGTGGACGCGCCGGGAGAGCAGGCCGCCGGCGAAGTTCACGATGCCGTAGCAGACGGCCGAGGTCAGTGCGAGAAGGGCGCCCGTCCCGTGGGGTGCCCGGGGGCGGGGCTCCGATGCGCCGAGGAGTCAGGCGGCGGTCAGGCAGCCTTCGCGGGCTCCGGGGCCGCGGTGGCCCACTCCATGACGAGCCGCTGGTACTCCGCGCGCTGCTCGACGCTCAGTATCCCGCCCGACCGGAGCCACAGGGCCCGGATCTCCTCGTTGACCTCGGCAGCCGATCGCTCGGAGGAGGGTTCAACAGTGGTGGACATGCTGTGAAGCATACGGCGCCCGGCGTGAAGACGATGTGAGTAATGGCGAGCCAACCGGACATAACGGACCGTGTTACTGATCACGTCAATCGTCTCATCTGTCAAGGCCTACCGGCGAGTTCGTTCACACCATCTGTGTTCTGGCGCACATGGCACGCCTCTTCACACCTGCGCCGCTCCCAGTACCAGGACCTGGATCGCCAACACCGCGGCGCCGCGCGCCCAGTCGTGGAAGTCGGACACCCTGGTCTCCAGACCGACCGGCGCGGCCCGCGGATGCCGGTTGTCGCGGATGGTGTTCTCCACCACCTTTCCGGCCACGTCCATCAGGCCCACCCCCTCCCCCGCGAGCAGGATCTTCTGCGGCATCACGAAGTTGGCGACCTGCGCCACCAGGGCGCCCAGGGCCCGTCCGGCCTCCTCGACGACCCGGGCGGACACGGGCTCGCCGGCGGCGGCGGACGCGAGGATCTCCTCGTAGCCCAGGTCCCGGCCGGTGGCGGCCTGGACCTGGTAGCGGATGTTGGGGATGGTCAGCAGCGAGACGGCGCTGCCGCGCCGGCCGTCGGGGGTGAGCGGACCGTACGGGTCGAGGATCCAGTGGCGGCCGAAGCCGCGGTCCTCGTCCCCCGGGTAGGGCACCCGCTTGCCGCCCAGCACGAGCCCGTACCCGAGCCCGGCGCCGATGGTGAGGACGACGAACCGGTCCAGCCCGCGCCCCGCCCCGAACCAGGTCTCGGCCTCCACGAATGCGGCGGTGTCGTTCTCGACGACGACCGGCAGTCCTGTGCGCTCCTCGACGAGTCCGGCCAGCGGGACTCCCCGCCACCCGAGGAAGGGGGACTCGCCGACCACGGCCCGGCCCTCGACGAGTCCGCCGACGCCGATGCCGATGCCGGCGACCCGGGGACGGCCGCGGGACAGCTCCCCGGTCATCGCGGCCAGCAGGTCGGCGACCTCACCGGGCTCGTGCGTGGTGAGCGCACGGTCGTGGCGGGCGACGATCTCGCTCCTGAGGGTGGTGACGACGCCGTACACCGTGTCACCGGTGATCTTGAAGCCCAGGAAGTACCGGGAGTCGGTGACCACGTCGAGCGGCTGCGACGGACGCCCCGGACGCGCTCCCGCCGGCGCGCCCGCCTCGGGGACCTCGACCAGCAGCCGCGACTCGATGAGCGGCTTGGTCAGCCGGGTGAGGCTGCCCGGTGAGAGGCCCAGCCGCCGGGCGAGCTCGGTACGGGACAGCGGTCCGTGCACGAGCACCTCGATCGCCACGGAGCGTTCTCCGGGACTCAACGGCAGCCAGCTCTCGGCGCTTGTGGGCATGTGATCGAGCCCCACTTTCTTCCGGACCGGAAACAATGGAACCAGTCTAGGCAACTTTTCCTTTGAAAAGGATGTTCGTGCGACCTCTTGACGCATTGATTATTCCAGCCCAAAAGTAAATGGGATCGAGCCACCGCATGCGAGGGAGTCCGCCGATGACCATCGCCTCCAGCAGCCCCGGCGGGAATCGGGGTGACGGACGTCTCGCCGCGGTGTTCATCGCCCCGGCGCTCCTGGGCTTCGTGGTCTTCCTGCTCTGGCCGACGCTGCGCGGGATCTACCTGAGCTTCACCCGCTTCAACCTCCTGACCCCGGCCCGGTGGGTGGGCCTGGACAACTACGTGCGGATGGTCAACGACCCCATCTTCTGGGAGTCGATGCGGGTCACGGTCGTCTACGTGGTCATCAACATCGGAGTGCAGACGGTCTCGGCCCTGGCCATCGCCGTGCTCCTCCAGCGGCTGACCCAGTCGTCACTGCTGCGCGGGATCGTGCTCACGCCGTACCTGATGTCCAACGTCGTGGCCGGCATCGTCTGGCTGTGGATGCTGGACACCCAGCTCGGCATCGGCAACGAGATCGTCGCGGGGCTCGGTCTCGACCGCATCCCCTTCCTGGCCGACGAGACCTGGGCGGTCCCGACCATCGCGCTGATCAACGTGTGGCGCCACGTCGGCTACACCGCGCTGCTGCTGTTCGCGGGGCTCCAGGCCATCCCCGGCGACATGTACGAGGCCGCGAAGGTGGACGGCGCGAGCGAGTGGCGGATGTTCTGGCGGATCACGATGCCGCTGCTGCGGCCGGTCCTCGCGGTCGTCCTCATCATGACGGTGATCGGTTCGTTCCAGGTCTTCGACACGGTCGCCGTGACCACCGGGGGCGGACCGGCCAACGCCACCAACGTGCTCCAGTTCTACATCTACGGCGCCGCCTTCGGCCGCTTCCAGTTCGGGTACGCCTCGGCGATGTCGGTCGCCCTGCTGGTCGTGCTGAGCGCCATCACCTTCGTCCAGTACCGGCTCACCCGGGCCGGCCGGACCGACCTCGGCTGACGGAGAGGAGAACGGGATGACCGACACGACCTCCACGGCCGGCACGGCACCCGCGGACGACGCGGCCTCCGTGACCGGCACGGTCTCCGCGGCCGGCCCGCCGACGGCACGGCGCGGCAGGCGCGGGCGGCTCTCCCCCGGGCGGATCGCGGCCTGGGCGGTGATGGCCGCGATCGTCCTCGTCACCCTGCTGCCCTTCTACTGGATCCTGCGCACCGCGCTGTCCACCAACACCGGGCTGGCCGCCCACCCGGCGGACCCGCTGCCGGTCGACCCGACCACCAGTGGTTTCGAGCGGGCCCTGGGCCTGCAGTCCGCCGAGGAGGCGATCGCGCAGGGCGGCTCGGGCAGCGGACTGAGGTTCTGGCGGTACCTGCTCAATTCGGTGTTCGTCTCCACCCTGATCACCGTCTGCCAGATCCTCTTCTCCGCCATGGCCGCCTACGCCTTCGCCCGGCTGCGCTGGCGGGGCCGGGACACCGTGTTCGCCCTGTTCCTGGCCGGGCTGATGGTGCCGGCCATCTTCACCCTGCTGCCGAACTTCGTCCTCATCAAGGAACTCGGGCTGGTGGACTCCCTGCTGGGCATCGCTCTCCCGACGATGTTCATGACCCCGTTCGCGGTGTTCTTCCTGCGGCAGTTCTTCATGAACCTCCCCAGGGAGGTGGAGGAGGCCGCCCTGCTGGACGGCGCCGGGAAGGTGCGGGTCTTCTCCCGGGTGATGCTGCCGATGGCGGCGACGCCCGTGCTGACCCTGGCCGTGCTCACGTACATCACGTCCTGGAACGACTACTTCTGGCCGCTGATGGTCTCCTACAGCGACAGCTCGCGCGTACTCACCGTGGCACTGGCCGTCTTCCGCGCGCAGACCCCGACGACCGGCACCGACTGGTCCGGACTGATGGCGGCCACGCTCATCGCGGCACTCCCGATGCTGCTGCTCTTCGGTGTCTTCGCGCGCCGCATCGTCAGCACCATCAGCTTCACCGGCATCAAGTGAGGGGACGGACATGCGATTTCGTACGGCCGCCGCTCTGACCGGGGCGCTGGCGCTGTCCCTGGCGAGCGGCTGCGCCCGGGGCGGCGGCGCCGGATCGGCCGCGGACACGGTGACGTACTGGCTCTGGGACACCAACCAGCTCCCCGCGTACCAGGCGTGCGCGAAGGACTTCGAGAAGCGGAACCCCGGCCTGGACGTGAAGATCTCCCAGATGGGCTGGGACGACTACTGGACCAAGCTCACCGCGAGCTTCATCGCGGGCACCCAGCCCGACGTGTTCACCGACCACATCCAGAAGTTCGGCCAGTTCGCCGACCTGAAGGTGCTGGAGCCGCTGGACGACCTGGGCATCGAGGACTCCGCCTACCAGCCCGGTCTGGCCGCCAGCTGGCTCGGCGAGGACGGCCACCGCTACGGCGCCCCGAAGGACTGGGACACCGTCGCCCTCTTCTACAACGAGCGGATGGCGCAGGACGCCGGGCTGAGTGCCGAGGAGCTGAACGGCCTCTCCTGGAACCCCGTGGACGGCGGCACCTTCGAGAAGGCGATCGCGCGCCTGACCGTGGACGAGAAGGGCCGGCGCGGTGACCAGCCCGGCTTCGACAAGGACAACGTCGAGGTCTACGGCCTGGCCACCAACGGCGGCGGTGACGGTGACGGCCAGACCACCTGGAGCCACCTCGCCGCGTCCGCCGGCTGGACCTACACGGACAAGGAGCGGTGGGGCACCGAGTACCGGTACGACGACGACACGTTCCAGTCGGTCATCGAGTGGTACTTCGGGCTGGCCGACAAGGGCTACATGGCCCCCTTCACCGACTACTCCGTCTCCAACCAGGCCAACGCCCAGGTGGCCGCGGGCAGGGCGGCCACCGCCTTCGACGGAGCGTGGATGCTCTCGACGTACGCCGGTTTCGAGGGCGTCGACTTCGCCACCGCCGTCACGCCCGCCGGTCCGACCGGCAAGCGGGCCACGATGATGAACGGTCTCGCGGACTCCGTCACCAAGGACGCCCGCAACAAGCCGGGCGCCCTGAAGTGGGTGAAGTACCTGGCCTCCGAGGAGTGCCAGCGGACCGTGGGCGGCTACGGCATCGTCTTCCCGGCCACGCCCGACGGCACCGAGGCGGCCGTCGCGGCCTACGCGAAGAAGGGCATCGACGTGACGGCCTTCACCCGGCCGGTCGACGACGAGGAGGAGTTCCGGACCTTCTCCTACCCCATCACCAACTACGCCGCGGACGTGCAGGCACTCATGCGCCCCGCCATGCAGGACGTCTACGGCGGCGGAAAACCCGTCAGCAGCCTCGACGAGACCAATGACCAGATCAATCTGATCCTCGACCAGTGAAAGGCACATCATCCATGACGTTCTCCCTCGGCATCGTAGGTGCCGGCCAGTTCTCCGGCCAGTTCGCCAGGCTGTTCATGGCCCACCCGGGTGTGAGCGACGTGTACGTCACCGACCTGCTGCCGGAACGGGCCGAACGGCTCACCGCCGCCGAAGGCCTCACCGGCACCTTCCCGACCTACGAGGCGATGCTGGAGTCCCCGGCGGTCGACGCCGTCGCGGTCTTCACGCAGCGCTGGACCCACGGCCCGCTGGTGCTCCAGGGGCTGGGCGCGGGCAAGCACGTGTACTCGGCGGTCCCCATGGCGATCAGCACGCAGGAGATCGCGGAGATCATCGACGCGGTCAAGGCGACCGGACTGACGTACATGATGGGCGAGACCAGCCAGTACAACCCGGCGACCGTGCACGCCCGCAACCGGATCGCCGAGGGCGCCTTCGGACGGCTCTTCTACGCCGAGGGCGACTACGTCCACGACATGGACCTGGGTTTCTACGAGGCCTACCAGTACAGCGGCGGCGAGGGGTGGAAGGCCACCGCCAGCTATCCGCCGCTGCTGTACCCGACGCACTCGGTGGGCGGGGTGCTGGGCGCCTGGCAGACGCACGCGGTCAGCGTCTCGGCGCTCGGGGTGGTGGACGAGCGCGGGGACGGGGTCTTCGACCGGTCGGTCAGCCAGTTCGACAACGACGTCTCCAACGCGACGGCACTGTTCGAGGTGGCCGGCGGCGGGTCGTTCCGTACGAACGAGTTCCGGCGGGTCGGCTATCCCTCGCACATCCGGGAGTCCCGTTTCCGGTTCTTCGGAACCGAGGCGAGCATGGAGCAGCTCGCCACGGTGGCACTGTGGCAGGACAAGAACGGGGTGGAGGACATCAGCGAACTGCTGGAGCCCAAACCCACCACGTCCCCCGACGACCCGTCCCTCCAGCACGTCGCACCGGAGCTGCGGGCGGCCTTCACCTCGGGTTCGGCGCCGGTGCACGACCGGGCGCGGCTGCCACGGGCCTACGACCGGATGAGCAACGGGCACGAGGGCAGCCACCACTTCCTGGCGGACGACTTCGTGACCGCGGTCAACTCCCGGACGCTGCCGTCCGTGAACGCGTGGGTCGCCGCCCGCTACACCCTGCCGGGCATCGTCGCGCACGAGTCCGCGCGGCAGGGCGGTACCAGGCTGGAGATCCCGGACTTCGGGGACGCTCCCCAGCTGTGACGCGAAGGCGTGAGCCGGGTGCCCGGATCCGTCAGGTGCCCGGCTTGCGTCCGTACACGTGGACGTCGTCGCCCTTCCTCAGCAGCGACCAGTACTTCTTGGCGTCGGACTTGGTCATGTTGACGCAGCCGTGCGAGCCCGGCGGGCTCCACATGCTGACGCCGGCCGCGTGGAAGGCCTGGCCGCCGTCGAAGAACTGGCTGTAGGGCATCGGCACGTCGTAGATCGTCGAGTGGTGGTCGATGTTGCGCCAGTAGACCTTCTTCGGGCCGGTGCGGGTCTCGTGGCCGTTGCGGCCGGTGCGGACCGGTACCGGGCCGTACACGAGCTTCCTGCCGTCCTGGATCCAGCTCAGCTGGAGCGTGAGGTCGACGCAGGCGATACGGCCCTTGTTGACCGGGCACTTGCCCGACTTGTTGGGGTTCTTTCCGACGGCCTTCTGCTTCGTCATCAGGTCCATCACACCCCAGGTGACGGGGCCCGCGTAGCCGATGTTCGGCGTGATGCCGTGCTTGGTCTGGAAGGCGCGGATCGCCTTGCAGTCGGCGGTGGACTGTTTGCCGTCGGCCGGGCGGCCCAGGAACTTCTCCACCTTCTTCTGGTGCGGCCCCGTCTGCGTCGTACAGCTCGCCGCCTGGGCCGGTGCGGCGCCGAGCGCGAGCGTGAGCGGTGCCACCAGTGCGGTGACCCCGAGTGCGACGGCTCCCCGTCGGTGCATGTCCCCCATGGCTGGTCGGCCTTTCGCGTCGAAGCGGTGGATCGGACGGAGGGGGCCACCCGTGGTGCGCTCCCCCCTTGGGGGACCACCGCCCGGCCGCTTCGGTTGCCCGACCCGCCTGTACCGCGACGAAACGGTGACAAACGGCGCCGGTTGCCCCGGCCCGTCGAGCGGCCGTCAGTCCGTGCCGTCCCCTTCCCGGCACGCCTGCCGGAACCCGGTGTTGACCGCGGTGAGACCGCCGTCGACGACCAGCGTGGTGCCGGTGATCCAGGACGCGTCCCGCGAGGCGAGGAAGGCGACGGCTGCCGCGATGTCCTCGGGTTCGCCGACCCGCCCCAGCGGGTACAGCCGCCGGACCGCCGCCAACTCCGTGTCCCGGCCCTCCCAGGCCGTGGTGCGCACGGTGCCCGGCGTCACGAGGTTGACGCGGACACCGCGCGCGGCGGCGTGTCCGGCGAGGGTGCGGGTGAGGGAGGCGAGGCCCGCCTTGGCGGCGCTGTAGGCGTGGTTGCCGAAGTCCTGGACGCCGTTGACCGAGCCGACGCTGACGATCGCGCCGCGCCCGGAGGCCGCGAGGTGGGGCAGCGCGGCGCGGCAGCAGCGGTAGGCGCCGGTGAGGGTGACGTCGAGGTCGCGGGCCCAGACCTCGTCCGGCTCGTCCTCGAAGAGCGGGGCGTCGGGCGTGCAGGCGTAGGCGTTGTTGACCAGCACGTCGAGGGTGCCGAAGGTGTCCGCGGCGTGGGCGACGGCCGCCTCGACGGACGCCCGGTCGGTCACGTCGCAGGCGAACGCCTCGGCGGTGAGCCCCTGTTCCGTCAGCTCGCCCGCCGTCCGCCGCGCCGCGGCGAGGTCCACGTCGGTCAGCAGCACCCGCGCCCCCTCGCCCGCGAGCCGGCGTGCGGTGGCCGCGCCGATGCCCCGGGCCGCGCCCGTGACCAGTACTCCGTGGTCGGTGAAACGCCCTGTGTCCGTCATGGCCCGACGGTACTGCCGGAACGATCACTCGGGCAGGTAGCGTGCCTCCATGTCCGCGTTCCTGCAGCAACTCCCCGCGCTCATAGGTGTCGTCATCGGCGCGCTCGGCTCGTATCTCGCCGTGGTCCGCAGCGACCGGGCCCGGTTCCGCAGTGAGACCGCGGCCCGTTGGGAGGAGCGCAGGCTCGCGGTCTACGCCGACTACGCGCGGGCCCTCAAGACCTCCGTCACGCTGACGTACCGGATCGCCGCACACCTCGGCAACGACCCGCACCCGCACCCGCTGCCCCCGCGGGAGGCCGCGCCGGCCCAGGCCGAGGCCACCGTCGCCCGGGACCCCGCCGGGGAGGCCCTGCTCCTGCTGGGCAGCCGGGAGGTGGTGGAGAAGGCCCGGGTCTGGGTCGTGACGGTGCTGGAGATGGAGCGCTTCCTGCGCGAGGAACGGCGTGACCCGGACGCCTGGCAGGCCCTGCTGGAGCGGCAGCGCGCGGGACGTGAGGGCTACTACGCGGCCGTGCGGGAGGACCTGGCGCTGCCCCCGGGTCACGCGGCCCGCTGGCCGCTGCCACCCGGTCAGCGGTAACCGGTGACGTCGGCCGGCTTGTCCGCGTCCTGTACCTCGACGACGTAGCGCCAGGCGTCCGGGCGGCTGCCGTCGAGGTCCGTGAAGCCGTACTCCTTCGCGAGGCCGCCGCTGGAGAGGGATTGGCCGTTGAACCGCGCCACGTCCGGGTCACAAGCGAGGGCGGCGACGGCGCGGCCGACGTAGCGGGGCGTCTCGGAGATGGCGAAGTGCGGGACGCGGTCCAGGGCGTCGCGCCAGTTCTCCTCGCGTACGCCGAAGTGGTCGAGCATGATCTCCGAGCGCAGCCAGCCCGGGGTCAGCGCGACGGCGGTGGCGCCGCGCGGTCCGAGTTCGTGGCCGAGGGCGAAGGCCATGCGCAGGACCGACGACTTGGCGAGGTCGTAGAAGAAGGAGACGCGGTAGTGGTCGCGGTTGTAGTCGTCGGTGCCGTCGGTCACCTCGACGACCAGTCCGCCGGGGTGGCGCAGCAGCAGCGGCAGGGCGTGGTGGCTGGTGACGGCGTGGGTCTCGACCGCGAGCCGCAGGAGCCTGAGGCCGTTGTCCAGGTCGTGCTCCCAGACGGGGCCGTCCCATGCGAAGAGGTTCTCGCCGCCCCAGATGTCGTTGACCAGGACGTCCAGGCGGCCCTGTTCGCGGTCGACGCGGTCGACGAGCGTGGCGACCTGCGCCGGGTCGAGGTGGTCGGCGGGTACGGCGATGCCGTGGCCGCCGGCCTCGGTGACCAGGTCGGCGGTGTCCTCGATGGTCTCGGGACGGTCGTACTCCGAGCGCCGGGCGCGGGTGCTGCGGCCGGTGACGTAGACGGTGGCGCCGGCCGCGCCCAGTTCGACGGCGATGCCGCGTCCGGCGCCCCGGGTCGCCCCGGCGACCAGTGCGACCCTGCCCGTCAGCGGCTTCTCCCGTGATGCTTCCTGTGACGCTGCCATGTCCGGCTCCCGTTCCTCTTGCGCACGAGCGATGTCGTGATCGAGAGTGCCCTGGAAGCCGGACATCTTCTGTCACCTTTTACGTGTGTCAGTGCCCGCGCTTGATCCACTCGTCCAGGTGCGGGGCCTCGGCGCCGATGGTGGTCGGGTCGCCGTGGCCGGTGTGGACCTTCGTCTCGGGCGGGAGGACGAGCAGTCGGTCGCGGATCGAGTCGATGATGGTCGGGAAGTGGGAGTAGGAGCGGCCGGTGGCGCCGGGCCCTCCCTGGAAGAGGGTGTCGCCGCTGAAGAGGGCGCCGAGGCCCGGGTCGTACAGGCAGACCGCGCCGGGCGCGTGCCCGGGGGTGTGCAGGACGGTCAGGTCGGCACCGGCGGCCTCGATGACCTGGCCGTCGGTCAGCCAGGCGTCGGGGTCCCGGTCGGGGTGGGTCTGCCGCCACAGCGGCAGGTCGTCGCGGTGCAGCCAGACGACGGCGCCGGTGCGCTCGGCGAGGGCCGGCGCGGCGTTGACGTGGTCGTTGTGGGCGTGGGTGCACACGACGGCGGTGAGCCGGCGGTCCCCGACGGCCTCGACGATCGCGTCGACGTCGTGGGCGGCGTCGATGACGATCACCTCGTGGTCGTCGCCGACGAGCCAGACGTTGTTGTCGACGTCCCAGGTGCCGCCGTCGAGGCTGAACTGCCCGGAGGTGACGAGGCGTTCGATGCGGGCGGCCATCACAGCACCACCACCGAACGCAGCACGTCACCGGCGTGCATCCGCTCGAAGGCCTTCTCGACCTCGTCGAGCCGGATGGTCTCCGTGACGAACTTGCCCAGGTCCAGGCGGCCCTGGAGGTGGAGGTCGATGAGCATCGGGAAGTCGCGGGAGGGCAGGCAGTCGCCGTACCAGGACGACTTCAGGGAGCCGCCGCGGCCGAAGACGTCGAGGAGCGGCAGTTCCAGCTTCATCTCGGGTGTCGGTACGCCGACGAGGACGACGGTGCCGGCCAGGTCGCGGGCGTAGAAGGCCTGCCGGTAGGTCTCCGGGCGGCCGACGGCCTCGATGACGACGTCGGCGCCGAAGCCGCCGGTCAGTTCGCGGATCGCCTCGACGGGGTCGTTCTCGCGGGAGTTGACGGTGTGGGTGGCGCCCATGCCCCGGGCGGTCTCCAGCTTGCGGTCGTCGATGTCGACGGCGATGACCTTCGCCGCCCCGGCGAGGTGGGAACCGGCGATCGCCGCGTCGCCGACGCCACCGCAGCCGATGACGGCGACCGTGTCGCCGCGGCCGACGTTCCCGGTGTTGATCGCGGCGCCGATGCCGGCCATCACCCCGCAGCCCAGCAGGCCGGCCACCTGCGCGGAGACGGCCGGGTCGACCTTGGTGCACTGTCCGGCGGCGACCAGCGTCTTCTCGGCGAAGGCGCCGATGCCGAGGGCCGGGGAGAGCTCCTGGCCGGTAGAGGCGAGGGTCATCTTCTGCTCGGCGTTGTGGGTGTCGAAGCAGTACCAGGGCCGGCCGCGCAGACAGGCCCGGCACTTGCCGCACACCGCACGCCAGTTGAGGATCACGAAGTCGCCGGGGGCGACGTCGGTGACACCGGCGCCGACCGACTCGACCACACCCGCGGCCTCGTGGCCGAGCAGGAAGGGGAAGTCGTCGCTGATGCCGCCCTGCTTGTAGTGCAGGTCGGTGTGGCACACCCCGCAGGCCTGGATACTGACCACGGCCTCCCCCGGTCCGGGATCGGGCACGACGATCGTCTCGATCCGCACGGGCTCGTCCTTGCCCGGTGCGATCACGCCGCGTACTTCCTGCGCCATGGTCCTGACTCCTTGTTCGGCCGTTCAGCGTTCCCCCCGACCCTACGCGCAACCGATCGGCAAAGCGCAGGTGACAGGCGGTTCGGGGGTCCGCCGGTGCCCGCTCGCCCATCCGCGGGCTCCTCCGTACGGCCACGGCGTAGCCTGAGTCGTCCGCCCACCTGCCGAAGGAGTGCCGTGAGCACCGCAGAGACGGAGACCGGTCCCCCCGCTTGGCGACTGCTCCTGACATACGTACGGCCGCACCGCCGGGCCCTGCTCGTGGGCGCCCTGCTCTCGCTGGCCACGGGAGCCACCGGGCTGATGCTGCCGCTGGTGGCGCGGGAGCTGATCGACGACCTGTCGCACGACCGCACCATCACGGGCGCCCTGCTGGCCATGTCGGGCCTCGTGGTCGCCAACGCGGCGCTCGGCGGCCTCGGTTCCTACGTGCTGCGGCGCACCGCCGAGTCGGTGGTGCTCGGCGCGCGGCGCTCCCTGTCGTCGTATCTGCTGCGGCTGCGCATCACGGCCGTGGACCGCACCGAGCCCGGTGACCTGATGGCCCGGATCACCTCCGACACGACCCTGCTGCGCGAGGTCACCACCGACTCGCTCGTCGGTCTCGGCACCGGCGGGCTCACGCTGGCGGCGACCCTGGTGATGATGGGTGTGGTCGATCCGGTGCTCCTCGGGGTGACCCTGGCCGTGATCTTCGGGGCGGGTACGGTCCTGGGGCTGATCGTGCCGCGCATCAACCGGGCGAGCCGGCAGGCGCAGGACGCGGTGGGCGTGATGGGTGCCGCGCTGGAGCGGATCCTCGGCGCCTTGCGCACGGTGAAGGCGTCCGGCGCCGAGCCCCGGGAGGAACGGGTGCTGCACGAGGCCGCCGAGGAGTCGTGGCGGCAGAGTGTGCGCGCCGCCAAGTGGTCGGCCGCCGCGGGCAACACGGCCGGGCTGGCGATGCAGATCGCCTTCATCACGGTGCTCGCGGTGGGCGGGGCGCGGGTGGCCACCGAGGCGATCGACATCGGCACGCTGGTCGCGTTCCTGCTGTTCGTCTTCTATCTGATGGCGCCGATACAGCAGGTCGTCGGCGCGGTCACGCAGTATCAGACGGGCAAGGCGGCGCTCGCCCGTATCCAGGACGCCCTGCGCCTGCCCGCCGAGCCGCCCGCCCGGCCGGCCCCCCTGCCGTCCCCGGGCGCGGAACCGGCCGCGGTGGCCTTCCACGACGTCCGCTTCCGTTACGCCGACGACCTGCCGTACATCCACCACGGGGTGACCTTCGACGTGCCGGCCCGCGGCATGACGGCGTTCGTCGGCCCGTCCGGCGCGGGCAAGACCACCGTCTTCTCCCTCATCGAGCGGTTCTACGACCCCGTCTCCGGGGAGATCACGCTGGACGGCCGGAGCCTGGCGGACTGGGAACCGGCCTCGCTGCGGGCGGCGATCGGCTATGTGGAGCAGGACGCCCCTGTACTGTCCGGCTCGCTGCGGGACAACCTGCTGCTGGGCAACCCGGACGCGGACGACGGCGCCCTGGCCACGGTGGTGAAGACGACCCGCCTCGACGGTCTGGTCGCCCGGCTGCCGAACGGCCTGGACACGCTGGTCGGGCATCGCGGCACCAAGTTGTCGGGCGGTGAGCGTCAGCGGGTCGCCATCGCGCGGGCCCTGCTGCGGCGTCCCCGGCTGCTGCTGCTCGACGAGGCGACCTCGCAGCTGGACGCGGTCAACGAGGCGGCCCTGCGCGACACCGTGGCCGACGTGGCCCGCACGACCACGGTGCTGGTCGTCGCGCACCGGCTGTCCACGGTGACGATGGCCGAACGGATCGTGGTGATGGACGCGGGGCGCGTCCGGGCGGTCGGTACGCACCGTGAGCTGGTGACCGCCGATCCGCTGTACGCGGAGCTGGCGGCGACCCAGTTCCTCGCCACCGGCGGCTGAGCCACGCCGGACGCGCGTGGACGCGTGTGAGGGCCGCCCGGAGGCGGATGGTCCTCGACGGCGGCTGCGGTCCGGCCGTCGGCCGAGTGCGGGGCCGGCGCCGGACGACGGAGGAACACCGGGTCGGTGACATGCTGGAGCGGCGACGCTACGTCGTGTCGAGGCGTGCTCCGACCGGCGCCGGAGGCGAACACGGGCCGGACCGCACAGCTCACGTGTGAGGTCCGGTGGGCCCGGTCACGATTGCCGTGGGCGCCCCGACGGAGGAAGCTCGGAGGTGAGGGCCACGGCCGTCCGTTCCCCTCGGGTCGCGGCCTTCGAGGAGGTCGTCATGGGCACCACGGCAGGCTCCGGCTTCGACATCGAAGCACTGCGCCGGGGCATCGAAGGAGAGACGGCGGCACCGCTCGTGTCGCTGTACGCACAGGACGCGGAGGTGCGCCTCGTCGACCGGTACGACCAGCCCAGCCGCCCCAAGGTCCTGCACGGCCGGCAGGAGATCGCCGAGATGCTCGACGACGTGTACAGCCGTGACATGACGCACCGGCTGGAACGCTGCGTCGTCCAGGGCGACCACGCCGCGTTCACCGAGGAGTGCAGGTATCCGGACGGCGTGCGGGTCCTCGCCGAGTCGATGCTGTCGCTGCGGGACGGCAAGATCGTCGAGCAGACCACCATCCAGGCCTGGGACGAGTAGCCGGGGCGTGCTCTCCGAGGGCCGCGCGGCGAGTACGGTGCGCCGCGCCGGGGCCCGGGCCCCGGCGACGCACCGTACGCCGTACCGGGCGGGTCCGCCTACCGCCGCGGGAGCCGGTGCAGCTCGACGTCCCCGAGCCGGCCGTCGGCGACCGTCGCCGTCATGTAGGTGCAGTACGGCTGACGGCGCCGGTCGGTCGGCGACCCGGGGTTGAGCAGGCGCAGACCGGTGTCCGCGGTGGTGTCCCAGGGGATGTGGCTGTGCCCGAAGACCAGGACGTCGAGGTCGGGGAAACGGGCGGCGCAACGTGCCTCGCGGCCCTGGGCGGCGCCCGTCTCGTGGACGACTCCGAAGCGCAGGCCGCCCAGGTCGGCGTAGGCCACCTCCGGCAGCCGGGCGCGCAGACCGGTCCCGTCGTTGTTGCCGTACACCCCGACGAGTCTGCGGCTGCGGCCCTCCAGCAGGTCGAGGGTGGCCGTGTCCACCCAGTCCCCCGCGTGGAGGACGACGTCGGCGTGCGGGATTTCCGCCAGCAGCGGCGCGGGCAGTTCCTTCGCCCGCTTCGGCAGGTGGGTGTCGGACATGAGCAGCAGGCGCACGGATCCACCGTATGGGAAGGGGTCGGGGGGCTGGTCGGCCCGGACGCGCACCGCGCCGGCGTCGAGGCCGGCGCGTTGGGCATGTCTCCGTTGTCAGGGCTTGTCGTCAGTCCTCGCCCCTGACGATGTTCGTCTCCTGCCCGGCTTGCAGTGCGCGTGCGGCGGTGCCGTCCTCGACGGCCGGTATCGACGTGCGCACGGCGCCCCTGGCCCGCAGGCGGCGTGCTTTCGACCAACCCGTCTCCAGTCGACGGGCGACGGGTTTTTCGCTGGTGTCGGTGGTCACGGGCATCATCTTCCTTCTGCGTCCGGTGCCGTCGGCCTCCGGGTCCCCGGGCGTGACTCCGTGAAACCGGTGCGCGTGGACGCTACGGATTGGGCCGGGCCACACTGATGTCGCCGAGCGCCGACTCCGGGTCGCGCTCCATGGCCAGGTCGCCGAGGGAGACGATGCCGACGGGGCGGCCGTCGTCGACGACGGGGATCCGGCGTACGGCGTGGCCGCGCATCAGCTCGACGGCGTGGTTCAGCTCCTCGTCGGACCGTACGGTCACCATGTCGTCGCTGCACGCGTCGGCCACGGTGGTCTGTTCCGGGTCACCGCCCTCCGCGACCGACCGGATCACCAGGTCTCGGTCGGTCACCAGTCCGCGCAGTTCGCCGCCGTCCGTGACCAGGACGGCGCCGAGGTCCTGATCGCGCATGATGCGGGCCACCGCGGTGACGGAGGCCTGCGGCTCCACGGTCACCGGGTCGCCGGTCATGATGTCGCGGACGTACTGGGTCATGGCGTGGTCCCTCGTTTCTTCGCTCGCTCGTGGTGGGGCCGACCGGGTACCCGGCGCGGCGCCGCCGGCACCTCGTCGGCGGCGCGGATTCGCGCGGCGCCGCACCGGGAAACCGGTGTCGGTCGGCGGATCCAGCCCCGCGGTGCGGCGACGGGAGGCGACGCGGACCCGGGACCACGCGTGCGGGCGCGGATCCGGAGGTGCGGGAGGTACGGCGGTCCGGTCCTCCCGCCGGAGGGCCGGACCGCTCACCGCCGACCGGTCCGTCGAGGGCCGGTCGGTGGTTCGTGTGCCTGTGCCCGAGGTGTGCGGCGGTCGGATCAGCCCGTCGGACCGGATCCGTCCGCGCCGCCGAAGCCCGTACCGTCGCCGGCGTCCCCGGCACCGCCGTCTCCGGCACCGCCGTATCCACCGTCGGACTCGTCACCACCGCCGACGGCCTCGCCGCCCCCGGTCTCCGCCCCGCCCGCCCGGTCGTCGGCGCCGGCCGCCTCGCCGCCCAGGGTGGCGCCGACGGCCTCCAGGGCGGTGGTGACCGGCTGGAAGAAGGTCTCGCCGCCGACCGCGCAGTCGCCGCTGCCGCCGGAGGTCAGGCCTGTCGCGAGGCCGTCCTGGGTGAAGAGGGAACCGCCGCTGTCGCCGGGTTCGGCGCAGACGTCGGTCTGGATGAGGCCGGTGACCGTCCCCTCGGGGTAGTTGACGGTGGCGTCCAGGCCGAGGACCTGGCCGTCGGCCAGTCCGGTCGTACTGCCCATGCGGAAGACCCGCTGACCGACCGCCGCATCCGCTGCCCCGCTGATCCGGACGGTCTGGTCCCCGAGATCGACCTCGCTCGGCGCCTCGGTGGCGGGGTCGTCGTACGTGACGAGCGCGAAGTCTCCCGCGCCGGGGAAGACCGCCTGGTCCACGGTGGCGATCGGCTGTCCGCCCTGCGCGTCGGACCACCGGTCCTCCGCGACGCCGCAGTGTCCGGCCGTCAGGAAGGCGGGTGAGCCGTCGCCCGTGGTGACGTTGAAGCCGAGGGAGCAGCGCGCGCCACCGCCGAAGACGGCGTCACCGCCCGACGCGAAGGTCTTGAAGGTGCCCTCGGACTTCTTGATGGCCGCCATGCCGGGGCCGAGGCTCTCGACGGTGGACTCCAACCGCTCCCAGTCGGCGCCGGTGACGGTGGTGTCCGCGGTCACCAGGAGCTTGTTGGTGCGCGGGTCGATCGCCCACGAGGTGCCCGGGATGGTCGCCTCGGATTCCAGCGTCCGCGCGCCGGCCCTCAGCTCGCCCATGCTGTTGTCGACCTCGCGGACCTCCGCGCCCGCCTTCTTCGCCTCCACGACGACCTGGTTGTCGTCGCCGGGTACGACGTTGACGACGAGCCGCCGCTCACCGGCGTCGTAGTACGACCCGGCGAAGGCGTCGCCGAGCAGGCCCGCGAGCCGCTCGGCGAGATCCGACGCGTCCGCCGCCTTCAGGGTCCTCGGTGCCGCCGCGACGTCGTCCGAGGTGTCGCCGTCCTGCGAGGCGTTGGCGTTCGGCAGCAGGACGGCGGCCGCGCCGAGCGCCATCACACCGCCTGCCGCCATCGCGGCCCTCCGCTTCGGAATTCGCTTGTGACTCAACCTTCTCGACCTCCTGGGACGGGGTCCCTGCCACCGGTCCGGCGGCTGTTGGGGGCGCCTGGACGGCTGTTGGTACGCAGGGGCCGGACGGGCCGTTCAATCGAGCCGGGTCGACACCCTCCGCATTCGGCCGGAAACGTTCTGTTGCGACCGTGGGGCGGAATCCCTGCTTCAGTGAATCTGCACATCGAATGCCCAACCCGGTCACCCTCGTTGGAGGATCTGCACAAACCCGAAGTGCCCCGCACTCCTTTGGGGCGGGTGTGCCGGATTCGCCTCCGTACGGGCAAGGGGTCGCACGGGACGATGTCGCGCACCATGTGAAGAAGTCGCCGCGAAGGAGTGCGCGGACCTGCACCGTTGGGCACTTGGAAGACGGAAGTTCCCTGGTGGGAGGGGTGATTGATTGGAACCGCGGACCGGCCGCGTGCTTTGATCCATCGCACCGCGGGGGCCGCGGAGGGCTCCGGAAACGGGCGCCCGGCGCCCGCGGTCGCGGCCGTCATCTGTCCCCAGAGGGGGCCGCTCCCCCCTTGTGAAATGGCTATACGAAGGGAAGTTCCATCATGAACTCCACCCCCCAGGTTGAGACCGTCGAGATCTCCGACGCCGACCTCGACAACGTCTCCGGCGGCCTGTCCGTGAACGCCCTCGGCACCGTCACCGGCCTGGTGGACGGCATCGCCCCGGTCTCGGGCCTGCTCAACACGGCCGTCGGCACCGTCGAGGGTGTCACCGGCCTGAACACCGCCCCGGTCGCGGGCCTGGTCGCCGGTCTCTGATCGCGCCCTTGCGCCGCCGAGTCCCGGAGCCGCCCAGGCTCCGGGACTCGGCGGCCGTTCTTGCGCGACTCCCCTTGCGTGACGCCTCCTGCGTGACGCCTCCTCCGCGCCTCCTCCTCTTCCGCGGCTTCCTTTCCGCAGCCCCTCGTCCATGACTTTTCTTCCGTGACCTCCTCCACGGTGTCTTCCGTGGCTTCGCCGGAAAACCCTGGGATACGTCCGACGTGCAGTTCCGCCAACAAGCCCTCGCAAAACTCCAGTCACCGGAGGAGCTCGACCTTCCGGTGCGCTTCGCCCGCCCGCAGGGCTGGCTGGTGCTGTCCGTGACGGTGGTCGCGATGGCCGCCGCGTCCGTGTGGGCGGTGAGCGGCTCGGTGACCTCCACGGTCACCGCGCCCGCCATCCTCACGCACGGGCAGGGCAGTTACCTCCTGCAGAGCCCGGTCTCCGGCCAGGTCACCGCCGTGCTCGCACGCCAGGGCGAGCGGCTCGCCGCCGGCTCCCCCGTACTGAAGGTCCGCACCGCCGAGGGCGACACCACGGTCCGCACGGTCGACGCGGGCCGGGTCAGCGCGCTCGCCGCCACCGTCGGCCAGATCATCCGGACCGGCGCGAACGTCGCCTCCGTCGAGAAGGTCGCCCACACCGACGACCCGCTCTACGCCACCGTCTACGTCCCCGCCGAGAACGCCGCCGCCATTCCCGCGCACGCCTCCGTCGACCTGACCGTCCAGTCGGTGCCGACGCAGCAGTACGGCGTACTGCACGGGAAGGTGAAGTCGGTCGACCGCTCGGTGCAGTCGGCGCAGACGATCTCCGCGTTCCTCGGCGACAGCCAGCTCGGCGAGCAGTTCACCAAGGAGGGCAGGCCGGTGGCCGTGACGGTCCGGCTGGACACCTCGAAGTCCACGAAGAGCGGCTACGAGTGGTCGTCCGCGGACGGACCGCCGTTCGGCCTGACCTCCATGACCATGGCCACCGGCTCCATCCGGCTGGCCGACGAGCGTCCCGTCGATTGGCTGCTGCCGTGAGCACCGCACAGGAGACCCGGGGCAGACGCCGCGCCGCCCCGCCGAAGCGCAGGGTGCCGAAGAACCGGGCCAAGACCGTGCGCACACCCACCGTCCTCCAGATGGAGGCCGTGGAGTGCGGCGCCGCCTCGCTCGCGATGGTGCTCGGCCACTACGGACGGCACGTCCCGCTGGAGGAGCTGCGGATCGCCTGCGGCGTCTCCCGCGACGGCTCGCGCGCCAGCAACCTCCTCAAGGCGGCGCGCAGTTACGGCTTCACCGCCAAGGGCATGCAGATGGACCTGGCCGCCCTCGCCGAGGTGACGGCGCCGGCCATCCTGTTCTGGGAGTTCAACCACTACGTCGTCTACGACGGCATGGGGCGCCGCTTCGGCCGCCGCGGGGTGTTCATCAACGACCCGGGCAAGGGCCGCCGCTTCGTGTCGCTGGAGGACTTCGACGGTTCCTTCACCGGGGTCGTGCTGACCATGGAGCCCGGCGAGGACTTCGCCCGGGGCGGCCGCAAGCCCGGCGTCCTCGGCGCGATGCCGGCCCGGCTGCGCGGCACCGCCGGCACGCTGCCCGCCGCCGTGCTGGCGAGCCTGCTGCTGGTGGCGGTGGGCGCGGCCGTGCCCGCGCTGAGCCGCACCTACATCGACATGTTCCTCATCGGGGGGCGGACCTCGCTGCTCGGCGTGCTGTTCGCGTCGATGGCGGCGTGCGTGCTGCTCACGGTGGTGCTGACCTGGCTCCAGCAGGCGAACCTGCTGCACGGCCGCATCATCTCCTCCACTCTCTCCAGTGCCCGCTTCCTGCGCCACCTGCTGCGGCTGCCGGTGACGTTCTTCTCCCAGCGCAGCCCGGCCGACCTGGTGCAACGGCTGCAGTCCAACGACGCCGTCGCCGAGACACTCGCCCGCGACCTCGCCGCGGCGGGCGTCGACGCCATCGTGGTCGTCCTGTACGCCGTACTGCTGTACACGTACGATCCCCAGCTCACCTTCGTCGGCATCGGCGTGGCACTGCTCAACATCCTCGCGATGCGGATCGTCATCCGGCTGCGCGCCACCCGTACGGCGAAGCTGCGGGCGGACACCGCGCGGCTGACCAACACCGCGTACACCGGCCTCCAGCTGATCGAGACGATGAAGGCGACCGGCGGTGAGGACGGCTACTTCCGCACCTGGGCGGGGCAGCACGCCACCACCCTGGAGGAGCAGCAGCGGCTCGGGGTGCCGAGCGCTTGGCTGGGCGTGGTCGCGCCGACGCTGGCGACGCTCAACAGCGGGCTGATCCTGTGGATCGGCGGCATGCGGGCGGTCGAGGGGCACATCTCGGTCGGTCTGCTGGTCGCCTTCCAGGCGCTGGTGGTCCGTTTCACGGCCCCGCTGACCCGGCTGAACGGTGTCGCGGGCCGCATCCAGGACTTCGCGGCCGACGTGGCCCGGCTCAAGGACGTGGAGAACTTCCGGGCGGATCCGCTCTACGACCGGCCGGGCGGCGCCGGCGACTCCACCCGCCGGCTGCGCGGCCACGTGGAGCTGCAGAACATCTCCTTCGGCTACAACCCCCTCGACAAGCCCCTGCTCACCGGTTTCGACCTGACCGTAGGGCCGGGGCAGCAGGTGGCCCTGGTCGGCGGCTCCGGCAGCGGCAAGTCCACCGTGTCGCGGCTGATCTCGGGGCTGTACGCCCCGTGGGACGGTGTGATCCGCATCGACGGGCAGCGGCTCGAGGACATCCCTCGCGGGGCGCTGGCGTCCTCCGTCTCCTTCGTGGACCAGGACGTGTTCCTCTTCGAGGGCTCGGTCCGCGACAACGTGGCGCTGTGGGACCCGTCGGTCCCGGACGACGCCGTGGTGGAGGCGCTCGAGGACGCCGCCCTGTACGACGTCGTGATGCGCCGGCCGGGCGGCATCCACAGCGCGGTCGAACAGGACGGCCGGAACTTCTCCGGCGGTCAGCGCCAGCGCCTGGAGATCGCCCGGGCCCTGGTGCGCAGGCCCAGCATCCTCGTCCTGGACGAGGTGACCAGCGCCCTGGACGCGGAGACCGAACTGGTGGTCATGGACAACCTGCGCCGGCGCGGCTGTGCCTGCGTGGTGATCGCGCACCGGCTCAGCACCGTCCGGGACAGCGACGAGATCGTCGTGCTCCAGCACGGCACGGTCGTGGAGCGCGGACGGCACGAGGAACTGGTCGCGCACGGCGGCGCGTACGCGGCGCTGGTCAGGGAGCGGTGAGATGAGATCCGTGCACGAAGGACAGGGCGACCTCGTCCTCGGGGCGCTCGGCTCGCTGGGCAGCCGCGTCGACTGCGCCGGGTTCGGCCGCCTGGACCTGGAGGGCCCGCAGGTGCTGTGGCTGGTGGCGTCCGGCGCGGTGGACCTGTTCGCGGTGGACGCCGAGGAGCAGGGCCACTGGCACCACCTGGGCCGCCTGGAGGCGGGCTCGGTGCTGCTCGGTCCGGTCGCCGGGCCGCAGCACACGCTGGTCGCGCGTCCGCTGCGGGACTGCGTGGTGCACCGCATCGGACTGCGCGAGCTGTACCAGCCGGCGAGCACGCAGACCTGGTCGTACGACGAGTACGGCAACCCCCAGTACGTACCGCCGACGACGAGCCCGCTGGAGTACGCCCTCGCCCTCGGCGTCGGCCGCGGTCTGACCGTCCTCTTCCAGGCGCCGATGGCGACCGAGCGGGCGGCCGCCCCCACCGACGACGACGTGTTCTGGATGCAGGTCCCGCCGGGCAGCGTGCAGTACGGGGCGCTGTACGGCGACGAGGCGGCCGCCGACCTGCTGATGGACCCGGGGCTCTGGCAGAGCCTGGTCGACCAGCAGTACCGGCTGCTGACCACGCTGGACCGCTGGATCGAGCAGCTGGAACGCACCCACGAGACCCGTACCGCGGCCGGTATCAAGGCCGGCGAGGCGGTACGCGCCCGGGCCGACCGGACGCTGCTGGCCTCCATCGGCAAGCGGTCGGGGCAGCGCACCACATCCGCCGACGCCGACGCCACGTACGCGGCGTGCAGGCTGGTCGCCGGAGCCGCCGGCATCCCGCTCGCCGAGCCCGCCCGGAACGGGACGGAGAGCGACCGGCTCGACCCGGTGGAGCGGGTCGCCGTCGCCTCACGCGTACGTACCCGGACCGTACGGCTGGACGGCCGCTGGTGGCGGGACGACGTCGGGCCGCTGATCGGTCACCGGGCCCTGTCGGGCGCGCCCGTGGCGCTGCTGTGGCGGCGCGGCGGCTATGTGGCCGTCCATCCGTCGACCGGCCGGGAGACGCCGGTCGAGAAGGCGAACGCCGCGGAGTTCGAGCCGCGTGCGGTGATGTTCTACCGGCCGCTGCCCGAGCGCCGGCTCAGTCCGCTGCGGCTGCTGCGGTTCTGTATGCGGGGCACGCGTGGTGATCTGACCGGTCTGCTGCTCGCCGGGCTGGTGACGGTGGGGATCGGCGCGCTCGTGCCGATCGCCACCGGCAAGGTGCTCGGCGAGTTCGTGCCGAAGGCGCAGACCGGGCTGATCGCGCAGGTATGTCTCGCGGTGATGCTGAGCAGTGTCGTCGCGGCCGCCTTCATGCTGCTGCAGAACCTCACCATCCTGCGGCTGGAGGGGCGGGTGGAGGCGACCCTCCAGCCCGCGGTGTGGGACCGGCTGCTGCGGCTGCCGACGAAGTTCTTCACCGAGCGCTCCACCGGTGAGCTGGCCGGCGCGGCCATGGGCATCAGCGCGATCCGCAGACTGCTGGCGGGCGTCGGTCCGACGGTGGCCCAGTCGGTGACCGTCGGGGCGATGAACCTGGGACTGCTGCTCTGGTACAGCGTGCCCATGGCGTTCGCGGCGATCGGCATGCTGGTGGTCGTCGCCGCCGTGTTCCTGGGGCTGGGGCTGTGGCAGGTGCGCTGGCAGCGGCGGCTGGTCAAGCTCACCAACAAGCTGAACAACCAGGCGTTCCAGACGCTTCGCGGGCTCCCCAAGCTGCGGGTCGCGGCGGCCGAGAACTACGCGTACGCGGCGTGGGCGGAGCAGTTCGCGCGCAGCCGGGAACTCCAGCAGCGTGCGGGCCGGATCAAGAACCTGAACGCGGTGCTCGGCGCGGTGTACCTGCCGCTGTGCACCCTGCTGATGTTCATGCTCCTGGCCGGTCCGGCGCGCGGTTCGATGTCGGCGGCCGAGTTCCTCACCTTCAACGCCTCGGTGACGATGCTGCTGACCTCGGTCACCCAGCTGACCGGCGCGTTCGTGTCGGCGGTGGCCGCGCTGCCGCTGTTCGAGGAGATCAGGCCGGTCCTGGACGCCACGCCCGAGGTCCGCACGGCGAGCACCCGGCCGGGGCCGCTGTCCGGGGCGGTCGAGGCGCGGCGGCTGTCCTTCCGCTACACCGACGACGGACCGCTGGTCCTGGACGACGTGTCGTTCGAGGCGCGGCCGGGCGAGTTCGTGGCGGTCGTCGGTGCCAGCGGCTGCGGCAAGTCGACGCTGCTGAGGCTGCTCATCGGCTTCGACCGGCCGCTGTCGGGCAGCGTCCTGTACGACGGCCAGGACCTGGCCGCCCTCGACCAGTCCGCGGTGCGCCGGCAGTGCGGGGTGGTGCTCCAGCACGCGCAGCCGTTCAGCGGCTCGATCCTGGACGTGATCTGCGGCACCGAGCCGTACACGCCGGAGGAGGTGATGGCGGCGGCCGAGATGGCCGGGCTCGCGGAGGACATCAAGCGGATGCCGATGGGCCTGCACACGATCGTCTCCGGCAGTGGGGCGGTCTCCGGGGGCCAGCGGCAGCGGCTGATGATCGCGCAGGCGCTGATCCGCCGGCCGCGCATCCTCTTCTTCGACGAGGCGACCAGCGCCCTGGACAACGAGACGCAGCGCGCGGTGATCGAGTCCACCAAGGCCCTCGACGCCACCCGGATCGTCATCGCCCACCGCCTGTCCACGGTGCTCGACGCCGACCGCGTGATCGTGATGGAGGACGGCAGGGTCGCCCAGCAGGGCCCGCCCGCCGAGCTGCTCGCCGACACGGGCGGCCGGCTGCACGAACTGGTGCGACGGCAGCTGGCCTGACGGGCCGGAGTGCGGCCGGTACGCCCGGTTTCCGGCCGTACCGGCCCCGGGCCCGTTGGACCGGCGCCAAAATGGGTACCTGCGCCTTCATGCGTATCAGCGTGGTGGATGTGGGCTCGAAGACGGTCCGGCTCATGGTGGCGGACGCCGAGGGTGGGGTTCCGCTTCCGGTCCACACCGCGAAGTGGCGGCTGCGGCTGTCCGAGCAGGTCAAGCCCGGGGATCCGGTCCCCGAGGAGGCCGTGGAGCGGCTCGTGGAGGCGGTCACCGACGCGAACAGGACCGCGGCCCGCTGGGGAGCGGCCGACCCGCTGGCCTTCGCCACCGCCGTGGTGCGTGCCGCGCCCAACCGCCGGGAGGTGCTGCACACCGTCCGCGCCCGCACGGGCACCGCCCTGTGCACGCTGCCGGGCGAGGTGGAGGCGGAGCTGACGTTCCTCGGGGCCCGGCGCTGGATGGGCTGGCGGGCCGGACCCCTCGCCCTGCTCGACATAGGCGGCGGCTCCCTGGAGATCGCCTTCGGCCGCGGCCGGCTGCCCGACTTCGTGGCGTCGCTGCCGCTGGGGGCGGCACGGCTGACCCACGAGTTCCTCGCGGGCGGCGAGGAGGCACCGCCACCGGAGCAGGTGCGGGCGCTGCGCCGCAAGGTCCGCCATCAGCTGCGGGACGTCGCGGCGCGGATCCGCTGGGAGGGGCCGCGCACGGCGGCGGCCACCTCGCGGACCTTCCAGCAGCTCGGGCGGCTGTGCGGGGCCTCGCCGGGACGGCACGGGCCGTTCACGGAGCGGCAGCTGCGCTGCTCGGACCTGGGAGAGGCGATCGGCCGGCTGGCCGCCCTGTCCGCCGCCGAGCGGGCCCGGCTGCCCGGCATCTCCGCGCCGCGGGCGGCGCAGAGTCTGGCCGGGGCGGTGGTCGGGCACACCGCGATGAAGCTGACCGGGCTGGAAACGGTCACGCTCTGCCCCTGGGCGATCCGCGAGGGCATCCTGCTGCGCCACATCGAGGACGGCCCGTCCTGGTGGGCGGAGGTCGTCCGCCGCAACGACGAGGCGGCTACTCCGGCCCCCGTGCCCCTGCGTGTCGCGACCGCGCCCGGCTGACCCGCCACGTGGCAGGCGCCGCTCCCGCACCCGGGAGCACACGACCGAACGGTACGAGGAGAGAAGGAGACACCCGTGTCCCAGGACGACGAGCGCACCCACGAGCAGCCCGAGACGGCCATCGAGGAGGTCCTGCGCGAGATCAAGGAGTCCAGGCCCCGCGACGCGGAGTCCGACGAGGCCCGGCGCCGGGGAGAGGCGGGGGACGCCACCTCGCCGAACACCGGGGCCCAGCGGGACGCCGAGGGCGGGTGACGCGGGACCGCGCGCGGGCGGGGGTGCCGCCGCGGTGTGCGGGTACTCGCGACGCCATGGAGTACGACCGCGAAGGACCACAGTTGCCGACGGCCCGGGGCCCGCTCTCCGCGGCCGTCGGCGCGTACCTGCTCGGCACGGGCCCGCTGCCCGGCCCGGAGGCCGTCGCCGCCGCACCGGCGTACGGCGACGACCTGCAGCTCGCCCTGTACCAGTGCTACGAGCTGCACTACCGGGGCTTCGCCGGCGTGTCCGCCGACCTCGAGTGGGACCCGGACCTGCTGCGCGTGCGGGCCGCGCTGGAACACCGCTTCCTGTCCGCGCTACGGGCCGGCACCCGGGTCCACGACAGCGTGGACGAGGCGGTCGGGGCGCTGCTCGTCGAGCCGGTCGACGGGAAGGGCGTCAGCCACTTCCTGCGGGACGAGGGCGAGTTGTGGCATCTGCGCGAGTACGCGGCCCAGCGCTCCCTGTACCACCTGAAGGAGGCCGACCCGCACGCCTGGGTGCTGCCGCGGCTGTCCGGGCGGGCGAAGGCGGCGATGGCGGCGGTGGAGTTCGACGAGTACGGCGGCGGCCGTCCCGACCGGGTGCACGCCCGCCTGTTCGCCGACCTGATGACGGACCTGGGCCTGGACACGGCGTACGGGCGCCATCTCGACGCTGCCTCCGCCGAGTGCCTGGCCACGGTGAACATGATGTCCCTGTTCGGTCTGCACCGTGCCCTGCGCGGCGCCCTGGTGGGCCATTTCGCGGCGGTCGAGATCACCTCGTCGCCGGGTTCCCGGCGGCTCGCCGAGGCGATGCGCCGCACCGGCGCCGGACCCGCCGCCGAGCACTTCTACGACGAGCACGTCGAGGCCGACGCGGTGCACGAGCAGATCGTGCGCCATGAGGTGATCGACGGGCTGCTGGAGCAGGAACCGCACCTCGCGGCGGACGTCGCCTTCGGTATCGGCGCCACCGGGTACGTCGAGGACCGCTTCGGCGCCCGGCTGCTCGCCGACTGGCGGGCCGGCCGGTCGTCCCTGCGCACCCGGCTGCCCGACCCGCCCCGCGAACCCTCCGGGGCCGCCCATATTTCGTGACGGCCGGGGTACGTGGGAGCCGTGAATTTCATGGTGCTTCCGGGCGTCTACGCCCCTCAGGAGGACACCGCCCTGCTGGCCGGGGCGCTGTCCGACGAGTCGCTCCCACCGGACGCGGCCGTGCTCGACGTGGGGACCGGCTCGGGCGCCCTCGCCCTGGCGGCGGCACGGCGGGGCGGCCGGGTGACCGCGGTGGACGTGTCGTGGCGTGCGGTGTGCGCGGCCCGGGTGAACGCCGCGCGGGCCGGGCTGCGGATCCGCGTCCGGCACGGCAACCTCTTCACGCCCGTGCGCGGTGAGTCGTTCGACCTCGTGCTGGCCAATCCGCCGTACGTGCCGGCACCGGGCGGTGGCCGGCGGCCGCGCGGTGCGGCGCGGGCCTGGGACGCGGGCCACGACGGCCGGCTGGTCCTGGACCGGATCTGCCGGGAGGTCCCCGGCCTGCTGCGTCCGGGCGGTGTGCTGCTGCTGGTGCAGTCCGCGCTCAGCGATCCCGAACGGACCGTCGGGCTTCTGCGCGGGGCCGGTCTGAAGGCCGCGGTGACCCGGCGGCAGCGGATCGCGTTCGGTCCCGTGGTGCGCGGACGGGAGCGCTGGCTGCGCCAGCGCGGGCTGCTGTCCCTGGCCGAGAACGAGGAGGAACTGGTGGTCGTCCGTGCAGAACTCCCCGTCTGACCCCCCGCGTCCGTCCGGTCCCGCGGGCTCCCCGCGCCGGGTCAGGGTCCAGCGCCGGGGGCCGCTGCTGGTGGAGGGCCCCGTGGAGGTGGAGCTGGAGGACGGGACGACGGTGTCGTCCGACCGCTTCCGGGTCGCGTTGTGCACCTGTCGTCGCAGTCGGCGCTACCCCTGGTGCGACACCAGCCACCGGTCCAGGTCGTCCGGCACCGGTGACGGTGCCGGACCGGCGGTGAAGGACTGACCGCGCCGTGGTTCCGGTTCCGGGGAGGACGGCGGACGGCCCCACTCCGTCCGCCGCCCCCGGTGCGGGACCGCGGGTCCGTACGGCGGCGCTCGCACTCCCCAGTAGCGAGTCGCCGGTCACGCCGCACGGGTCAGGCGGTCCCGGTCCTTCAGAACGTGAAGACGCTCGCGCTGCCCGCGTTCTTCACGCACTCGTTGGCGAAGGTGCGCTCGTAGGAGAGGTGCCGGCCCTGCCAGACGCCGTCGACCGTGACGACGACGGGCGCGTACTCCCGGGTGCACAGCACGCCGGAGTCGGCCGTCAGCGCGTCGAAGTCGCCACCCGCGTCCCGCAGTTCCGCGCAGGCGAGGTCGGGGGCGGGGTGGGTACCGGAGGCCTTCGGGGCACAGGTCAGGGTGACCGCGCGTACGGGTGCGGCGGTGGCAGCGCTCTCTCCGTGTCCCACGGTCAGCACGAGGGCCGAGGGGGCGTGGAGCGACGCGGGGGCGGTGGCCGGGGAGGCGAGGGAGGCCCCGGCGAGGGGCCCGCAGACGGCGGTCGCCGTCAGGCCCAGAGTCGCTGCCCAGCGCGCGGTGTTCCGCATTGTGTGCATCCTTCCGCTCGATATGAGGGTGTCGCCGGCCCAGCTCGGTCGGTGCCGGAACGGCGAGCGCGAGTCTGCCGAGTCCGGCGCCGAAACTCATCTCGACCCCATGGATTTCGGTAACCTTGCGTATTGAATCAGTGGCGTGAAGTCACAGAATTCGAACGTTCCAAGTCCGGAACGGGGTGGTTCTTGATCGGTCATCGAGGCCCGAACTGGCCGAATGGCGTGATCCGCACGTTCGTCAATAGGCCTGAAACACCCCTGTAACAGATCCGTTCCCCCAGCGGCCGGCCTCGGCATGCTCACCGGTACGGGGCCGGCGGCGCGAGCTCGGCGACGCGAGGCGGGACCTGGGGACGGCGGGCAGCGCCGGTGGCGGCAGCACCGCGCGCCACCGGTGACCGCCGCTTCGTCACCCGCGGGTCCGTACCGGTCGCCCCACGCGGCGCGAGCCGCACATCCAGTGGCCCCGCGCCTCCGCGGGGACCCACCTCGCACCGGACCCCGCCCGGCGCCTCTCAGCTGCCCGGCAGCTCCACCCGCCGGGCGTCCGGGGCGCCGGTGCCCGCGACCGACAGGGCACCCTCCGCCGTCGGTACCGGCTCGGTCCGCCAACGCTGGCCGTCGGAGCCGTCACGCACCTTCACCACGAGGTCGGCGTCCGTGGTGACGGTGGTGACGGCGAGGGCGAGCCGCTGCTGCCGGCGCGGCACCAACTCTCCCTGTCCGGTCAGGTCGTAGCGCACGTCGTCGCCGCGCCCGGTGCCGTCGTCGGCGCAGGTACCGAGAACGACGACCCCGGCGTCCGCCTGCGAGTCCAGACACAGCCCCGGGTCGGCGACGCTGCGCAGCAGTCCGTCGTCCTCGTGGGTCCACTGCTGGGTCCACGCCCCGGAACACGCCGCCAGCCGGGCGCCCGTCCCCGCCTTCGGCTCTCCCCGGACGTCGAGGCAGAGGTCCGCGGCGACGTTGCGCAGCCGCGTGCGGTCCGCCGCCGCGGGGGGCCCGGCCGCACCGGGCGGTCTCGGACGGCTGGTCGCGGACGCCACGCCGTCGCCCCCGGCGGCGCTGGTGGAGGCGGCCGGATCGGCGCCACCGCCGTCGTACGACCACACGCTCACCACGAGCACGATCGCCGTCACCGCGGCCGAGGCCGCGCCGAACTGCCTGAGCACCGACCGGCCGGAGCGCGGCCGGCCCGGGGCCCGGCGTACAGGCACGGGAATCCGGGCCAGCAGCCCCGGGCGTCCGCCTCGGTGCCGGGCGGCGCCCTTGGCGAGGCCTCCCGGCGTCCCGCGCCCCGGACGGGAGTCGAGATAGCGCCGGGCCCCCCAGCCGAGTACCGCTTCGGCGATCAGGGGCCCCAGCCCGCCCTTGAAGTGGCCGAGTTGTTCGGCCGCGTACCGGCAGTGCCGGCAGTCCGTCAGATGCTCGCGGACATCCGGCAGCAGGGCGCCGCCGCGGCGAATCGGAACGTCGAGGAGGCGGCTGTGGAAGCGGCAGTCCTGGGTCGGCGCCAACTGGCCGTGGGCGTGCAGACAACCCTCGCGGAATTTCTCACGCGCTTGTTCGAGTGTGACCGACGCGGTGTCGGCATCCATGCCCAGCAGACCGGCCGGGACGCTTATGCCCTCACCCTCGACTTCCGTGTGCCACAGCAAACAACGGGCCGGTCCGGGAAGCGACGCGAATGCTCGCGCGGCC
The DNA here is from genome assembly GCF_049975785.1 of Streptomyces sp. WG7. Classification (NCBI taxonomy): domain Bacteria; kingdom Bacillati; phylum Actinomycetota; class Actinomycetes; order Kitasatosporales; family Streptomycetaceae; genus Streptomyces; species Streptomyces sp. WG7. Next base: position 260,335 of record NZ_JBNGGE010000004.1, read on the forward strand.
AGCACCCGGTTTTCCGGGGTCAGGGACTTCGCCGCCCGCACGGCGCGTCCGCCGGCGGGTTTGAGCAGCTGCGGGAGAACGCCGGATATCCCGTCGTCGGCGGACCACTGCCGAACCGTGTCCCGTACGGCCACCAGCAGCCACGGACGCAGTGCGGTGGCGGGCTCGCCCTGGGCGAGCCGGTCCAGCACCCGGCGCCAGGCGGCGGCGGTGACCATGGCGGCGACCTGGCCCGACGTGGCGAGGCAGAGGGTCGCGTAATCGTGGGCGGGCTGCCAGTGGCGCGCCATCAGCAGCGCGGCGGCCTGGGCGGCCGCGCCCTGGGGGCCGTCCCTCAGCCGCGCGGCCAGGAACTCGTCGGACTCCCCGGGATCCCCGCCGGACGGCGGGTACGCGGGTCGAGGAGGGTGGGGGGTGGGCACTGAGACGTTTCCTTCCCACGCACATGCGACTCAGAAGTTCCGGTCGCCGAAAAGCACCCTGATTGGCATATACCTTTTGAGTGCGGTGCGGAGAGCGTGAATTCGCCACAGCGAAATCGGGCCTGGTTCGTCCAGGCGCGTGCGAGACCCGGCCTTACCCCCCGCACGGGTGCTTCACTCTCGCACAAACCACTCATGGTCAACAAGGAGAACCGGCAACACGAGCCCTGTGTGAAAGAAGGTCGGATCACCCGGCAACTCGTGCGGCTCGCGGCGGCTTTCGCCTTTCTCCCCGCACCCCGTGTGAGACACGTGCACACGCCGGTGCGGGCGCGCACGCTCCCGGCGGGCACCCTGACGCGGTGGGCCGGCGGCGGCCCTCCGGGGTTTCAGATCTGCCAGGAACGCAGTCGGTCGGCGGCCCCGTAGACGTCGGCCCCGCCGGACATCAGGTCGCGCGCGAGGTCGACCAGGGCGCCGTAGGGCGGGTCGATGCCGACGCCGCTGGCGTACATGTAGGCCACGGCCGTCGCGCAGGCGAAGCGGGCGTTGGCCGAGGGCAGGGGCTTGAGGACGGCGAGGGTGTGCAGCAGGGCCGCGGCCCGCCAGGCGGGGTCGGAATTCACCCCCAGGCGGGGCGGGTCGACGCGGTGCCGGGCGACGGCGGCGACGAGCGCGGAGAAGTCGTTGATGGTGGGCTGCTCCGGCAGTACTTCCTCATGGCGCTGGAGCAGCCAGGGCACGTCGATGTGCAGGACCTCTGCCATGGGTCAGGCGGCCCGCCCCTCGCCTCCGAGGGGCGGTGGTTCGTCGTCGGGGAAGGCGGCCGCGAACTCGTCGGCGTGGGCCGAGAAGAACCGGCGGAAGGCCGCCGCCCCCTCCTGCAGCGCCCGGTGCCGGGCTATGTCGGCGGCGGCGGCCTCCCGCACGAGCGCCTTCATAGACGTACCGCGTTCCTTGGCGATCTGCCGCAGGTCCTCGAGCTCGCGGTCGCTGAACTCCACGTTCAGAGCTGGCATGCCTCCCACGGTACCGCGAGGGTACCGACTCGTAAATAGCCGCAGGTCAAAGCGGCATTGTGTGGGTACCGAGGGAGGCGGTCCCGGTGATCGTGCGGTCAGCCCTGGTCCGCCACGAAGGAGGCCATCCGGGCCAGTGCGGCGTTCCAGTTGATGGTGTGCTCGTTGGTCGACCAGGACTGGATGTCGTCGATGAAGCAGAACTGGGCGACGCAGCCCTGGAGTTTGCTCTGGGCGTAGGGGTCCTGGATGTGCGAGTTCGGTCCGCCGGACAGGGTGCCGTCGGGCGGGGCCGGCAGTGACGGGTCGAGCTGCTTGGCGTACCAGCGGCTGTGCTGGTTGTGCGCGTTGACCTCGCCGTAGCCGGTGACGTACGACATGTTCAGCGCGTTGCGGCCCAGGATGTAGTCCATGCTCTGGAGCGCGCCGTCACGGTACTTCGAGGCGCCGGTGATGTCGTAGGCGGTGGCGAGGACGACGGCGTTGTTGAGGATCTGGTGGCTGGAGCCCCAGTCGTAGACGTTGTCCTCGGGGGCGTAGGGCATGCCGTACGGATGCGCCTTGAGCGTGGCCAGGTACCGGTCGGCCCCCTGGACGACGGAGCGGCGGACCTTGTCCCGGCCGGGGAGCCGGTTCGGGACGGTCGCCAGGTCGAGCCGGGCGGCCGCCGCGGTGCGGGCCCAGTCGAAGCCGAGCGGGCCGAAGATGTCGGCGGTGTGGACCGGGGAGTTCAGGACGTACTCCTTGAAGTCCCGCTCCCCCGTCGTCAGGTACAGCTCGGCCGCCGCCCAGTAGAACTCGTCCTGGACCTGGCTGTCGGGGTAGGCGCCGCCGCCGATGCCGTCGCTCTCGTCGGCGAGCACGTCCGGGTGGGCCAGGGCCGCCTTCCACGCCGTGCGGGCCGCGTCGAGCGCCTTCGCGGCGAACTCCCGGTCGTAGGGGCGGTAAAGGCGGGCCGCCTGCGCCGCCGTGGCCGCCAGGTTGAGGGTCGCGGCGGTGGTCGGCGGGTGCAGTTCGCGCTTCTGCGGGTCGTCGCTGGGCAGCAGCGGCAGCCCGGTCCACGCCTCGTCGTGGATCTTGTGGTGGGCCATGCCGGCCAGCGGCTGCCCGTCCGGCACCTGCATCTTCAGCAGGAAGTCCAGCTCCCAGCGGACCTCGTCGAGGAGGTCCGGCACCTTGTTGCCGCTCTCGGGGATGTCGAGGGTGCCGTCGCCGAGCTTGGACGGCTCGCCCGTGCGGGCGTGCAGCGAGCGCTCGTAGGTGCTGAGCAGCTCCCAGGTGGAGATGCCGCCGTTGACGACGTACTTGCCGTGGTCGCCGGCGTCGTACCAGCCGCCGGCGACGTCGAGGGTGTAGTCGCACACGCCCGGCTGGCAGGGCACCTCGGTGTCACCCTGGTTGGGTGCCACGCCCACGTGTCCGGCGGGGCGGCCGTAGCCCGGGCGCAGCTCGTCGCTGACCGGGGTGCCGCTGCGCTGCGTGTAGTAGTACTTCGCGGAGTCGGTGCGCAGCTTCTCGTAGGCGGCGGTGCCGATGTCGAAGGGGCGGCTTGTCTCCCCGTCGGCGACCAGGGTGTAACCCTCGCCGCGCTTCTTGTGGCGGCCGAAGTCGATCGAGTGGACGTTCTGCCCGGAGGAGGCGTCGACGCCGCGTGGCTTGCTCCAGCCGTGGGCGACGACCCGGCCGTGGCCGTTCTTCAGCTGCCAGGGCAGGCGGGAGGTCGCGTCGGTGACCAGCGTGGCGTTCTTCGGGCCGGACGGCAGGTAGCCGACCTGGTTCACCCGGACCCGCGGCCCGGTGTCGGGCACGTACGGCTCGGGGGCCACACCGCCCAGCAGGGACACGTCGTCCACGCAGAACCGCCAGGCGTCGGGCGTGCCGCCGAGCTGGAAGCCGACCTGGCCCTGGGTGGTGTCGACGGGTGAGGTGAAGGTGTAGGAGTAGGTGTTGCCGGAGACGCTGAGCTGCGGGCTGACCTCGTGGTAGGTGTCGTACGGGGACACCGACAGGCCCACGATCGCCCGGACCACGTGGTCGGCGGGTGTGCCGGTCGCGGTGAAGGAGAACTTGTACGACTCCCCCGCGACGAGGGTGATGTCGTTCTGGCCGACGGCGGCGTCCCAGCGGTTGGCGGTGCCGCCGGGGGCGTCGGCGCACAGCCGGCCGTCGGACACGGCCGCGGTGACGTTGCTGCTCGTCCACCAGGAGTCGGTGCCGTTGTCGAAGGTGCCGTTCTTGACCTGCTCGGTCTCCTCGGCTCCGGCCGGGGCGGCGGGCAGCGCGGTGACGGCCGCCGCGAGGAGGGCCGTCAGGGAGACGAGGGCGGTTCTGCGTCGTGTCGGGCGTTGCGTCAGGCGTCTTGTCACGTCCGGGCTCCTCGGGGGAGGTACGGGTGGCGCGCTCGGATCACAGCGTATGGGAGCGCTCCCAAAAGCGGTCGCAGGACATGCTTGTGGGAGACATGACATTCCGTCAACGGTCCGGACGGGACTCGACGGGACTGGTTTCCCGTCCGGACCGTGTCGCCGGGACCTCAGGCGGCGGGCGCGTCCAGCCGGCTGATGCGGATCGCCCCCTCCACCTCGTCGGGGTGGCGGCTGGTCAGCGTGAGGCGGACGCGGGAGCCGCGCAGCGCGTCGAAGGTGACGACGGTGGGCGCGTCGGACTCGGCGGCCCAGTCGGTCCGCATCCCCTGAGCCGCTCGCCAGACGCGGCCGTCCCAGACGGCGACCTCGATCGCGGCGGGCAGACTGTGCGTGGCGTCCACGGTGAAGGAGACCTCGATCCGGTCGTAGGTGCGCCTGCGCCCGTGGTCGACCGAGACCCAGTCCTCGGCGCGGGCCCCGTCGAAGGCGGGCAACAGGGCGGTGGCCGCCTTGTGGAAGCCGTTGGACCATCCCGTCGCCGGGTCGCCGTCGAGCATGGCGGCCGGGAGCGTGTCGGGGCGGCCGGAGTAACTCGCGTCCGCGTGCGGGTGGTCCACGGGCGCGGGGTGCCCGGGCCGGAACTCCGGGGCGGGCGTGGTGGCGCGGGTCGCGGCCCGGCGGGCGCGGACGGTCGCCGTGTCCGTACGCAGCCCGTCCGCGCGGGCCGTCACCCGCACCGTGCCCGGCCGGGTGCCGGACCGCACGATGGCGAGGGCCTTGCCGTGGAAGGCGGTGCGGGTACTGGCCTGGTAGCGCTCGGCGCTCTCCTGGCGGCCGTTGTCGAGTCCGGCGAGGGAGCCGCCCGCGACCTCGAAGGAGATCAGATGCTCGGCACCGGGCACCACGACGCCGCGCCGGTCGACCACCTCGGCGGTCACGAAGACCAGGGAGCGGCCGTCGGCGGCGACGCTCTCGCGGTCCGGGGTGAGGCGCACGGCGTGCGGCGCCCCCGCGGTGCGCAGGACGTCGGTGGCGACCGCCCTGCCGTCCCGCCGGGCGACGGCCTTCAGCTCGCCCGCCTCGAAGGGCACCTTCCAGGTCAGGTGGAGCTTGCCCGCACTGCCGTTCGGGCTGGTGTAACTGCCGGGGTAGGGGCCGTCGGTGAAGGTCTTGTCGTCGCCGGTGGCCTCGGTGGTCTCCAGGTACGCCCGGCCGTCGACCGTCTTCTTGGTGTCGAACGTCCGGGTGCCGAGGGACTTCCCGTTCAGGAACAGCTCGACGGTGTCGACGTTGGCGTACGCCCAGACCTCGACGGTGTCGCCCTCGCGGTGGTTCCAGCCGGCCGGAAGCAGGTGGACCATCGGTTCGTCCGTCCACTGGCTCCGGAACAGGTGGTACATGTCCTTCGGGAAACCGGCGGTGTCGACCGCGCCGAAGAAGGACGCCTTGACCGGGAAGACGTCGTACGGCGTCGGTTCGCCGATGTAGTCGATGCCGGACCACAGGAACTGGCCGGCGAACCACTTCCGGTCCCGGTCCTTCTTGTGGCCGTACTCACCGCTCATGGTCCAGGAGGCGAGGTTGTTGTCGTAGGACGAGGTGGCCCGGCGTCCCGGGGTGTGGTTCTCGCCGGTGTTGAGGTGTTCCGGCTCCTGGTAGGTGCCCCGCGTGGAGGTCTCGGAGGACGACTCGGACTCGAAGAGGAAGAGGTGCGGGTAGGCCGCGTGCAGCTCGTCCACCGACTTGGCGGTGTTGTAGTTGAGGCCGAGTCCGTCCAGTTTGGCCAGCATCAGGTCGGCGGCGGAGCCCTTGGCGGGCATGCGCCGGTACTTGTCGGAGCCGATGACGAGCGGTCGGGTGTCGTCGGCGGCGCGGATGGCGTCGATGATCCGGTCGGCCATGGCGAGTCCGGCGGTGGAGGTGGAGTCGGGGACCTCGTTGCCGATGGACCACATGACGACGGCGGGCGAGTTGCGGGCCGCGAGCACCATCTCGGTGGCGTCCTTCTCGCCCCACTCGTCGAAGAACCGGCCGTAGTCGTAGCGGTTCTTGCCGGTGCGCCAGCAGTCGAAGGCCTCCACCAGCATGATGATGCCCATCTCCTCGCAGACCTCGATCATCTCGGGCGCGGGCGGGTTGTGGGAGGTGCGGAAGGCGTTGACGCCCATCGACTTCATGATGGTCATCTGGCGGCGGATCGCGTCGATGCTGACGGCGGCGCCGAGTGCGCCGAGGTCGTGGTGCAGGTCGACGCCCTTGATCTTGGCGTACCTGCCGTTGAGGTGGAAGCCCTCCTCGGGGTCGACGTGGAAGGTGCGGATGCCGAACGGGGTGCGGTAGGTGTCGACGGTCCGCCCGCCGACGCGCAGTTCGGTGTGGAGGGTGTAGCGGTGCGGGTCGGCGAAGTCCCACATCCGGGGGCGGGTGACCGTGAGTTCGTGGATCTCGCTCGTCCCGTCGGTGACGCCCGCCGTGGAGGCGGCGCGGGCGACCGTGCGTCCGCCGGCGTCCTTGACCGTCGACCTGATCTCGACCTCGCGCGCGGTGCCCGAGGCGTTCACGACGGACGTCTCCACCCGGACGACGGCGCGCTCGTCGCTCACCCGCGGCGTGGTGACGTACGTGCCCCAGCGCCGTACGTGCACCGGTTCGGTGACGACCAGGCGGGCCTCGCGGTAGATGCCGCTGCCGGAGTACCAGCGGCTGCTCGGCAGCCGGTTGCGCACCTGGACCGCGAGGACGTTCTCGGTGCGGCCGTCGGTGTGCACCAGGTCGGTCAGGTCGAGGGCGAAGCCGGTGTAGCCGTAGGGGTGGCGCCCGGCCTCCCGGCCGTTGCAGTGGACGACGGCGTCCATGTAGACACCGTCGAACTCGACCGAGATCCGCTTGCCGGCGACGGCGGGCGGCAGGGTGAAGGCGAGGCGGTACCAGCCGAGTCCGCCCGGCAGGAAGCCGGTACCGCTGGTCGTGCCGTGCTCGGTGGTGGGCGTCTGCTCGATGCTCCAGTCGTGCGGGACGGCGACCTCGCGCCACGCCGAGTCGTCGTGGGCGGGGTCGGCGGCGCCGGTCGAGTCCTCGACCGCTCCGTCGGGGTCGACCAGCCGAAAGCGCCAGCCGTCGCGCAGGGCTACGGTACTGCGGCCCGCACCGCTCCCCGCCGCGTCCGCGGCCCACGCCGACGGGGCTCCCAGCAGTGCCCCGGCCGCCGGCGTCGCGGCGGAGGCGATCAGAACCGATCTGCGTGTGACCGTCATGCCGGATCTCCCTCGTCAAGCTCATCAAGGCTCAGATGTACTCACAACTGATCGCGATCAAACAGATTCTGACGCTGTGCCACATGCGACCGTCAAGGGTACGGAAAGCTCTTTCTGTCCCGGGCGGCCCAGCCTTCGGGGGACCCGAGTGCCCGCGGAACCCTCACGGGCCCAGTGGTTCGGGTCCGCACGGAGCGCGGACGCACTAGGCTGGGGCCAGGTGACGCGCTGTTCACCGTGGGTGTGCGCAATGGAGTGGCGACGATGAGTCCGGTCAACCCGTTCGACGATGCCGCCACGGCCCGCGCAGTGATCGACGACTCGGGCACCCTGCGGGAGTGGAACGAGGGCGCCCGCCTGCTGCTGGGCCACCGGGCCGCGGACGTCGTGGGACGCCCCGCCGCGGAGCTGCTGGCCGACGGCGACGGCGACCCCCTCCCCGCCCCCGGCGACGAGCGCTGGAACGGCACCCTGGCGCTTCGGCACCGCGACGGACACACCGTGTCCGTGTGGGTGCTCGCTCACCACAGGCCGTCGCAGGGCGGCGGCCCGGGCACGTGGCTCGCCGTCGCCCCGCCGGCGCCCGGTCCCGACCGTCCGGACGACGCGCTGGTCAGAGCAGCCCTCACCCAGTCCCCCTGCGCCACGATGATCTTCGACGACCGGCTCCGGCTGCGCGGCATCAACGACGTCATGGCACAGCTCCTCGGTCTCCCCGCGGACCGCGTCCGCGGTCTGCGGCCCACCGACATCGGCAGCAAACGGCAGAACAGGGAACTCGAACAGCACATGCGGCAGGTACTCGCCACCGGCCGCCACCACGACATGCACACCCACCTCAAGGCCACCGGCGAGAGCCGCGCCCACGCGTGGCACGCCGCCATCGCGCCCCTCACCGACGCCGACGGACAGGTGCGCGGCGTCTGTGTGAGCGCCCACGACTTCACCGAGCAGCACCTCGCCAAGGAGCGGTTGCAACTGGTCAACGAGGCCAGCGTGCGCATCGGCACCACGCTCGACGTCACCCGCACCGCCCAGGAACTGGCGGACGTGTGCGTCCCCACGCTCGCCGACTTCGTGAGCGTCGACCTGCTGGACCCCCAGGAGCACGGCGGCGAGCCCGCCGCCGTGTCGGCACCGCCGGTGGGCCTGCGCCGCGCGGCCCACCAGTCGGTCAACCCGGGCTGCCCGGAGGCGGTGGCCGAACCGGGCCGACTGGACGTCTACCCGGCCGGCTCACCCCAGGCCGAGTGTCTGGTCGCGGGGCGCGCGATCGTGGCCGCGGTGCCCAGCGGCGACGACCTGGAACGGTGGCGGGAGTGGGATCCCGTACGCATCCGCCGGGTCGAGGAGTGCGGCATCCACTCCACGATGTCCGTACCGCTCCAGGCCCGCGGCACCACGCTCGGCGTCGCGGTCTTCACCCGGTTCCGGCGGCCCTACGCCTTCACGGACGACGACCGGCTGCTGGCCGAGGAGGTCACCGCCCGCGCCGCCGTCTGCATCGACAACGCCCGCCGCTACTCCCGGGAGCGCGAGACGACGCTGACCCTGCAGCGGAGCCTGCTCCCCCGCTGGCTGCCGCCGACCGCCGCGGTGGAGGCGGCCTCCCGCTACCTCCCGGCGGCCCGCTCGGGGGTCGGCGGCGACTGGTTCGACGTCATCCCGCTGTCCGGGATGCGGGTCGCCATGGTCGTCGGAAACGTCGTCGGCCACGGGATCCAGGCCTCGGCCACCATGGGCCGCCTGCGCACCGCCGTCCGCACCCTCGCCGACATCGACCTGACGCCCGACGAGCTGCTCACCCACCTCGACGACCTGGTCGTCCGGCTGTCCGAGGAGTCCGGCGACGACGGCGCCGGCGAGGTCGGCGCGACCTGCCTGTACGCGGTGTACGACCCGGTGTCGCGGCGTTGCACCCTGGCCCGTGCCGGGCATCCGGAGCCCGTGCTGGTGCCCCCGGACGGCCCGCCCCAGCAGGTCGAGCTCCCCTCCGGGCCGCCCTTGGGGGTGGGCGGGCTGCCGTTCGAGTCCGCCGAACTGGAACTGCGCGAGGGCAGCGTGCTGGCGTTCTACACCGACGGGCTGGTCGAGAGCCGCGACCGGGACGCCGACGCCGGCCGGGCGCTGCTGCGCGAGACCCTGGCGGCCGCCGCCGGCTCCCTGGACGCGACCGGCGACCGGGTGCTGCACGCCCTGCTCCCGCCCGGCGGCGCCGCCGACGACGCGGCCCTGCTGCTGGCCCGTACCCGGGGACTGCCCGCGGGCCAGGTCGCCACCTGGGACATCCCGGCCGATCCGTCGCTGGTCGCCCCCGTCCGCAAACAGGTCGTCGAGCAACTGTCCTCCTGGGCCCTGCTGGAGTCGTCCTTCACCGCCGAGCTGGTGGTGAGCGAACTGGTCACCAACGCCATCCGGTACGGCTCCTCGCCCATCCGGCTGCGGCTGATCCACGACACGGCCACGTTGATCTGCGAGGTCTCCGACACCAGCCACACCGCGCCGCATCTGCGCCGGGCCAAGACCTGGGACGAGGGCGGGCGGGGTCTGCTGCTGGTGGCCCAGCTCACCCAGCGCTGGGGCAGCCGGCACACGGCCGAGGGCAAGACGATCTGGGCTGAGCTGGGACTGCTCGACGCGGAGTGAGGCACGGCGGCACGCCCCCGCATCCGGACGTCGTTCGCCCCCCGTATCCGGACATCGAGTGCCCCTCGTTTCCCGCACCGTGCGGCGGGACACTCGAAGGCACAGGGCGTACGGTGCCGCCGCACGGGGCGGGCCGTGCGCGAGAAGCTGACGGGAGTGTGGAGAAGCGATGGCGAACACGTCCCCACCCGTACGCCGCACGGCCCTGCTCGCGGGCGCGGTCGCGCTCCTCGGCCTGCTGAACGCCTGCGGCAGCGAGAGCAGTACGTCGAGCGCCCCACAACCCACCAAGGCTCCCCGCACGACCAGCCCGGACGCCGGTGGCGGCATCCGCACCGCCCCGGCGGTCACCACCGCGCCCAGCGACACCGCGGGATCGGCCTCCGCCTCCGCGCGGACCGACGGCCGCTGCCACACCTCCGAGCTGCGCGCCGCCGTCGGCCGCGTCGACCCGGGGGCCGGGCAGCGGAACTTCCCGATCGTGCTGACCAACGCGTCCGAGCGCACGTGCACCCTGTACGGCTATCCGGGCGCCGCCTTCGTGGACGCGTCCGGTGCGCAGCTCGGCCCGGACCCCGAACGCGCGCCCGCCTCCCCCGAGACGGTCACGCTGACACCGGGCAGCAGCGCGTGGGCCGGGCTGTCGTTCTCCAGCCCGCAGATCAGCGGCGCCCGCACCGCGACTCCGGCGGCGCTGCTCGTCACCCCGCCGGACGAACGGACCCCGATCGAGGTCGAGTGGACGGCCGGAGAGGTACCGGTGGGCGGCAACGAGTCGTCGGTGTCCGTCACCGCCCTGGACGCCGGAACGGGTCCCTAGGCGCACGCGGAAGCGGGCCCCGGGCCCGTCCCGTCCGGGATCAGTGTCCGGCGATCGGATGCGGTGCGTAGGGCCGCTCCAGTTCCTCCGTCTCCTTCTCGCTGAGCGTCAGTTCGACCGCGGCCACGGCGTCCTCGATGTGCCGCGGCTTCGACGCACCGATGATCGGCGCGGTCACCGTGTCCTGGTGCAGCAGCCAGGCCAGGGCGACCCGGGCGCGCGGCACGCCCCGGTCGCCGGCGATGCGCGTGACGGCTTCGACCACGGCGCGGTCGCCGTCCTGGTAGAGCGTGCTGCCGAAGTCGTCGGTGGCGCTGCGCTCGGTGGCGGTGTCCCAGTCGCGGGTGAGCCGGCCGCGGGCGAGCGGGCTCCAGGGCAGCACCCCGACGCCCTGGTCCGCGCAGAGGGGCAGCATCTCGCGCTCCTCCTCGCGGTAGACGAGGTTGTAGTGGTTCTGCATGGAGACGAACTTCGTCCAGCCGTGCCGCTCGGCGGTGTACTGCATCTTGGAGAACTGCCAGGCATACATCGAGCTGGCTCCGATGTAGCGGACCTTGCCCGCCTTCACCAGGTCGTGCAGGGTTTCCATCGTCTCCTCGACCGGCGTGTGCGGGTCGAAACGGTGGATCTGGTAGAGGTCGACGTAGTCGGTGCCCAGGCGCCGCAGGCTGTGGTCGATCTCGGTCATGATCGCCTTGCGGGACAGCCCGCCCCCGTTGGGTCCCGGTCGCATCCGGCCGTGCACCTTGGTCGCGAGCACGATGTCGTCGCGGCGGGCGAAGTCGCGCAGGGCCTTGCCGACGATCTCCTCGCTGGTGCCGTCGGAGTAGACGTTGGCCGTGTCGAAGAAGGTGATGCCGGCCTCCAGCGCCTGCCGGATCAGCGGACGCGAGGCCTCCTCGTCGAGGGTCCACTCGTGCGTACCGCGATCGGGCACGCCGTAGGTCATGCAGCCCAGGCAGATCCGTGACACGTCCAGGCCCGTCGAACCGAGCTTCACGTACTGCATCGTTGCTGCTCCTGTCTTCGGGATCATCAGTACCAGTGGGGAGCGTACGTCTTCGTGCGGGCTCGAGGCCGGGGCGGGTCAGCGCCGTTCGAGCAGGTCCAGCGCCCGCTCCCAGCCGAACGCCGGGTGGCCGCCGTCCTCCCCCGCCTCCCCCGCGTAAGGGTCGCCGAAGCGCACGCCCATCCCGCGCAGCCGTGCCAGACTCTCCTGGTACGCGGGGTGGGAGGCCAGCGCGTCGGCCACGCAGGGCAGGACGGCGACGGGGACGCCGAGGCCGCAGGCCTCGCACAGCGTGGCCAGGGCGAGCGTGTCGGCCATGCCGGCGGCCCATTTGTTGACCGTGTTGAAGGTGGCGGGCGCGACCACGACGGCGTCCGGCGCCGGGAAGGGGCGCGGTTCGCCGGGGCGGCGCCAGGCCGACCGGATGGGGCGGCCGGTCTGCGCCTCGACGGCGGCGGTGTCGAAGAAGCCGCCCATGGCGACCGGGGTCGCGAAGACGCCGACCTCCCAGTCGCGTTCCTGCGCGGCGGTGACCAGCCTGCCGACGTCACCGGCCACGCCGGCGGCGCAGACGACGACGTAGAGGAAGGGTTTCTCGGGCTTCTCGCCGCTCCCGGGCTTCTCAGCGCTCTCGGGCTTGTCGCCGCTCTCGGGGTCCTCGGCGTTCTCGGGGTCCTCGGCGCTCTCGGGGTCCTCGGCGTTCCGGGCCTGTTCGCTCACCCCGGAACCCTACTGAACGGGCCGCGGACCGTGGATGCGGCGGTCCGACTCCTCGATGCGTACGTCGTTGATACTGGCCTCCCGCCGGGTCATCAGGCCGTGCTCGTCGAACTCCCAGAGCTCGTTGCCGTAAGAACGCCACCACTGGCCGTCGGCATCGCGGGACTCGTACTGGAAGCGGACGGCTATGCGGTTGCCGTCGAAGGCCCACAGGTCCTTGCGCAGCGCGTACTCGTGCTCGCGCGCCCACTTGGCGGTGAGGAACTCGACGATGGCGGCGCGGCCCGTGAGGAAGGTGTCGCGGTTGCGCCAGACCGAGTCCTCGGAGTAGGCGAGCGAGACCTTGTGCGGGTCCCGGGTGTTCCACGCGTCCTCGGCGGCCCGCACCTTCCGGGCGGCGGTTTCGCGGGTGAACGGCGGCAGGGGCGGTCGGGCGGGCGTCATGGCTGAACCTCCGTCGGCACGTGTGGAGAACGAGCGTTCTCCACACGGCTGCTACCGTAGGAGAACGCTCGTTCTCGCGTCAAGGAGCGCATCGAGACACACATCAGGGAAGAGGTCCCCATGGACAGTGAGGTCGCCCGCGAGCGGGCCCTGGACGCGGCGGAGAGGCTCTTCTACGGGCGGGGTGTCCAGGCCGTCGGCATGGACGACGTCCGCGGCGGCTCCGGCGTCTCGCTCAAACGCCTCTACCAGCTGTTCCCGGCCAAGGAGCAGTTGGTGCTGGCCTATCTGGAGCGGCGCGACGTGCGCTGGCGTGGGCAGTTGGCGCAGTACGTCGACCGGCACGAGGAGCCCGGCCCGCGGATCCTGGCCGTCTTCGACTGGCTCGGGCAGTGGTTCGCCGAGCCGGACTTCCGCGGCTGCGCCTGGATCAACGCGTACGGCGAACTGGGGGCCGCCTCTCCCCTGGTGGCGGACCGGGTACGGACGCACAAGGGGGCGTTCCGCGAGTACCTCGACGGCCTGGCGGCCGACGCGGGGTTGTCCGCCTCGGTGGGCGGACAGCTGTTCCTGCTGGCCGAGGGCGCCATGGTGACGGCGGGCGTCACCGGCGGTACGGCACCCGCGGGCCAGGCGCGTGAGGCCGCGCGGGTGCTGCTGGGCGCCGCCGGGGTGAACGTCTCGGCGACGGAGGCTCCCGGGGCCGGCCCACTGTCCGCGACACGCTGAGGGCGCCGACGGGCCGGCGGCCGGGGGGCGCGCAGCGGGCCGTAGGCGGCGGGGGGCGGCAGGGGCGGGTCCGGTCCTGCGGGAAGGCGACGGGTTCCGTCGCCTTCCCTGGCGTGCGGACGGTCGCGACCGTGCCGCGAAGCGCCCGGCGGTGCGATGAGATGCGGCGTAATGGCGCCGTCGGGTCGGGGCCGGCGGGCGGGATGGGGTAAGGATGGATCGTGCACCGGCCGGTGTCGCACCACGGTGCCGGTCAGCCGTACGACACGACGATGGGACGGATGCCATGCCTCTTGAGGGCGAGTACGAACCCAGCCCGACGCAGTGGGTGCGTGAACAGGTCGAGCTCTACGAGAGCTCGGGCGGCACGAAGGGCACGACGCTGATGGACACGGGTCTGCCCGTGATCGTGCTGACCACGCGAGGCGCACAGAGCGGAAAGCTCCGCAAGACGCCGCTGATGCGCGTCGAACACGAGGGCCGTTACGCCGTGGTCGCCTCCCTGGGCGGGGCGCCCAAGCACCCGGTCTGGTACCACAACGTCAAGGCCGATCCCCACGTGGAACTCCAGGACGGTCCGGTGAAGCGGGACATGACGGCCCGTGAGGTCACCGGCGTGGAGAAGGCCGAGTGGTGGGAGCGCGCCGTCGCCGCGTATCCGTCGTACGCCGATTACCAGAAGAAGACGGACCGAGAGATTCCGGTCTTCGTGCTGGAAGCGGCCGACGGAAGCTGAACCCGGCGGGCGGAAGTTCTCCGGATCCGCGTGCATGGCCCGGCGCCGGCCGGGAACACGTCGTTCAGGCCCCGCCGCGTTCCCCCGTCGCGGCGGGGCTTTCCGCTGTCTCCCGCGCGGGCCGGTCGGTGACGTCGAGGAAGATCTGCCGCGCCTCGGGAACGGTGCGCGCGATCGACCTCTTGATGCGCACGGCGACCTCCTCCACCCGCTCACTGTCCAGTCCCGGCACCAGGTCGACGCGGGCGGCCACCAAGGTCGAGTCGAGGCCCGTCTTCATCGTGAACAGCCCCTCGACGCTGTCTATCTCCGGCTGGGCCCGCAGCAGCGAGCGGATGCGGTCACCGGTCTCCGGGTCGGCGGCCTCGCCGATCAGCTGGTCGCGGGCCTCGCGGCCCAGGCGGTACGCCACGAACACGAGCAGCGCGCCGATCGCGAGCGAGGCGCAGGCCTCCCACACCACCTGTCCGGTGACCATGTGCAGGACCATCCCGGCCATGGCGAGGGTCACGCCGAGCACCGCGGTGCCGTCCTCTGCGACGACCGTGCGCAGGGCCGGGTCGCGCAGCCCGGTGGCCGGCCCGCCCTGGCCCCGTACCTGGTGCAGGGCCCGCAGCAGCGAGGCGCCCTCGGCGAGGAGGGCGACGGCGAGCACGACCAGTCCGGCCACGTAGCCGCCGAGCTCCTCCTGGGCGCCCGTGCGCAGGGCCTCGACACCCTGGAAGACGGAGAAGCAGCCGCCCATGACGAAGATGCCGACGGCGGCCAGGAGCGACCAGAAGAACCGCTCCTTGCCGTAGCCGAAGGGGTGCCTCCGGTCGGCGGGGCGACGGCTGCGGCGCAGCGCGGCGAGGAGGAAGACCTCGTTCATGCTGTCCGCCACCGAGTGCGCCGCCTCCGACAGCAGCGCGGGTGACCCCGCGACGAAACCGCCCACCGCCTTGGCGACGGCGATCACCAGGTTGGCCGCCAGGGCGACCAGCACGGTGACGCGCGTCCTGCGGTCGGCGTTTCGCCCGGTCTTCCGTCCGGCGGTCTGCCGTCCGGGGTCGCGGTCGGGTGTCCGGTTCTGCTTCTCTTCCGAGGCTGTCCCACTCACGAGGGGCCGAATGCCCCGGCCGGTGCGGCTCACACACCCCTTGTGGGTGGCCCACCCGTGCCGACGGCCGAAAACGGGGAACGTGTCCCCCAGGGCACACGAAAGACCGGGAGGCAGGCCCATGAGCGGTGACGGCGGAACGCCGGGCAACAGCGGCTACGGCAGGAAGGCGTTCAAGCGTTCCAGGAGCCACTTCGCGGACCGGATCACCGCGGACGGCCGGGACGGCTGGCCGGTGGCGCCCGGCCGGTACCGGCTGGTGGTGAGCCGGGCCTGTCCGTGGGCGAGCCGCGCTCTGGTCTCGCGGCGGCTGCTCGGCCTGGAGGACGCCCTGTCGCTGGCGGTCGCCGATCCCCTCCAGGACGACCGCAGCTGGCGCTTCACGCTGGACCCGGACGGCCGCGACCCCGTCCTGGGCATCCGCTATCTCAGCGAGGCCTACGACCGGCGCGAGACCGGCTACCCGGGCGGGGTGAGCGTGCCGGCGATCGTGGACGTACCCAGCGGGAAGCTGGTCACCAACGACTACCAGCAGATCACCCTGGACCTCGCGACCGAGTGGACATCCCTGCACCGGCCGGGCGCGCCCGACCTGTACCCCGACGCCCTGCGGGAAGAGATCGACGAGGTGATGGCGGACGTCTACGAGGACGTCAACAACGGTGTGTACCGGGCGGGCTTCGCGACCGGCCAGGAGGAGTACGAGGCGGCGTGCGCCGGGGTGTTCCGGCGCCTGGAGCAGCTGACGCCCCGGCTGGAGCGCCGGCGCTACCTGGTCGGCGACACGATCACCGAGGCGGACATCCGGCTGTTCACGACACTGGTCCGCTTCGACGCCGTCTACCACGGTCATTTCAAGTGCAACCGCTGGAAGCTCGCGGAGAATCCGGTGCTGTGGGGGTACGTCCGCGACCTGTTCCAGACGCCCGGCTTCGGCGACACCGTGGACTTCGACCACATCAAACGCCACTACTACCAGGTGCACACCGGCATCAACCCGACCGCCATCGTGCCCCTGGGGCCGGACCTGTCCGGCTGGCTCACGCCCCATCACCGGCAGGAGCTGGGCGGCCGGCCCTTCGGCGACGGGACACCGCCGGGTCCGGTCCGCGCCGACGAGACGGTTCCGGTGCGGGGCCGGCCCTGACCGCGGGACCGGGCCCCGCCGCGGATTCATTTACCGAACACGAGGAGATCCACGTGGCCAGGAAGAAGAAGCAGAAGCTCCCGCTCGCCTACAAGCCCGTCGGCTTCGCGCTGGGCTGGGTGGGCGGCGCGCTGGCCGGGATGGCGTTCCAGAAGACGTGGAAGGTGATCCGGCACGAGGACAACGCGCCCGACGCGCTGGACCCGGACCGCGGCTGGGGGGAGATTCTGCTCGCCGCCGCGATCCAGGGCGCCATCTTCGCCGCGGTGCGCAGCGCGGTGGACCGGACGGGCGCTAAGGTCATCGAACGCTCGACCGGTGTCTGGCCCGGCGGGATGGGCGGGCGGGACTGACCGCACCGTGCCCCGCCCCTCCCCCGTCGCCGACGGCACCCGGCAGACCGCCGCCAGGGCCTGTCCAGCCGTCCCCGTCGCCCGAGGGCGGGCCCTGCGGCGTCAGGTGAGCGCTCCCGGCGTGCCGACCCCTGGCCCTCGTACGGGAGGTACGTGGGCCGGGCGCCGATACGGCGGGAGCGCGTGCCCGGCGTCGCAGGGCGGGACTCGTCCGTCAGGCCCTAACCCTGCTTTGGTGCCGTCGGCGTGGTGCCGCCGCGCAGGGTGAAGGAGTGGCCCGCCGGATCGGAGAAGCCGCGCTCCTCGTACGGGCCGGCCGGGTCCTTCGCCTCCACCGGGCGGCCGCCGAGCCCCACGATCGCGCGCTCGGCCTCGTCCAGGTCCTCCACCACGAAATCCAGGTGGACCTGGAGGGAGTTCTCGGGGCGGGGCCAGCTCGGCGGGGTGGCGTTGGCGTCCCGTCGGAACGCCATGCGGAAGCCGCCGGGCCCCTCGATCCCGATCCGGTTGGCGGTCACGTCGGTCTCCTCCGCGCCCAGCAGCCCCTTGTAGAACTCGGCGAGCTTCTCGGGCTCGGCGCAGTCGAGCACCACGACGCCCGCGTTGACCAGTGCCATGTCTCCTCCGAAGGATTCCGGGCGCGGGACGGTCGTGCCCCGGGCCCTGTACCTTGCGGATATCCCGGCTCCGCCGAATCAGTCGGCCGGCAGCCAGCGGCCGTCGCGCATCAGCTCGCGCCCCTCCAGCTCGTTGGCCTCGCGCCACGCCTGAATCCGCTGCGGGTGGACACGGAAGTACAGGTAGGGCGTGGCGAGTCCGCGCGGGTCGAAGCCGGTCTTGGCCGCGAACAACTCGGCGTCCTGCTCGGACAGTTCGACGGGTTCCACGGTCTCGACGGTGCCCTCGACCATCACCACGTCACGGGTGGGTCCGATGCCGACGCGCGCCCTGCCGCTCGCCGCCAGGTTCCGGCCGGTGGGACTGGCGGCGGGGGTGGAGAACAGCAGGCAGGAGCCGTTCCAGAGGAAGGACAGGGGGACGAGGTACGGCACGCCGGACGCGCCGTCGGCCGTGGCCACCCAGGCGTCCTCGTCGTGCTCCAGGCGGTGCAGGGTGTCGTGCTTGCGCTGTTCCGCGCTGCGGGCGGGTGAACGGGTCATCGGTGGACGGCCTCCTGATGCGTCGTCATGCTCTTCGGCCCCGATGGTGCCATGCGGTGTGGGCAGTAACGAAGATCACGACCGGGCTGCCGTGTAGATCATTTAGGGTCGGGGCAGCCTCGTACTGCTCCTCGGTCCAACTTTCGGACCGGGAAGCCCGGTTCGAGTGTGCGGGTGGCCCGGTGACCGCCCGCCCGCAGGGCGGGGGGACTCTGCGTGCCGTCTCCCGAAAGGAAGCACATGTCTCAGGACGTCCGGTTCGACCTCCCCTTCGACACTCCCGTCAGCCCTCATCTCGCCCACGCCCGCGACCGTCATCTGCGCTGGGTCCGCGACCGGGGGCTGGTGCGCAGTCGGGCCGGGTTCGAGGAGTACCAGTCGTGGGACCTCGCCCAGGCCGCCGCCCGCACCTACCCCCATGCGTCGGCGGACGACATGGTCGTCCTGATGAACTGGTTCTCCCTCGCCTTCCTCTTCGACGACCAGTTCGACACCGGCCGGCCGGACCGCGCGGAACGCATAGCGGAGGTGGCGCGGGAACTCATCGCGACGCCGCTGCGGCCGGCGGGCACCGCGCCGCGGGTGGAGTGCCCCATCACCCTGGCCTGGGCGGAGGTCTGGGCCCACCTTTCGGATGGCATGTCCCTGACATGGAGGTCGCGGTTCGCCGCCTCCTGGGGTCGCTTCCTGGTGGCGCACTGCGAGGAGGTGGACCTGGCGGCCCGCGGCCGGGCGGGGACACTCGGACTCGACGAATACACCGTCTTCCGGCGCCGTACGGTGGGCATCCACCACAGTATCGACGCGGGCGAGCGCAGCCGCGGCTTCGAGGTGCCGGCCGCGGCGATGGCGCATCCGCTGATGGAGCGGATGCGGGATCTGGCCGCGGACACCATCGGGTTCATGAACGACATCCACTCCTTCGAGCGCGAGCGTCGCCGCGGGGACGGCCACAACCTCATCGCCGTCCTGCACCGGGAGCGCGGCTGCTCGTGGCAGGAGGCAGCCGACGAGGCGTACCGCATGACGACCGGCTGCCTCGACGAGTACGTCGCCCTCGAGGCGCGCGTACCGCTGATGTGCGACGAACTGGATCTGGACGCGGACGAGCGGGCCCGGGTGGCGATGGGCGTGGAGGCCATCCAGCACTGGATCAACGGCAACTACGAGTGGGCGCTGACCACCGGCCGGTACGCGGCGGCCAAGGAGGGCCCGGTGGCCACGGCCGAGCTGGCCGGGCGGGGATCGGTGGACGACCTGCTGACCGTGTGAGGCGCGTACGTGCCGCCCGGCCCGGGTGTCCGGCCGGGCGGCACGTACTCCGCACGACGCTAGACGGTGAACTCGACCGGCAGGCTGTCCAGCCGCGACTCCCAGGTGGAGGCGGTGGAGGTGAGTTCGGCCGGCGGCACGGCCAGGCGCAGCCCCGGCAGGCGGTGCAGCAGGACGTCGACGGCCGTCTCGATGATGGCCTGGCCGATGTTCTGCCCCGGGCACTCGTGGGGGCCCGCGCTGAAGGCGAGGTGCGAGGCGTTGCCCTGGACCGAGACGGCGGTGTCGGGGCGGATCTCGGGGTCGTGGTTGCCGGCCGCGAGGCCCAGCACGAGCAGGTCGCCCTCCTTGACCGGGCAGCCGCCGAGTTCCAGGTCGGCGGTGGCGAACCGGCCCGGCAGCACGGCGAGCGGCGGGGAGTTCCACATC
This sequence comes from Streptomyces sp. WG7, assembly GCF_049975785.1. Lineage (NCBI taxonomy): Bacteria > Bacillati > Actinomycetota > Actinomycetes > Kitasatosporales > Streptomycetaceae > Streptomyces > Streptomyces sp. WG7. The sequence goes on from NZ_JBNGGE010000004.1 coordinate 279,960, forward strand.
ACCTCCTCCACGAGCGTGGACAGGTTCAGCTGGCCGCTCACCAGGCCGGAGAGCCAGGAGGTGTCGGTGAGGAGGAGCTGGAGCGCCCGGGCCAGCAGGTTGCTGGTCGTGGTGTGGGCGGTGATCAGGACCAGGCGCAGGTGGTTGACGATCTCGTCCTCGTCGAGACCGGAGTGGTGCTCGATGAGGCCGGAGGCGAAGTCGGATCCGGGCTCCTGGCGCTTGCGCGCGGCGAGTTCGCCGAGGATGCCCATGATGCGCTCGTTGTGCGTGAGCGCGTCCGCACCGCCCTTGATCACCTGCTTGCTGGACTCGGCGAGGTTGCGTCCCTCCCGCTCGGCGAGTCCGAAGACGCGGGTGAGGACCAGCATGGGCAGGTACTCCGCGAAGTCGGCCACCAGGTCGGCACGGCCCGCGTCGGCGAAGGCGTCGATCTGCTTGTTGGCGAAGTGCGTGGCGTGCCGGCGGATGCCCCGGCCGGCCACGGCGTACAGGTTGTCGGTGACCGCCCCGCGCAGCCTGCGGTGCGGTTCGCCGTCCTGGGAGACGCAGTCGGGGCGCCAGCCCAGCATCTGTATCAGCGGGGACGTCTCCTCGACGCGGCCGTCCCGGAAGTCCCGCCAGATCCGGGAGTCGCGGCTGAACTGCAGGGGGTTGTCCAGGACCCGCCGGTTCTCCCGGTAGCCGAGGACCAGCCAGGCGGGGACGTCGCCCTCCAGCAGCACCGGTGCGACGCTGCCGTGCTCCTCGCGCAGCCGCGCGTAGATGTCGTGCGGGTCGGTCGCCGCCTCGGGGCCGTAGAGCCGGGTGACGTCCTCGCCGTGGGCGACGGGGCAGCCACCGGTGGCGCCGGACGGGGTCTGGTCGTCGTTCATCGGGGCTCCAGGGCGGCGGCCGAGCGGTCCTTCAGATGCCGTATGAGGGTGACGAGCACGTCGCGGCTGGCGGTGCGGTCGCGGGCGTCGAAGGCGACGACCGGCGTGTGCGGGGGGATGTCGAGGGCGTCCCGGATCTCCTCGACCGGGTAGTCGCGGGAGTCGGGGAAGACGTTGAGCGCGATGACGAAGGGGACCTTCTGCCGCTCCATCTCCTCGATCGCCCGGAAACTGGAGGCCAACCGCCGGGTGTCCACCAGGACGACCGCGCCGAGCGCGCCCTTGAACAGGCCGTTCCACAGGAACCAGAACCTCTCCTGGCCGGGGGTGCCGAACAGGTACAGCATCAGCGTGTCGTTGAGGCTGATCTTGCCGAAGTCCAGACTGACGGTGGTCTGCGTCTTGTCGGCGACGCCGACGAGGCGGTCGACGTCGGCGCTGGCCTGGGTGAGGGTCTCCTCGGTGGTCAGCGGCTTGATGTCGCTGACGGAGCGGACCATGGTGGTCTTGCCCGTCCCGAAGCCGCCGGCGATCATCACCTTGACCGAGCGGGTGTCCCCGGCCGTCGGTGACCCCGCTTGGTCAAAGCCTTTCAAGTCCACTGAGTACCTCCTCGAGGAGCGCGATGTCGGGCCCGTGGCCGGCGCCGTGCGCCGGGATGGGGTCACGGGCTTCGACGCGGCCTGCCTGGAGCAGGTCGGACAGCAGCACCGCGAGAATGTTGAAGGGCAGGTGGAGGTGGGCGCCGAGCTCGGCCACCGACAGCGGTTCCCGGCAGCGCCGGAGAATCTCCTCGTGCTCGTGCTGCATGCCCGGTAAGGGGGCGGCGCGGGAGACGACCAGGGTCGCCACGTCGAGGGTCGCCGCCGACCCGCCCGGCCCGCTGCGCCCTCCGGTGAGGACGTAGTAGCGCTCGAGACCGGACGGATCGGTCGGTCGGCGGGGAGCACTCATCCAGAGTGCTCGTCCTGGCGCGGCGTGGTGCCGAGGAGTTCACCCATCCGGCGGGCCAGGTCGCGCATCTGATGGCCGAGCAGGCCCTGGTCGAGGCCTTCGCGGGCGAGGACGCCGAGATACGTCTCCAGGCCCGCCCGGACGACGAAGAGGTGTCCGCCGTCCACTTCGATCATCGCGAGGCGGAGTTGGCCCGCGTGCTGCGGGAACTGCTCGGCGACCGGCTGGGCCAGCGCCTGCAGTCCGGCCACCACGGCGGCGAAACGGTCCACGTCGTCGGGGTCTTCGGCGCCGTAGGAGGTGATGGCCTTGCCGTCGCTGGAGGCCACGAGGGCGAAGCGGATCTCCTGGATGCTCTCCACAAGGTCGCGGAGCGCCCAGCTCACGTCGGTTCCCTGGTGCGTCATGGGGACTAGTCGCTCTCTTCAGTGCGGTGCTCGGTGGACGCGCCACCGGTGGTCGTGTCAAGGGCGTCGGCGGCCTTCGGCGGGGACGCGCCGGTCCCGGTGCCGGGGTCACGTCCGGCGGTGGCGAAGGCCGCGAGACCGGCGAAGGAGGCGTCCGGCGGTACGGCGGCCCGGTCGGCCGGGCCGGTCCGGTCGGTGTACGCGGCGGGCCCGGGGGCCGGGGCCTGTCCGGCGGCCGGTTCGGCGCGCCTGCTCCGGCGCCGGGGCAGTCCGCCCGGAGTGGTCTCCACGGTACCGGCGTCACCGTCGGCGGGGGCGGGAACGGTGGCCGGTGCGGGACCCGGGTCCGGGGCCGCGGTGGCGGGTGGTGCCGTGGTGGCCGGCGGGGCCTCCGGCGCGACAGTGGCCGTCGCGGCCGCCGGCAGCGGACTGAAGTACTTGTGCGGTACAACGACAACGACAGACGTACCCAGCCACGGCGAGTCGGCGAAGGTGACGCGGATGCCGTAGCGGCGGGCGAGTGCGCCGACGACGCGGAGGCCGATGTTGGCGTCCTCCGAGATGCCGCCGAGCCCCGGGCCTGGCGAGGTGCCCGCGAGGGCGTGTTCGGCCTCGCGCTTCTTCTCCTCGCTCAGGCCCTTGCCGGAGTCCTGGATCTCGATGCCGACGCCGTTGGGCACCTCCTTGCCGGAGACGACCACCGGCTCGGTGGGCGGCGAGTAGCGCGCGGCGTTGTCCAGCAGGTGTGCGAAGACCAGCGTGAGGTGGTCGACCAGGCCGCCGTCGACACCGAGCTCGGGCAGATGGCGCAGCTGGACGCGGTGGAAGTCCTTGATCCGGCCGATGCCGCCGCGCATCACGCTCAGCAGGCGCTGCGGCTCCTGCCACTGCCGGCCCGGGCGGTCGGACCCGCCGAGCACGCCGATGCTGGCGGCGAGGCAGTCGGCGGGGCCGATGGCCTGGTCGAGTTCCATCAGGCCCCGGGCGACGGCCGGCAGCCGTCCGTGCTCGCCCTGCATCTCGTGCAGGCGGCCACGGAGTTTGCTGGTCAGGACGTGGATGCGGTTGCCCACACCGATGACGGCCTGTTCGGCGGAGGTCGAGCGGTCGAACTCGGCCTCGACGCCGATCAGCGCGGTCCTGAGGACCTTGCGCAGTTCGGCCTGGAGGTCGGCTCCGACCTTCGCGCACTGCTCGACGGTCGGCAGGATGTCGTCGATGGCGTCACCGGCGCGCAGTCTGCGCATCGCGTCGGGCAGCTGCTCGTCGGCGAGGCGGGAGACCGCGGCCAGCTGGTGGCTCAGCCGCTCCTGCCAGGCCTCGGTCTGCTCGGTGAAGCGTGTCTCGTACGTCGTGGCCTGCTCGGCCAACCGGTCCTCGTAGGCCCGGGAGTGTTCCGTCAGCCGGGCCTCGTAGGTCTGTGCCTGCTCGGTGAGCTGTGCGTCCAGCGCGGCGCGCTCGGCGGAGAACGTGCGCTCCAGGCCGGCCGCGTGCTGCTGCCACTGCCGGGAGTGCTCGGCCTGCGCGGCGCGGTGGCCTTCCTCGGCCCGGCGCAGCTGTGCCCGGGTGCGCAGGAGGAGGCGTACGCACACGGTGCCGGCCGCCGTCGCCACCACACCGGCGACAGCCGCGGTTATTCGCTCCGAGCTCATGAACGTGGCGGCTGCCGTCCCGCCTCCCAGACCCAGTGGCATCAGCCACCAGCTGTACCAGGCGACAGGGGCCCGCGCCGCCGGTGGCGGAGTGGCGAGTTCCATCTGCATCCTTCGAGCAAAACGATCGAACAGGGGGGGTGTGCAAGGGGACCGCACTCATGAGTACGCGCCGCGAGTCGACCCGTCGCGATCGCGTCAACTCGCAGCACCGATCAGGAGCTTATCGGTTGTGAACCCTGAAAGATCAATTTCGCGGCCCAGCGGAAGTGAGGATTCCGTCACGCTCCGCCAGGGGCCGCTCGGGGTCGCCCGGTCGACAAATCCCTTTGCCCGGCAGGCAAGTTGAGCACCGGCTCATACGCCCGTCCGGTTCTGCCGGAGGGGCCGTGGCACGGCGGACCCGGGGCGTGGCGCCGGCCGGGGTGTGCGGATGCCGACGGATCGGCGCCCCGCTCCTCCGGGTGCCTTCCGGCCCGGGGAGTGACACGATTTCGTCGGAGGTCGCGGATCGTGCCGTGGAAGCCCTCCCCGAGTTGCGAGGTTCACGATGAACAGCATGCGTGCCATCAGCCAGGACGCCCTCGGCGGTCCCGAGGTCCTGAAGGAGGTGCGGCGGCAGCGCCCCGAGCCGCGCCCGAACGAGGTACTGGTACGGGTGCGGGCCGCCGGGGTGAACCCGACCGACTGGAAGCACCGGGCGAACGGCGGCTTCCTCGGTGAGCCGCCGTTCGTCCTGGGCTGGGACGTCTCGGGCGTGGTCGAGGCGGTGGGAATCGGCGTGGCCGCGTTCCGTCCCGGTGACGAGGTCTTCGGCATGCTCTCCTACCCGTTCGGCCACGGCTCCCACGCGGAGTACGTCACCGCTCCCGCGCGCACCTTCACGCACAAGCCGTCCGCGATCGACCACGTCCAGGCGGGCGCGCTCCCCCTGGTCTCGCTGACGGCGTGGCAGGCGCTGGTGGAGCGTGCGGAGGTCCTGCCGGGGCAGCGGGTGCTGATCCACGCGGCGGCCGGCGGTGTGGGCCACGTGGCGGTACAGATCGCCAAGGCGCGGGGCGCCCACGTGATCGGCACCGCCAGCGCGGGCAAGCACGGGTTCCTGCGCTCCCTCGGGGCGGACGAGACCGTGGACTACCGGGAGACGGACTTCGCCGAGGTCGTGAAGGACGTCGACGTGGTACTGGACACGATCGGCGGCGACACGTCCCTGCGCTCGCTGCGCGTGCTGCGCCCCGGCGGGGTGGTGGTGTCGATCCTGCCGGTCGGGTCGGACGAGTTCTACGAGGAGGCCGAGCGGCTCGGCGTGCGCGCGGTGCGGATGCTCGTGGACGCCGACCGGGCCGACATGCGGGAGATCGCCGGCCTGGTCGAGTCGGGGAAGCTGCGGGCCACGATCGAGCGGACGTTCCCGCTGGCCGACGCGGCCGAGGCGCACGCGCTCGGCGAGACCGGCCGCACCACGGGCAAGCTCGTCCTCGTGGTCGACTGATCACCCACCAGCCGGTTGCCGATCGGGTGATCGGGTGATCGGCTGACCGGCAACCGGCCGACGGGCCCGGCCGGCCGGTCCGGCCGATCCGGCCGTGAGATGTCCGCTCCGGCCGTGAGATGTCCGCTCCGGCTGTGAGATGTCCGCTCCGGCTGTGAGATTTCAATGACATATGTCAATCGAACATGCTCAAATTTGCTCGTTCCGGGTAACTTCCCGAGCAGCATGGATAGTTGGCCCCCCGATCCGGTTGGAGGCAAGGTCGCCGTGCGGCAGGAACCCGCGTCGCCCACCTGGCATCTGCGCGTGCGCCACGACCGGGGGCACACGGTGCTGGAGTTCCGGGGCGAGATCGACATCGCGTCGGCCGGGGAGATCGTCCCCCACCTGGACCGGGAGACGGGGCGTCCCGGCGCCCCGGTCGTGCTCGACCTGAGCGGGATCGAGTTCTTCGACTGCTCCGGGCTGCGGCTGCTGTACCGGGCCCGGAGCCAGGTGCTCGACCGAGGCGGGCAGGTGCACCTGGTGTGCGCCCACCCGCTGACCCTACGCATGCTGCGGATCACCGGCCTGGCACGGCTTCTGCCCCCGCGGCCGACCCTGGAGGACGTGCTCGGCGTCAGCGGGCCGGCGGGGCGTCGAACAGGGCACTGACCGACTCCCCGTCATGGATGCGGCGCACTGCCTCGGCGAGCGCGGGGGCGATGGACAGGACCCGCAGCTTCTCCGTGTGGTCGCCGGCCGGCACCGGCACGGTGTTGGTGCACACGATCTCCAGCACGTCCGGCTGCTCGCTGAGCCGCCCCAGCGCACCGGCCGCGAACAACCCGTGCGTACAGGCGACCCGGATCGTGCGCGGCCCCGCCTCCCTCAGCCGGTCCAGGAGTTCCAGCACGGTGCTGCCCTTGGCGATCTCGTCGTCGAGCACGATGACGTCGCGCCCGGCGACGTCCCCGATCACGGCGCTGATGCTGACCCGGTCGTCGGCGTACCGCTGTTTGGCGCCGGCCGCGACCCGGGCGCCGAGCATCCGGGCGAACGCCGCGGCCTCCTTGGCGTTGCCCAGGTCCGGCGAGACGACCGTGGTGCGGGACAGGTCGTACTGCCGGAAGTGCGAGGCCAGTTCGCGCAGCGCGTGCAGATGGTCGACCGGGACCGAGAAGAAGCCGTGCACCTGCGGCGCGTGCAGGGTCATGGCGAGCACCCGGCTCGCGCCCGCCGCCACCAGCAGGTCCGCCACCAGGCGCCCGCCCAGCGAGATGCGCGGCGCGTCCTTCTTGTCGGAGCGCGCGTAGGAGTAGTGCGGCATGACCACGGTGATGCGGCCGGCCGACGCCCCGCGGGCCGCGTCGCACATCATCAGCAGCTCGACGAGATGCTCCTGCACCGGCTTGACCAGCGGCTGGACCAGGAAGACGTCCCGCTCCCGGCAGTTGGCCCTCAGCTGCACCTCCAGGCAGTCGTTGGCGAACCTGCTGACCCGGGCGGGGCTGAGGGGCACGCCCAGATGCGCGCAGACCTCCTCGGCCAGCTCGGGATGGGCACTACCGCTGAACACGGCGATGTCTCGCACGGACCGCTCCTGGGGTGATCCTGTCCGGCCGGATCCTCAGCTTACGGAAATCCGGTTGCCACGGGCCCGGGAGGTGACGCCATGATGGTGCCGTCCGTGTTGCCTCAGGTCAGGATCACTCGCATGCGCCGACTCCTCGACATCACCCAGTGCCCCTTCCGGCCCACGGTTGACGAGGACTCGACCCCGCATGCAGACTCCGCACACCCTGAACACCCTGAACATCGGCATTCTGGCCCACGTCGACGCCGGTAAGACCAGCCTCACCGAACGGCTCCTGTTCGACCACGGCGCCATCGACCGGCTCGGCAGCGTCGACGCCGGTGACACCCGGACGGACGACGGCGAGATCGAGCGCCGCCGCGGCATCACCATCCGCTCCGCCGTCGCCGCCTTCACCATCGGCTCCACCCAGGTCAACCTGATCGACACCCCGGGGCACTCCGACTTCGTCGCCGAGGTCGAGCGCGCCCTGGAGGTCCTCGACGGCGCGGTGCTGCTGCTGTCCGCCGTGGAGGGCGTACAGGCGCGGACCCGGATCCTGATGCGCACCCTGCGGCGGCTGCGGTTGCCCACGCTCGTCTTCGTCAACAAGATCGACCGGGCCGGGGCACGCACCGAAGCCCTGCTCGCCGACGTCCGGCGTCTGCTGACGCCGCACGTCGTGCCGCTGACGGAGGTGGCGGGCGCCGGCACCGCGCACGCCCGGGTCACGCGCCGCGCACCGGACGAGCGGACCGCCGAGGCTCTCGCCGAGGTCGACCCGGACATCCTCGCGGCACTGGTGGACGGCCCCGCGCCGACCGCCGGGAAACTCGCCGCGGCGCTCGCCGCCCGCACCGCCGACGGCTCGTTCCACCCGCTGTACCACGGCTCCGCACTCGGCGGCCAAGGCGTCGCAGAACTGGTGACGGACCTGGTGCGGCTGGTCCCGCCCGCCTCGCCCCGGGCGTCGGGCGGCGCGGCACCGCGCGGCACGGTCTTCGCCGTACGTCCCGGACCGGGCGGCGAGCGGACGGCGTACCTGCGCCTGTACGACGGTGAGGTACGCCCGCGCCAGCGGCTGACGTTCCTGCGGCGCGAGTCCGACGGCCGGACCACCGAGGTCCCCGTCCGGGTCACGCGCCTGGCCGTGGTCGGCGGGGCCGGGACGCTCACCGCCGGGAACATCGCCGCGCTCGGCGTTCCCGGCGGCCTGCGCGTCGGCGACCGGCTCGGCGGCCTGACCGACCGCGCCCCGCAGTTCGCGCCGCCGACCCTTCAGACCCTGGTCCGCGCCCGGCGCCCCGGGCAGGCGGCGCCGCTGCGCTCCGCCCTGCTCACGCTGGCCGACCAGGACCCGCTGCTGCACGCCCGCCCGGAGGCGTCCGGCGCCACCGCCCTGCTCCTGTACGGCGAGGTCCAGATGGAGGTGCTCGCGGCGACGCTGGCCGAGGACTTCGGCATCGAGGCGGAGTTCGCGCCGGGCCGCGTGCGGTTCCTGGAGCGTCCGGCCGGGGTCGGCGAGGCGGTGGAGGAGATGCCGTGGCTCGACCGCACCCGGTACTGGGCGACGATCGGGCTGCGCGTGGAACCGGGGCCGCGCGGCTCGGGTGGCGTGTTCAGCTACGAGACGGAGCTGGGCGCGCTACCCCGTGCCTTCCACCAGGCGGTCGAGGAGACCGTGCACGCCACCCTGCTGACCGGCCTGAACGGTGCCGCGGTCACGGACTACCGGGTCACGCTGATCCGTTCCGGTTTCAGCTCGCCGGTCAGCACCGCCGCCGACTTCCGCGGACTGACCCCGATCGTGCTGCGCCGGGCCCTGCGGCGGGCGGGGACCCGGCTCTACGAGCCGTACCACTCCTTCGAGGCGGAGGTCCCGGCGGACGCGCTGGCGCCGGTGACGGCCCAGCTGGCCGCGCTGGGCGCCGACTTCACCGGCACGACGGGCGGCGCCCCTGGCTGGCTGATCACCGGTGAGCTGCCGGCCCGGCGGGTGCGGGAGGCCGAGCTGCGCCTGCCGGGGCTGACCCGCGGGGAGGCGGTCTGGTCGTCCCGTCCGTCGGCGGACCGGCCGCTGAAGCCGTCCCACTGAGCGGCCGAACGCGCCCCCGCGCCCCCCATCCTCCTTGCCGGGCGCCAACTTCGCTGTCTGGCAAGGGAGATGGGGGGCATCCGGAAAGCAGGAAGGAGGGCCGCCGCCATGACGACTCCCGTCAGGAAGCTCCCCCGGCGCCTGCCCGGCTGGGCGAAGGCGCTGAGTGCGTTCTTGCTGGTCCTGGTCGTGCTGTTCGCGGGATTCCGGCTGAGCCTCGTACCGGGGCTGAAGGACGTGTTCGGCAGCGAGACCCACGACCGCTCGGGCCCCGCGCTGCTGGAGTCAGTCCAGGACATCAGCCGCTACGAGGCCGCATCCGGCAGCTTCCAGGTCGTCGTGGACCTGGAGAAGGACGCGAAGTTCCTGCCGGACGCGGTCCGGGGCACCCGCACCCTGTACGTCGGCGCGGGCACCGTCGACGCCTACGTCGACCTCGGGAAGGTGGGCGAGGACGACGTGACGGTCGACGGCGACCGCACCGCGGCCACGCTCCGGCTGCCGCACGCCGCGCTCGGCGAGCCGGCCCTCGACCCCGAGCGCTCCTACGCCGTGTCCAAGCAGCGCGGGCTCCTCGACCGCCTCGGCGACCTGTTCTCGGACAACCCGAACGGCGAACAGGCCGTGCAGAAGCTCGCGGCCCGGCACATCGCCGACGCCGCGAAGGACAGCGAGCTGAAGGCGCGCGCGGAGAGCAACACCACGGCGATGCTCAAGGGCCTGCTGCACTCCCTCGGCTTCGAGAAGGTACGGGTGACCTACGGGTCCTGACGGGCGGGAACCACACCGCATCCCCGCCGTGTCCGCGGGTAACCGCCTCAGCACACGGGGAGCTCGACGACTGGAGGACCTGATGGCTCGTGCCGCCTCACGGCCGCGTTCCCTGTTGCGCCCCCGTGCCGCCAAGGCCGAGGACGCCGACCGGCGCGAACGGCGCCCGCTCGCCCTCCCGTTGCGCCTGCTGGCGATGGCGTGCGCGTTCGTCTTCATGGTGGCGTTCGCGGTGGTGCTGGCGCGACTGACACTGCACCCTTCCCCCGCCTCGGAGGCGCTGACCCACACCAACATGCGTCCCGGCAGCTCGCTGCGGGCCTACCTGGACCAGCCGGCGCTGCGGGACGCCGTGAAGCAGATCGGCGGCAACCTGCTGCTGGGCGTGCCGTTCGGCGTGCTGGTGCCGCTCGTCGCCCCGCGCACGCGGGGGCTGCTGAGGGTGCTGCTGCTGACGGCCGTGGTGATGCTGCTGGTGGAGTTCGCACAGGGCGCCCTGGTCACCGGGCGGGCCTTCGACGTCGACGACGTCATCCTCAACACCACGGGCGCGCTGGCCGGTTACCTGCTCCTGGGCCGGCGGATGAGCCGCGCGGTGCACGCGCGCCGGCCCCGCGACTGAGAGGGGAAAACTGGTCCGTACCAAGGTATTGACCACCTCTTGCCTCAGCCCTTGAATCAAGAGGCATCGCCCTTACCCCCCACCTCGGTCGGCGCTCCCGTCCCCGGGACGCCGTACGGAAGGGAGAGCCGTGGCCCGTCCACGCCTGCTCCGCAGATGCCTCCTCGCCGCCGCCCTGTCCGCCGGGCTGGCCGCCTCCCTCGTGACCGGACCCGCGCAGGCGGAACCGGATGCCGCCCGGGCCGCCGACGCCTCGGCCGCCGCCGTGACGTTCTCGGACACCTTCGACGGGCCGGCCGGCGCGGCCGTCGACTCCTCGAAGTGGCAGATCGAGACCGGCGACAACGTCAACAACCACGAGCGGCAGTACTACACCTCCGGCAACAAGAACGCGGCCCTGGACGGCCAGGGGCACCTGGTCATCACCGCCCGCAAGGAGAACCCGGCCAACCACCAGTGCTGGTACGGCACCTGCCAGTACACCTCCGCCCGGCTCAACACCTCCGGGAAGTTCACGGCGCAGTACGGGCATGTCGAGGCCCGGATGAAGGTGCCGCGCGGGCAGGGCATGTGGCCCGCTTTCTGGATGCTCGGCACCCCGGTGAACTGGCCGGACTCCGGCGAGATCGACATCATGGAGAACGTCGGTTTCGAGCCGTCCACCGTGCACGGCACCCTCCACGGCCCCGGCTACTCCGGCTCGGGCGGCATCGGCGCCGGCTACACCCTGCCGAACGGCCAGGCCTTCGCGGACGGCTTCCACACCTTCGCCGTCGACTGGGCGCCCGACTCGATCACCTGGTCGGTGGACGGCAACGTCTACCAGCGGCGCACCCCGGCCGACCTGGGCGGCAAGCAGTGGGTGTTCAACAAGCCGTACTTCCTGATCCTCAACCTCGCGGTCGGCGGCTACTGGCCCGGCGACCCGGACGCCTCCACGGTCTTCCCGCAGACGCTGGTGGTCGACCACGTCTCGGTGACGACGAGCGACTCGGGGACGGGCGGCCCCATCCGCGGCCTGGCCGGCAAGTGCGTGGACGTCGCCGCGGCGAACTCCGCCAACGGCACCCCCGTACAACTCTACGACTGCAACGGCACCGCGGCCCAGCGGTGGACGGTGGGTTCCGACGGCACGATCCGGGCGCTGGGCAAGTGCCTGGACGTGAACGCCGGCGCCACGGCGGACGGCACGGTCGTCCAGTTGTGGGACTGCAACGGCAGCGCGGCCCAGCGGTGGGTCGTCACCGGGGCGCGCGACATCGTCAATCCGCAGGCCGACAAGTGCCTCGACGCCACCGGCAACAGCTCGGCCAACGGCACCCGGCTGCAGATCTGGACCTGCACGGGCGGCGCCAATCAGAAGTGGACGGTGGGCTGAGACCTCGGACCGGCGTCAGCGCAGCGTCCAGGTGAACTTGTCGCCGCCCACCCAGCGGACCACGTCCGGGTCGTCCAGGTCGTGGACCGTGATACCGAAGGCGGCGGCGGCCTCCAGTACGTCGGTGACCGCCTTGGCCTCGCCGACCACCTGGCCGTCGATCTCCACGATCCGGAACGGCGGAGTGCCCGGCTGCACCCGGAGCACGAGAATCCGCGGACTGCCGATGTGCGGGGTGTCGATTTCGGTCATGCATCGAGGGTAGGCCGCAACCCGCGGTAGTGGCCGGGCGAGCGGACCACCGGGCGGAACGGTCTCTCAGGGCCGCCGCCAGTCGTCGCCCCTCAGATGGGATCCGGCCATCGGGCCCATCCGGAGCATGCCGCCGTCCACGCTCCAGGACGCGCCCGTGACGTACGAGGCGTCGGGGCCGGCGAGGAAGGCGATCACCGCGGCCACCTCGCGGGCGTCGCCGGGCCGGCCCAGAGGCACGCCGGGGCGGCGCTCGGTGTGCGGGTCGGTGTCCTCCTGACCGGTCATGGGCGTGGCGATCTCGCCGGGCGCGACCGCGTTGACGGTGATGCCGTACTCGGCCAGCTCGATCGCCATGACCTGGGTGAGCAGGCCGAGGCCGCCCTTGGCCGCGCAGTACGGGGCCGCGCCCACCCGGGGCTGGTGCTCGTGGACGGAGGTCACGTTGACGATCCGGCCGCCCCCGCCCTGCTCGATCATGCGCCGGGCCGCCTTCTGCCCGCACAGGAACGGGCCGGCGAGGTCCACGTCGAGGACGCGCCGCAGATCGTCCAGTCCCAGGTCGAGGAAGGGCGTGGCGGTACCGGTGCCGGCGTTGTTGACCAGCACGTCGACGCGGCCGAGCCGCTCGCACAGCCCGTCGACGGTGTCCGCGGCCTCGGGCAGCCGGGTCAGGTCCACCCGGGCGGTCTCGGCCCGGCGGCCCAGCGCGCGTACCTCTTCGACGGTCCGTTCGGCGCCCTCCTCGTCGGTGTGCCAGGTGATGCCGACGTCCATGCCCGCCTCGGCCAGGCGTACGGCGGTGGCCCGGCCGATGCCGGAGTCGGCACCGGTGATGACGGCCACTTCGGCGTCGGACGGGCTGGGACTGGACATGACGGCCTCCTCTTCGGCGCTCTTCGGCTCTGCGCCCCGCGTCACGGCCCGGCGGCCGGCGGTGGGGCGGGGCGTCGCAGTACCCGGGAGCGGCACGGACAAACCGCCCGGCCCGTGGTGCGGTCCCGGGAGCGCTGGGGAACCCTGGACGTGCCGGAGGAGGAGGTGGCGATGGAGCCCGTAGAGACGCTGGAGCGCATCGCGTTCCTTCTGGAGCGGTCCCAGGCGCCGACGTACCGCGTCCGGGCCTTCCGCACCGCGGCCCGGGTGCTGGGCGGACTGCCGGCCGCCGAGCTGCGCGAGCGGGCCGGCTCGCTGGAATCGCTGAAGGGCGTCGGACCCAAGACGGCGCAGGTGGCGCGCGAGGCGCTGGCCGGGCAGGTGCCCGGATACCTGGAGAAGCTGGAGGGCGAGGCGGACACGCCGCTCGCCGAGGGCGGTGAACGGCTGCGGGAGCTGCTGCGCGGCGACTGCCATCTCCACTCCGACTGGTCCGACGGCGGCAGCCCGATCGAGGAGATGGGCCGGGCCGCGGCGGCGCTCGGGCACGAGTGGGCGGCGCTGACCGACCACTCGCCGCGGCTGACGGTGGCACGCGGTCTGTCGCCCGAGCGGCTGCGCGAGCAGCTGGACGTGGTGGCGGAGCTCAACGGGACCTGGGCGCCGTTCCGGCTGCTGACCGGCATCGAGTGCGACATCCTCGACGACGGCTCGCTGGATCAGGAGCCGGAGCTGCTGGAGCGGCTGGACGTCGTCGTGGTGTCGGTCCACTCCAAGCTGCGGATGGACGCCCGCGCGATGACCCGCCGCATGGTGCGGGCCGTACGCGATCCGCACGCGGACGTCCTGGGCCACTGCACCGGGCGGCTGCTGACCGGGCGGGGGCGGCCGGAGTCGCAGTTCGACGCCGACGAGGTGTTCGCCGCCTGCGCGGAGTCCGGCACCGCCGTGGAGATCAACAGCCGGCCCGAGCGGCTCGACCCGCCGCGCCGGCTGCTGCGCCGGGCCGTGGACGCCGGGGTGCTGTTCTCCGTCGACACCGACGCCCACGCGCCCGGCCAGCTGGACTGGCAGATCCACGGGTGCGCGCGGGCCGAGGAGTGCGGGGTGCCCGCGGAGCGGGTGGTCACCACGTGGCCGCTGGACGACCTGCTCGCCTGGACCGGTCAGGGCCGCGTTCCGTCCGGAGTGGCGGGCCGCTGACGTGGTACCCGCCGGGCCATCCACGGACCACGAAAGGAACAGTGCATGGAACGGGCGGCCGTGTTCGACGTCGACGGAACCCTCGTCGACACCAATCACCTGCATGTGACGACCTGGTGGGAGGCGTTCCGGCAGGCCGGGCACCAGGTGCCGATGCATGCCGTCCACCGGGCGGTGGGCCTCGCCTCCACCGACCTCATCGGGCACCTGCTGGGCGCGGACCGGGACACGGATCAGGACGCTCAGCTGAGCGCCGCACACAAGGCGCTGTACGGGCAGTACTTCGACCGCCTGCCGGCGCTGCCGGACGCCGGGGAACTGCTGCGCCGCCTGGCCGGCGACGGCTGGAAGGTGGTCCTCGCCACCTCCGCGGGCGGCCCGGAGCTGGACGCGCTGCGGCGGGCGATCGACGCGGACGACGCGATCGCCGCCACCGCGAGCGCCGACGACGTCGACGCGGGCAAGCCGGCGCCCGAGCCGGTGGAGCACGCCCTGGAACTGGCCGGGGTACCGGCCGAGCGGGCGGTCTTCGTCGGTGACACCGTCTGGGACATGCGCGCGGGCAGCCGGGCCGGGGTGCGCTGCGTCGCGGTGCTCTGCGGCGGCCTGCCCCGCGCCGACCTGGAGGAGGCGGGCGCGGACGCGGTCTACGCCGACCCGGCCGACCTGCTGGCCTCCCTGAAACAGAGCCCGTTCGCATGAGCCGCCGTGCCGTACCTCACACCGGGGGACGCCGGCCGGTCACGCGGATACCCGGCGCCGTATGACCGCTGTGACGAGTACGGTCCGGGAGGTGCTCCGGGGACGACGGCCGGTGACCGCGGTGTGGCGGGAGGCGTGTGCCGTCGGGCGCTCCGTCCGGGCCGCCTGGCAGGGGCCGGGGCGGGAACGCGACCTGGCCGTGCAGTCGTTGAAGGCCGCGGGCGCGGCGCTGATCGCCTGGGCCATCGCGGGCGTCTGGCTGAACGATCCGATGGCGCTGATGGCCCCCTGGGTCGCGCTGGTCCTCGTACAGGCCACGGTCTACAGCTCGGTGCGGCAGGCCGGGCAGCAGTTCACGGCGATCTGCGCCGGGGCGCTGATGGCGTCGGCGGCGCAGGCGATCACCAACGACATCACCGCGGCGCTGGCGCTGTCCCTGCCGGTGCTGATGCTGATCGCGAACTGGTCCCGCTTCGGGCAGCAGGGCGTCTACACGGCCACCACCGCGGTGTTCGTCCTGGCCTCCGGCACGGCGGTGTCCGCCTCCGCGGTCGGGCACCGGGTGGGGCAGGCGGCGCTCGGCGCGGTCATCGGCGTAGCGGTCAACGCCTTCGTGCTGCCACCGATCCACTTGAGGGACGTCAACGAGAACCTCGCGGCGCTGGCCCGGGAGGCGGGCGACGTCCTGCACTCCGTCGCGGCCGATCTGCGGGAGACCGAGTGGGACGCGCAGAGTGCGGCCGGCTGGACGAGCGGCGCCGCGCGGCTGCAGCGGCGGCTGGAGGCCCTGGAGTCGGCCCGGGCCTGGAGCCGGGAGAGCCTTCGCCTCACCTCCGGCCCACTGCGCAAGCTGCACCGCGCGCCCACCTCCGTCCCGCCCGAGGACGAGGACCAGCGGTGGAGTCACGTCACCGGCAACATCACGGCGCTGACCCGGACGCTGGCGGTGGCGGCCGACGAGCATCGGACGCCCGCCCCGCCCGAGGGCCCGGTACTGGACCTGTACGCGCGGCTGCTGAAGCTGATCGGCGACTCCTGTCACACCGAGTCCGGCCGTCTGCTCGGCGAAACCGCCCCGCCCCGCCCGGAGGAGGCGACGGAGGAGACCGAGGCGACGATGGAGGAACTGCACCGGCTGTTGCAGGAGGGGCTGCGGGAGCACGCCGGGCAGGAAGCCGCGCGGACGGCGGTCCTCGGCACACTGCTGCTGCAGGCCGAGAACCTGTGGGCCGAGATCGTGCCCGAGCCCCAGCAGCAGTGACACACATCACCCCAAAACACGACAGACGGATGGAACACCGGCAGGGCCTTCCCCGTTGAAGAGGGCGTGGGTACGGACGGGACAGTGTCCCCGGGCCTCACCTATTGCCCACAGGGACGATCGTTCGGCTGAAGCCCTGTGGAGCCTTTCGCCGAGAGGCGACCGCCGTCCGTATCCACCTCGTACCGCCCCGATCGTGATCCCCCCGTCACGGTCGGGGCTTCTCCTTGCGTGCCTCCCCGGCGGGGCGGGTACCCGGTGACCTCCGTACGGCAGGCGGCCGAGAGGAGCGCAAGGTGAGCAGCGCAACGGGCAGCAGGATCGTGGTCACGGGGGCCACCGGCAACGTGGGCACCAGCGTGGTGCGGCTCCTGTCGGAGGATCCGGGGGTCGCGTCCGTGCTGGGGCTGGCCCGGCGGATTCCCCCGTGGTCGCCCCCGAAGACGGAGTGGGCCGCGGTCGATCTGGCCTCGGAGCGGGCCGACCTTACCGGCCACTTCGCCGGCGCCGACGCCGTGGTGCATCTGGCCTGGGCGTTCCAGCCGACGCACGACCCGGCGACGACCTGGCGCACGAACGTACTCGGCTCCATCCGGGTCTTCGAGGCGGTGGCCGCCGCCGGGGTGCCGGCACTGGTGCACGCCTCGTCGGTCGGCGCGTACTCGCCGGGACCGAAGGATCACGCGGTGGACGAGTCCTGGCCGACGCACGGCTGGCCGGACGCCGCGTACTGCCGGGAGAAGGCCTATCTGGAACGCGCCCTGGACACCTTCGAACGGGACCACCCGGGGATCCGGGTGGTCCGGATGCGGCCGGCCTTCCTCTTCAAGCGGGAGTCGGCGAGCGAGCAGCGCCGGATCTTCGGCGGCAGGTTCCTGCCGGGCCCGATGGCGCGTCCGGAGCTCCTGCCCTTCCTGCCGGACATTCCCGGCCTGCGGGTCCAGGCCCTGCACACCGACGACGGGGCGAACGCGTACCGGCTGGCGGCACGTTCGAAGGACGCCCGGGGTCCGTTCAACCTCGCGGCCGAGCCGCCGGTCGACGCCGGGTTGCTCGGCGAGATGATCGGCGTGCGACCGGTGCGGCTGCCCCGCACCGCGGCCCGCTCGGCGATCGCCGCCGCGTGGGGGCTGCGTCTGCTGCCCGCCTCCCCGCACCTGTTCGACGCGGTGCTCCGGCTGCCGCTCATGGACTGTACGCGGGCGCGGGCCGAACTGGGCTGGCGCCCGGAGCATACGGCCACGGAGGTACTAAAGGAGTTCCTGCGGGGCCTTCAGCAGGGCGCGGGCGCGGCTACGGAACCGCTGCGGGGGCGCAAGGTCGGCTGAGCGCCGCGGGGCAGGCGTGGGGCGGGCGGATCGCCGGCGCCCGCCCGCCCCACGCCTGCCCCGTCAGCGTCAGCCCGTTGGTCCGAGCCGCCGAGTCGTCGGCGGCGCGGTGCGGAGCCACCGGCGCGGACCGGGGCATGCCCACCCCGGCCCTGCTCCGCGCCCGCGAACACGGCCGGGCCCGCTGGCCCCACGACGAACTGCCGGTGTGCCGTCAGCCAGATCTCAGCCGCCTCGGCCCGTCAGCCGCCTCGGCCCGTCGGCCCGTCAGCCGGAGGACTCGTCGGGCACCGGGTGCTCGGGGTGTACGGCGCCCGAGTGCGGTGCGCCCTGCCGGCCCGTCCCCGCTTCGTCCGTGTCGGGCACGTCGTCGGCGGGCCCGTCCGGCGGTTCCGCCCCGTCGTCACCGGTGCCGCCATCGGCTTCGCCGTCCTGGTCGTCCTCGGGGCGCTGGCCCTGTTCGAGCTGCTCGCGCGTGGGCGCCGCGGCCTCCCACGGGTCGTCGCCGGTGCCGGCCTGCTGGTCGGGCATGTCCCGCGGAACGGGGGCACCGTTCTCGCCCGGTCCTTCGAGGCGGTGGTCGGTCACGGCGCACTCCCTTTCCGCGGTCCTCCTGGTCGTCCGGGCGACTTCGGGTACCTCCGCGGGGACCGGCGAAACCTCGGTGCGGCGCCCGCCGGCGGACGGCAGGATCGCGGCTTGGTCCACGCCGTGAACTCGCGCTCGCCAAAATCCACTGGCACCGCCTCCCCACGCCTATCTACGCTAGGTGAAAACCTAGGGCTCCTAGGTTCGGCACTGTCGAACGTCGATACACAAGTGGAGTTTCTCCCATGAGGGCACTCACCGAGCAGGACATCCGCGGCTCCTTCATCAACTGCTCGAAGGGCGAGGCCAAGCGCCTGGCCGTCCCCCGCGATCTCGGCGAGCGCCCCTGGGCCGATCTCGACTTCCTGGGCTGGCGGGATCCCGGGGCGCCCGACCGCAGCTACCTGGTCACCGACCACGGCGAGCGCCTCGTCGGAGTGGCCCTGCGGTTCCAGCCGGCTCAGCGCGGCTTCTTCCAGCGCAGCATGTGCGCGCTGTGCCTGACCACCCATCCCCGGGGCGGGGTGGCGCTGATGACCGCACGCAAGGCCGGCCCGGCCGGCCGCGAGGGCAATTCGGTCGGCCTGTACATGTGCACCGACCTCGCCTGCCCCCTGTACCTGCGGGGCAAGAAGGTGCCGGAGGGCGGTGCCCGCTTCGAGGAGAGCCTCACCCTGGAGGAACAGATCACCCGGACCCTGGGGAACCTGTCCGCCTTCCTCGCCAAGGTGACCGCCTGACGTTCACGGATGGCCGCCGGTGTACGGCGCGTGAGAACCACTCCTGCCCCCTTTGTCCGGCTACCGTCCTGTCCGGATACGTTCGAGGCGCCCGGGGAAGGGAACAGCCCGAGGATGCAGGATGTACGTGAGAGTGCGGCGGCGGCCCTGCGGCGGGTGAAGTGGCTCAGGGACCCCATGGTCGTGCAGGCGCTGCGATCCGCCGCCGCGGCCTCGATCGCCTATGTCATCGCGGTGCGGCTGACCCCCGACAAGTCGGCGGCGCCGCTCACCGCGCCGCTCACCGCGCTGCTGGTCGTCCAGGTCACCCTGTACGCCACGCTCAAGATGAGTTTCCGCCGCGTGAACGCCGTGGTGGCCGGTGTCCTGGTCGCCATCGCCTTCAGCCAGTTGGTCGGGCTGAGCTGGTGGAGCCTGGCGCTGGTGATCGTGGCGGCGCTGGGCGTGGGGCACCTCGTGCGGGCGCACGAGTTCGTGGCCGAGGTGGCGATCAGCGCGATGCTGGTGCTCGGCGTGACCTCGCACGGCAGCCTGGCATGGGCCCGGGTGGTGGAGACCCTGATCGGGGCGATCGTCGGGCTGGCCTTCAACCTGATCCTCGCCCCTCCGGTGTGGGTGGAGCAGGCCGGCGAGTCCATCGAGGGGCTGGCCCGGCGGGTGCGGCAGCTGATGCTGCGCATGGGTGAGGAGGCCGCCGACAGCACGCCGTTCCACGAGGCGGCGGCCCGGCTGCACGAGGCCCGCCGCCTCGACCACGACATCGGTGAGGTGGACGAGGACCTCCGCCAGGCCGAGGACAGCCTGCGCCTCAATCCCCGGGTACGCGAGGGACTGCTCCACCGGGTGGTGCTGCGCACCGGTCTGGACACCCTGGAGATCTGCACGGTGGTGATGCGGGTCCTCGCGCGCACCTTCACCGACCTCGCGAAGGAACGTGAACCCGAGCCCCTGTTCCCGCCGGAGACAGGCGCCACCATCCAGCAGCTGCTGTCCGAGATCGCCGACGCCGTGGTCAGCTTCGCGGTCCTGGTCACCACCAGCGTCAGCGAGAACGCCGAGTCCGCCGAGGAACGCCTCTCCACCGAGCTGCGGCAGGCCGCGGTCACCCGGGACAAGCTGGCCCGGCTGCTCCTGACGGAGGTACAGCGCAGCCCCCTGCACTGGCAGTTGCACGGCGCGGTGCTGACCGAGGTCAACCGCATCATCGACGAGATGGACACCGAGCACCGCTCTCGCCGGCTCCTGGAGGAGCTGGACCACCACACGCGCGAGCTGCGCGAACGCATGCCGCGGCTGACCCGGCTCCGGGACCGGGTACGGGCCCTGCTCCGGAAGCGGAACCGCAGCGCCGCCGGACGTCGTTCCAAGTGAGGAGCGGTGAGGGGCGGCCGGCAGATCCCCGCACCGGAAGACGGGAAGAGGAGGCGTACGGATGAGCGACACGAGCGTGCGGATCGACGGGAACAGGCTGCTGCTGCCGGGCGGTGCGGCGGTGCGCTTCATCCGCACCCTGCGGCTGCCCGAGACGGGCACCCACCCGCTGCCGCCGGGGCTCGGCGAGTTCCCCGTCCGCCGGGTCTCCGACTACGCCGACACCGTGCCCGAGGCCTGGCGGGCGCGCGGCGGCGTGATGCTGCCGGTCTACCTGCGCGAGGCCATGTGGCTGAGTTTCGCCGGCACGAAGGAGCCCGCGGCGCTCCAGGTCGGGGTGGGCAAGGTGTGCGCGGTCTCGGGCAAGCCCTGGAGCGACCGGCTGACCCGGGACCCGCAGAACTACGTGGTGCTCCCCCGTCAGCCCTGGCTGGACGGCATCAACTCCGGGACGGGCACGGTCCGCCAGTTCGTCGCGGTGCCGCTCGGCATGGGGGCGACCGTCGAGGGCCAGATCACCGGCGAGGAGGTCTGGGGCGGCGTCCAGTTGCAGGCCTTCCCGCTGGGCGAGGCGGAGCTGGCCCGCTGGCGCGAGGAGGAACGGCGCCGGGCCGAATCGGCACGCGGGGCCGCCCGGTCGGGCGGCGCCTTCGGGGCCGCGATGCCGATGTCGGCCCCGGCCGCCCCGGGCTCGGCCCCGGCCCGCTCCGGCGTGGCCCGGGCCCGGTCCGCGCCGGCGATGGGACTCGGTGTCGGAGGGTCCATGCGACAGGAGGTCTACCGCGACGAAAGGCCGCTGACGGACTGGGCCGAGCGGCCCGCGGGCCGGGTCTTCGTGCACCTGGTCACGCCGCCGGAGTGGCTGCGCATCACCGGCGAGACGCCACCGCCGTCACCCGTGGACCGGGCCGCGTACACGCAGGCCGGACTGCCCTGGTACGACTACTACGACCAGGACGCCCTCGACCTCGCACCCACCGGTCCGCTCCAGGGCGTCAAGCCGGTCGGGGACTGGATCGGGGACGACCACGAGCCGTGGCAGGCGCCCGCACAGCAGCAGGTCCGGCCGCTCAAGGACGCACCTGGCGCACCGGTGGAGGACGGGGACTGGTAGGCACGGGGGCCCGGTGGTCGGCGACGGCGACGGCGAAAGTCGGGCATCGGACGGCGGGAAGAGCCGTTCGCCTCAGCCTTCGTGTCAGCCTTCGCCGTCCGTACGCTGCCGTTGCAGGGCCCGGGGGCAGGAGGCGGCGCCCGCCTGCGCCAGGAGCACGTGCATCCGCTCCGTGAGCTGCGCGATGTCGTCGGCCGGCGCGTGGAAGGGAAGCCGTACGTCGCCGTGGTCGCGGGCACGCTCGATGCGCAGCGTCAGTCCGTGCCGGTCGACGGCGAGCGGCCGCACCCGGACCGCGCCGTGCAGACTGTCGGCGTCGACGAGCCGGGTCAGACGCTCCACCGCGTCGCCGTGGCAGTCGGCGAGGTGGGTCAGCAGCCGGGCCTCGGCCAGGGCCAGCGGATCGGGTCCGGCGGAGGCGAACTCCTCGAGGCCGACCACCACCGCACCGGAGGGCTGCCGCAGCACCACGCGCGTGGGCGTGAACGCCAAGTGGCCGTCCTCCGGGGCGAACCGGCCCGCGAGCCAGAGCCGGGCCCTGATCCGGCCCCGCACCGGGACGGGCGCCACGTCGGCGAACTCCAGCACGGCGGACGGCTCTCCGCGCGGCGCGCAGATCGCCGCCGCGAGCAGGGCGCTGTCCTCGGCCACATGCAGGAGCACCCGGCCGTCGTCGGACACGGTGTGCGCGCCGACGAACTCCTCGCGGCCGCCTTCCGCGGTCACCGCGCAGGACCAGGCGGCGGCGAGTACGGAGCGGGCCTGCTCCGCCGCGGCAGGCGCGGCCGTCCAGGTGTGGCTGTCGCCCATCCCCAACCTCCGTCGTCAATTCGGTGGGCAATTCATTAGGTAAGGCTCACCTAACCTATAGGAGATCGGAGTGTGCGCCAACCTGGACACGTGATTCTTTGCGAGACCTTTCAGCGCGCCCGAGGGCGCATTTCAGCGGCCTGTGCGCGCGTTCCGGAGTGCAACGGGGGCGCTCACGGCGCGAGGGCGCCCGGCAGGGCCCGTGCGCACAGGTCGCGCACCCGCTCCCGGACCGGCTCGGGACCCCGCGGCCACTGCACGCGCCCCGGAGGTGTGCGGGCCGGACGCCGGGCGGTTCGACCCGGACCGCTTCGACGCCGAGGCCGTACGGTCGCGTGCCCCGCACACCTGCAAGCCGTTCGGAACGGGCGCGCGGGCGTGCGTCGGGCGGCAGTTCACGCCGCACGAGGCGACGCTCAAGCACCGCTCGCGGTCGCCACGCGGTTCCGCCCGGTCCGTCCGGACCACCGGGCCCGGTCAGGCCTCCAGTGCGGAAAGGTCCAGGCGGGCCAGGCGCTCGGGGTCGGACAGGATGTACAGGCCGGTGACGAGTCCGTCGGCGACGGTGACGTAGGTGACGGACTGCGGGCGTCCCCCGGACACGGCGACCGTGCCGACCGCGCCGTTGACCAGCACGACGCGGGCGAGCCCGGCAAGATGACGGAAGTGGAACGCCCCGGTGGCGACCGTCCGCGCCCCCCGCACCACCTTCGACGCCGCCACGCCGCTCGCCAACGCGCCCGCGTCGGCTCGCAGCACCACGTCCGGGTGGAGGACGGACACCAGCGCCTCGAAGTCGCCGGCGCGGCTCGCGGCCAGAAAGGCCTCGACCGCCCGGCGCTGCCGGCCGAGGTCGGGTTCGGCGGTGGGGGTGGCGTCGCGCACGCGGCGCCGGGCCCGGCTGGCCAGTTGCCGGGTGGCTGCCGGGCTGCGCTCGACGACCCGCGCGATGTCGTCGAAAGGCACGGCGAACATGTCGTGCAGGACGAACGCCAGCCGCTCGGCCGGCTCCAGGGTCTCCAGCACGACCAGCAACGCGATGCCCACCGAGTCGGTGTGCAGCACCTCCTGCTCGGGGTCGGCCTGCGGCAGGGCCCGCACCACGGGGTCCGGCACGAAGGTGTCGAAGCCCTCGGTCATCGGCTCCTCGCGGCGCGCGGTGCGTGAGCGCAGCAGGTCCAGGCAGATCCGGCCGGTCACCGTGGTCAGCCAGGCGCCCAGGTTGTCGATGCCGTCCCCGCCGGAGCGGTCGAGCCGCAGCCAGGCCTCCTGCACGGCGTCCTCGGCCTCGGCAAGCGAGCCGAGCATGCGGTAGGCCACCGCCTCGAGCTGCCCGCGGTGCTCCTCGAACCGCTCCGCCAGACGCTGCTGCCCCCGCACGTCCCGCTCCACCAGACGCTGCTGCCCCCGCACGTCCCGCTCCCCCGCCATGTCGCTACCGCCCGAAGACTTCGAAGGTCACCGCCGGTTTCCCGCCGAACCGCTCCCCGGCGGCCTCGGCGAACCCGACGAGGAATCCGCGCACATACGTCTCCGGGTCCTCGTCGGTCAGCCCCTCGATGTACGTGCGGTGGGCGAGCAGGGAGCGGACGGCACGCTCCAGCCCCGGGGTGGCGTCCACGGCGTGCGTGGGCGAGGAGGAACCGGCGACGGCGACCCAGCGCACGCCGTCCCAGGGTTCGAGGCCCTGCTCGGTCAGCTCCGGGAAGATCCACCGGTTGCCGGCGTCGCCCGCCGCGTCGAGCGTGGCGCGGCCGACGGCGACGTGGTCCGGGGTGTTCCAGGCGACGCCGTCCCAGGTGTCCCGGTGGTTGAGCGTGATGACGAGCTCGGGCCGGTGCCGGCGGATCGCGGCGGCGATGTCGCGGCGCAGGGCGGTGCCGTACTCGATGACGCCGTCCCGGTGGTCGAGGAACTCCACCTCGCTCACCCCGACGACGGCCGCGCTCGCCCGCTGCTCCCGCTCCCGCAACGGGCCGCACTCGGCGGGCGCCAGGGTGTCGATACCCGCCTCGCCCCGGGTGGCGAGGACATAGGCGACCTCGCGGCCCTCGTCGGTCCAGGCCGCGACAGCCGCCGAGCAGCCGTACTCCAGGTCGTCCGGGTGGGCGACGACGGCCAGGGCGCGCCGCCAGTCGCCGGGCATGGGCTCCAGCTGCGTGATCGTCGGCTCGGTCATGTCCGCACACTAACGCGAGCCGCCGACATCCCGCCGCCTGTTTCAAGCGTCGCCGTTCAGGCCTCGTCGCGGGCGAGCGCGAGCAGGCGGTCCAGGACGCGCGGGCCCCCGGCCCGTACGCCGTCGTGCTCGAACTCGTCGGTGACCCAGGTGCGCAGGCCGCGGATCGCGCGGGCGGTGGTCAGCGCGTGGCCGGTGTCGACGTACATGTCGTCGTGGTAGACGGCCGCGGCGGCCGGCACCTCGTTGGCGGCGAGCCGGGCGGGGTCGTACAGGGGGGTCCAGTCGGTGCGGGCGGCGAGCAGCTCGGCGGTCTCGCGCAGCGGGCGCAGGGCCGGGTCGCAGTCGAACATCCACGGGTGGATGGACTCGCCGGTGAACATCAGCGGTTCGTCGCCGGCGAGGGCCTTGGCGGCGTCGAAGCGCGGGAACTCGGCACGGACGCGCTCGGCCGACCAGTTGGTGGGACGCGCGTCCTGGGCGTAGATGGCCTCGTGGACGAGGGCGTAGAGCGGGTGGCCGGCGTACGACAGCAGGCCCTGCGCCTGCTCCTGGAACGCGTCGGACAGCTCGTGGCCCCGCGGGGTGCGGACGAAGGCGTCCTCCAGGAGGTAGTGCAGGCGGTGGCTGCCCTCGCCGCCGCCGAGGAGGATGCCGAGCGACTGGAATGCCTCGACGGTGAGCCGGTAGCCGTT
Organism: Streptomyces sp. WG7; assembly: GCF_049975785.1. NCBI lineage: Bacteria > Bacillati > Actinomycetota > Actinomycetes > Kitasatosporales > Streptomycetaceae > Streptomyces > Streptomyces sp. WG7. Next base: position 304,880 of record NZ_JBNGGE010000004.1, read on the forward strand.
CGGCAGGACCACGTCGTGGGTGAGCAGGTGGTCGGCGATGCGGCGGGCGCGCTCGACGTCCTGCGGGTAGCGGGCGTAGTGCGCGGCGACCTTGCGCTCGATGCGGGGGTAGGCGGCCCGGTAGACGTCGTCGGCGTGGGCGTCCAGGGAGGGCAGGCCGCCGGTGATCAGGGCGGTGTTCAGGCCCTCCGGAGCGAGCGACAGGTAGGCGACGGTGCAGAAGCCGCCGAAGCTCTGGCCGAGGACGGTCCAGGGGGCGCCGCCGGTGACCTGGGGTCGGATGGCCTCGCAGTCGCGGACGATGGCGTCGGCGCGGAAGTGGGTGAGGTGGTCGGCCTGCTCGGCGGGGCCGCCGCGCAGCGGGAGCGTCTGGCGGTTGGCGGGCGTGGAGGCGCCGGTGCCGCGCTGGTCGAGGAGGAGGACGCGGTGCTCCTTCAGGGCGCGGCCGAGCCAGGCGGGACGGCCGATGAAGCGGTTCGCGCCGAAGCCGGGGCCGCCCTGGAGGTAGACCAGCCACGGCAGGTCCTGGTGTGCCTTGTCGCTCGCGACGACCTCGCGCGCGTACAGCTCGATCGTCTCCCCGGAGGGGTTCGCGTGGTCGAGGGGCACGGTGAAGCGGCGGTCGGTGAGGACGACGCCGGGCTGGCGGTAGCTGACGCTCAACGGGGCTCCCGGGACGGAGGGACCGTACGGACGGACCGTACGGGTGGATCTTTCGGCCGTGTCCCAGTTCAGCACATGGTTCTGCGGCCGCCGACCCCCGGGATCACGAAATCGTACTGAATGACGGGTCAGCGGGCGGCGAGGCTGGAGCGCCGCACCACCAGTTCGGGCTGGAGCACGACCCGCCGGTGCGGGTGGACCCGGTCCGAGCCCGCCAGTTCCGTCTCCTCCAGGAGCAGCTCGGCGGCCATGGCGCCCATGGTGACGGCGGGCTGGCGCACGGAGGTGAGCGGGACGGCCGCGGCGGCGGCGAACTCGATGTCGTCGTAGCCGACGATCGCGAGGTCGTCGGGAACGCCGACCCCGGCGGCGTACATGGCCTGCAGGACGCCGAGGGCGAGCAGGTCGTTGGCGCAGAAGACGGCGGTGGGCCGGTCCGCGAGGCCGAGGAGGCGGGCGCCGGCGTCCCGGCCCGCGGCGACGTCGAGCCGCTCGGTGGGCAGTTCGCGCAGCGCGCCGGGGCCGAGTCCGGCCTCGGCGAGCGCCTGCAGGGCGCCGGTACGGCGGTCGTGCACCTGGTTGAGGCCGGGTGGGCCGCTGACGTAGGCGATGGAGCGGTGCCCGGCGTCCACCAGGTGGCGCACGGCCAGGGCGCCGCCGGCGACGTCATCGACGGAGACCGAGCACTCGGTGGTGCCCTCGGCGACGCGGTCGACCAGTACGAAGGGGATGTGGTGGCGACGGAAGCCCTCGATGTTGCGGCCGGTGGCGTCGGCCGGGGTCAGCAGGACGCCCCGGACCCGCTGCTCGGCGAAGAGGGAGAGGTACTCGGCCTCCTCCCCCGGGTTCTGGGCGCTGTTGCAGACCATCACGCCGAGCCCGGCGTCGCGCGCGGCCCGCTCGGCGCCGCGGGCGACGTCGACGAAGAAGGGGTTGCCCATGTCCAGGACGAGCAGCCCCATGATCCGGCTGCGGCCCGCGCGCAGCTGGCGCGCGGACTCGCTGCGGACGTAGCCGAGCCGGTCGATCGCGGACAGCACGCGTGCGCGGGTCTCGGTCGCGACGGTGTCGGGGCGGTTGATGACGTTGGAGACCGTGCCCACGGATACTCCGGCGGCGCGGGCGACGTCCTTGATTCCCACCGAATGGGCCATCGGGCAGGGACCTCCAGGGTCGGGCTGGGAAGCGCGTGCGCCAGGGACGCGGGGCGGCGGGGAGACCTTCACATTACCCGCGCCGCCCGGGGAGGACGTCCGTCAGGCGGGCAGCCGGAAGTCGACGACGTGGAGCGCCGAGGGCGTGGTGTCGCGGGACCTCTCCTGGTACATCACCGACAGCACGCCGTCCCGCGCGATACGCGTCTCGTCGATCAGGACCTCGCCGAAGGCGTTCAGTCCGGCACCGTCGTACAGGAGCCGCCAGTCGGTGTACCCGGACTCCTCGGAGGCACCGGCGATCCTGCCGTAGGGGAAGACCGCGTAGGCGTTGTCGTGCCGGTCCAGGAAGAGCCGGGTGCGCTGGCTGGAGTTCAGCGGGACCGGTATCTCGGTCTTGCGCCAGGTGCCGGAGGCGTCCTTGCGGAGGTGGAAGGCGCGGCCGTGCGCGGTGCGGTCGGCGACGTAGTCGGTGGTGCACTGGCCGAAGCGGCCCGGGACGTAGGAGATGATCGCGTGCGGCCGGCCGGCGGAGTCGGTGTACTGGCTCTCCTGGTTCATCAGGGAGTGGTCGGGGTTCAGCGGGTCCACCACCAGGCCGCGGTCGTTGACGGAGACCTTGTCGGTGCCGCCGGTGGTGCCGACGACCTGGCCGGCGTCGTTGCGCCAGGTGCGGCCCCGGTCGTCGGAGTGGACGTAGCCGGTGTCGTGGTTGGTGATGCCGCCGCCGGAGCACATCACGGCGCTGTTCTGCTCGCGCCAGGTGAAGAAGGCGTGCAGGCGGCCCCTGCGGTCGTAGTCGATGCCGTGCAGGTACATGTTGCGGGCGGTCGAGGAGCCGTGCTCGCCGCGGTAGGTGCCGGTGGAGCTCGACCACTCCCCCAGCGCGGTCCACCGGCGGCCGTCGTACTCGGCGAGCCCGTTGCGGCCGTCGCCGGAGACACCGGCACGGTAGCTGAGCTGGAGCCGGCCCTCGGGGGTGGCGACGAACTGGGGATAGGTGAACCGCGGGGTGAGGGTGAGCCCGTCGAGCGTGGACTGCGGGGCGCCGAAGCGGTTCGCGGTCCAGCTCAGCCCGGTGGGGTCGTCGAGGAGTCCGGCGACGGACTTGACGTAGGTGAAGCCGTCGCTGTGGGAGTCCATGTTGAGGTGCAGGCGCCCGTCGGTCCGCGAGACGCCCATGGAGATCACGTTGTGGGAGTCGTCGTACCGCAGGGTGTGGCCCACCTTCACGGTCTGCCAGGTGCCCGACCCGAGGGCGCGGCGGGCGACGACGGCGTTGCGGTCGGCGGTGTACCAGGCGGCGTACTGGTGGCCCTTGTGGGTGAGGAGTCCGTTCTTCTGGAAGGAGTTGTTGTTGACCAGGCCGTCGTACGACACGAAGTAGATCGCCCGGCTGTCGAGCGTGGTGCGGCCGGCGGGGGTGACCGACGGGCCGGGGGCGGTGGCGGCGCGCGCGGTGCCACCGGTCGTCAGGACGGGGACGGCGAGGGCGCCGGTGAGGAAGGTACGTCGTCGCATCACGAGGGGGACTCCGTTCTCGGACGAGCCTCAAGTGGGTCTCAGGCGAGGTGGAACACTTCGGTGAGCGGTTTCATCGCCTCGTCGGGGCGGGCCCCGTCGAGGGACTCGAAGAGGGGCCCCATCTCCGCCTGCCAGCGGGCGTTGACGTCGGTGGCCGCCATGCCGGCCTGGGCCGCCGCGAAGTCCTCCGTCTCCAGGTAGCCGACGAGCAGCCCGTCGTCGCGCAGGAAGAGCGAGTAGTTGTGCCAGCCGGTGGCGGAGAGTGCCTCGCACATCTCCGGCCACACGGCCGCGTGGCGTTCGCGGTACTCGGCGATCCGGTCCTGGCGGACCTTGAGCAGGAAACAGACGCGCTGCATGAAGTGCCGCTCCCGGGCTAGAAGTTGAACTGGTCGATGTTCTTCGCGTTGAACACGGTCGGCTTGCCGAGGTTGATCACGCCGTCCTTGCCGATGGTGTACTCGCCCATGGCGCCGGCCTGGAAGGTCTCGCCCTCCTTGCCGGTGATCTGTCCGGAGGCCAGCGCGACGGCGGTGCGCGCGGCCAGTTCGCCGAGCCTGGCCGGGTCCCACAGCTCGAACGCCTCGACGGTGCCGTTCTTGACGTACTTGCGCATGTCGTTGGGGGTGCCGAGGCCGGTCAGCTTGACCTTGCCCTTGTACTTGGAGCCGGACAGGTACTGGGCGGCGGCCTTGATGCCGACGGTGGTCGGGGAGATGATCCCCTTCAGGTTCGGGTGCTCCTGGAGCAGGCCCTGGGTCTGCTGGAAGGACTGCTGGGCGTCGTCGTTCCCGTAGGCGACCTCGACCAGCTCGACGTCCTTGTACTTCGGGTCCTTCAGCTCGTCCTTCATGATCTCGATCCAGGCGTTCTGGTTCGTCGCCGTCTGCGCGGCGGACAGGATCGCGATCTCGCCCTTGTAGCCGATCTGCTCGGCGAGCAGCTGCACCTCGGTACGGCCGAGGTCGTCGGCGGACGCCTGGGAGATGAAGGCGTTGCGGCACTCCGGCTTGGTGTCGGAGTCGTAGGTGACGACCTTGATGCCGTTCTTCATGGCCTGCTTGAGCGCGGTGCACAGGGCGCCCGGGTCCTGCGCGGAGACGGCCATCGCGTCGACCTGCTGCTGGGTGAGGGTGTTGACGTAGGAGACCTGGCCGGCGGTGTCGGTGGCGCTGGAGGGGCCGACCTCCTTGTAGCTGGAACCGAGTTCCTGCAGGGCCTCCTCGCCGCCCTTGTCGGCGACGGTGAAGTAGGGGTTGTTGACCTGCTTGGGCAGGAAGCCGACGGTCAGGCCCTTCTTGGTCTCGGCGTTCGGGTCGGCCTTGCCCGCGGTGGCGGCCGCGCCGCCCTCGTTCTCGACGTCCTCCTTGGTGGTGCCACCGCAGGCGGTGGCGGCCAGGGCGAGGGAGGTGACGGCGGCGAGGGCCGCGCAGGTGCGGCGGATCGACGACTTGCGCATGGTGGGGTCCTTACGAGGGTGGGCGGAGCCGGTTACGGGGAGGGCGTGGGCGCCTTGGACGGGGGCGCCGATGCCGCCCTGCGTCCGGCCCTCGCGACGGAGATCTGCCGTGCGACCCGGGGGCCGAGCACGGAGACGACGAGCAGGACGCCGGTGACGACGATCTGCGACTGGGCGGAGACGTCCTGGAGGCTCATCACGTTCTGCAACGCCCCGAGCAGGAACACTCCGGCGATCGCGCCGCCGAGCGTGCCCTTGCCGCCGTCGAAGTCGATGCCGCCGAGCAACACGGCGGCGACGACGGAGAGTTCGAGGCCGGTGGCGTTGTCGTAGCGGGCGCTGGCGTAGTGCAGGGCCCAGAAGACGCCGGTGAGGGCGGACATCAGGCCGGTCAGGGTGAACAGGATCAGCTTCTGCCGCCTGACCCGGATGCCGGCGAAGCGCGCCGCCTCCTCGCCGGCGCCGATGGCGAACAGCGACCGGCCGAACGGCGTGGCGTGCAGGGCGACCACGGCGATGGCGAGCAGCACGAGGAACGGCAGGAAGGCGTACGGGACGAAGGTGTCGCCGATGCGTCCGGCCGCGAAGTCCAGGTACTGGGAGGGGAAGTCGGTCACCGCGTCGGAGCCGAGCACGATCTGCGCGATGCCCCGGTAGGCGGCCATCGTGCCGATGGTGACGGCGAGGGAGGGCAGGCCGAGCCGGGTGACCAGCAACCCGTTGACCAGACCGCACACGACACCGAGCAGCAGGCAGATCGGGATGATCGTCTCGATGGCCATGCCCTGGTTCCACAGGGCGCCCATCACCGCGCCGGACAGGCCCGCGGTGGAGGCGACCGACAGGTCGATCTCGCCGGAGACCACCAGCAGGGTCATCGGGAGGGCGATGAGCGCGATGGGAAGGGTGTTGCCGATCAGGAAGGACAGGTTCAGGGAGTTGCCGAAGCCGTCGACGAAGCCGAAGGAGAGGAGGAGGACGACGAGGAGGAGCGCGCCCACGGCTCCGTCCCACCTCGAGGAGGCGGACCGGCGGACGGCGCGCATCAGGGAGCGGTCAGCCATGGCGGGCGTTCCTCTTCTTCAAGGCGGTGGCCACCCGCAGCGCGACGATCCGGTCGACGGCGATGGCGAGGATGAGCAGGATGCCGTTGATGGCCAGCACCCACACGGAGCTGACGCCGAGGGCGGGCAGCACGCTGTTGATCGAGGTCAGCAGCAGCGCGCCGAGGGCGGCGCCGTAGACGCTGCCGGAGCCGCCGGTGAAGACGACGCCGCCGACGACGACGGCGCTGACGACGGTCAGTTCGTAGCCGGTGCCGGTGCCGGAGTCGACGTTGCCGAACCGGGCCAGGTACAGGGCTCCGGCGAGTCCGGCGAGGGCGCCGCAGAAGGTGTACGCGGTGAGGATGCGCCCGCGGACCGGGATGCCGGCCAGCCGGGCGGCCTCCGGGTTGGAGCCGAGCGCGTACAGCTCGCGTCCGCTGCCGAAGTGCTTGAGGTAGTACGCGGTGGCGACGAGCACGGCGAGGGCGATCATCGCCAGCCACGGCACCGCGCTCAGGCCGCCGGAGCCGAACTCGACGAAGCCGCCGGGCAGGTCGGCCGCGGTGATCTGGCGGGAGCCGACCCAGATGGAGTCGATGCCGCGGATGATGTAGAGGGTGCCGAGGGTGACGACCAGCGCGGGCACCTGGCCGAGGCTGACCAGCAGACCGTTGAGCAGGCCGAAGCCGACGCCCATCAGCACCGCGAGGAACACGGCCACGACGGAGTTGCCGCCGCCCTGGAGGTACGTACCGGCGGCGAAGGCGCTGATGCCGAGGGTGGAGCCGACCGAGAGGTCGACGTTGCGGGTGATGACGACCAGGGACTGGCCGGTGGCGACCAGGACCAGGATGGTCGCGTTCAGCAGCAGGTCCTTGATGCCCTGTTCGGACAGGAACTCGCTGTTGCCGGCCTGGGTGACGGCGATCATCACCAGGAAGACGAGCAGGATGGCCAGTTCCCGCATCCTGAAGACGCGGTCGACGAGCCGGGTGGCACCGGCCCCGGGCGCGTCGGCGACGGGGGCCTGGTCGGGTGCGGTGACCGTCATGCGGCGGCCCTCCCGGTGACGTGCGGGGTCCCGAGAGCGGCGCTCCTGGCGGCGGTCGTGCGACGGCCTCCCCCGTGACGTGCGGTGGTCACGCGGGCGGCACTCCTGGTGGCGGTCATGTGACGGCCCTCCCCCTGACGTGCACAGGGCACGCGGGCGGCACTCCCGGCGGCGTTCATGCGGCGGCCCTCCCCGTGGCTGCGGCCATCACGGTCTCCTCGGTGGCGTCGGTGCGGGGGATCTCCGCGGTCAGACGGCCCTCGTGCATCACCAGGACGCGGTCGGCCATCCCGAGGACCTCCGGCAGGTCGGAGGAGATCATCAGGACGGCCACACCGTCGGCGGCCAGCGCGCTCAGCAGCCGGTGCACCTCGGCCTTGGTGCCGACGTCGATGCCGCGGGTCGGCTCGTCGACGATCAGCACCTTGGGGCCGGTGGCCAGCCACTTGGCCAGGACGACCTTCTGCTGGTTGCCGCCGGAGAGGGTGGAGACGGTGTCGGCGATGCGGGCGTACTTCACCTGGAGTCTGACCGCCCAGTCGAGGGAGCGGCTGCGTTCGGCACCGCGGTCCACCAGCCCGGCCTTCACGGTCGTGCGCAGCCCGGTGAGGCCGATGTTGCGCTCGATGGACATGTCCATCACCAGGCCCTGGGCGCGCCGGTCCTCGGGGACGAGGGCGAGTCCGGCGGCCATCGCCGTGGACGGGGCGCCGTTGACGAGGAGCTTGCCGTCGACCTCCACCTCCCCGGCGTCCCACCGGTCGACGCCGAACACGGCGCGGGCGACCTCGGTGCGTCCGGCGCCGACCAGTCCGGCGAGGCCGACGATCTCACCGCGCCGCACGTCGAAGGAGACGTCGGTGAAGACGCCCTCCCGGGTCAGCCGGCGCACGCTGAGGGCGACCTCGCCGGGGCGGACCTCCTGCTTGGGGTAGAGCTCGTCGAGGTCGCGGCCGACCATGCGGCGGACCAGGTCGTCCTCGGTCATGCCGTCCAGCGGCTCACTGGCGATCCAGGCCCCGTCGCGCAGGGTGGTGACCCGCGCGCAGATCTCGAAGATCTCCTCCAGACGGTGCGAGATGAACAGCAGGGCGGCGCCCTGGTCACGCAGGGTGCGCACGACGCCGAACAGGCGGGCCACCTCGCTGCCGGTGAGGGCGGCGGTCGGCTCGTCCATGATCAGGACGCGGGCGTCGAAGGAGAGGGCCTTGGCGATCTCCACGATCTGCTGGTCCGCTATGGACAGGCCGCGCGCGGGACGGTCGGGGTCGAGTTCGACGCCGAGCCGCCGCATCAGGCCGGCGGTGGCGGCGTGGGTCGCCTTGTGGTCGATGCGGCCGAGGGCGCGCCGGGGCTGCCGGCCCATGAAGATGTTCTCGGCGATCGACAGGTCCGGGAAGAGGGTCGGCTCCTGGTAGATCACGGCGATGCCCGCGTCGCGGGCGTCACCGGGACCGTGGAAGACCACCGGCGCACCGTCGAGCAGCACCTGGCCGGCGTCCGGCCGGTGCACTCCGGCGAGCGTCTTGATGAGGGTCGACTTGCCGGCACCGTTCTCACCTGCGAGGGCGTGCACCTCGCCGGGGAACAGTTCCAGGCAGACGTCCCGCAGGGCGCGGACCGCGCCGAAGGACTTGGAGACGTCCCTGAGCGCCAGAACCGGGGCCGTACCCGTGTCGGACGGGTGGGTCATGAGGGCTCCTCGACGACGCCGGGCGGGACGGCCCTCACGGCGCCGTGAAAGGTTTCAACTGGGTTGCCGGGACGTTAGGCAGGCAGGGCATGTCACGTCAATGGGGCGGGATCGAAAAAGTTTCGATAATCGAAGGTCACGACGGAGTCACGAAGGGGTGGCTTGAGCAGAAGGGTTGACACCCCTTCGGGCGGCTCATAGCTTCGCGTACTGAATCGTTTCACACATGGTCGTACTCAAGGTGGGTTGCGACCCGATGTCACAGGAGCGCCGAAGTGACCGAGCTCGCCGCGGTGAAGGCCGCGCTCAAGACCCAGGCAGTCGAGACTCCGTCGTGGGCGTACGGGAACTCGGGCACCCGGTTCAAGGTGTTCGCCCAACCGGGCGTGCCGCGCGATCCGTTCGAGAAACTGGACGACGCGGCGAAGGTGCATGAGTTCACCGGCGTGGCCCCGACCGTCGCCCTGCACATCCCGTGGGACAAGGTCGACGACTACTCCGCGCTGGCGGCGCACGCCGAGGACCGGGGCGTACGGATCGGCGCGATCAACTCCAACACCTTCCAGGACGACGACTACAGGCTGGGCAGCGTCTGCCACCCCGACGCGGCGGTGCGCAGGAAGGCCGTCGACCACCTGCTGGAGTGCGTCGACATCATGGACGCCACCGGGTCGCGGGACCTGAAGCTGTGGTTCGCCGACGGTACGAACTATCCCGGGCAGGACGACGTACGGTCCCGGCAGGACCGGCTGGCCGAAGGGCTGGCGGAGGTGTACGGGCGGCTCGGTGAGGGGCAGCGGATGCTGCTGGAGTACAAGCTCTTCGAGCCGGCGTTCTACACGACGGACGTGCCGGACTGGGGCACGGCGTACGCCCACTGTCTGAAGCTGGGCGAGAAGGCGCAGGTCGTGGTGGACACGGGACATCACGCGCCGGGCACGAACATCGAGTTCATCGTGGCGACGCTGCTGCGGGAGGGAAAGCTCGGCGGGTTCGACTTCAACTCGCGGTTCTACGCGGACGACGACCTGATGGTCGGGGCCGCCGACCCGTTCCAGTTGTTCCGGATCATGTACGAGGTGGTGCGCGGGGGCGGGTTCACCTCCGACGTGGCGTTCATGCTCGACCAGTGCCACAACATCGAGGCGAAGATCCCCGCGATCATCCGGTCGGTGATGAACGTGCAGGAGGCCACGGCCAAGGCCTTGCTGGTCGACGCGGAGGCGCTGTCCGCCGCACAGGCTTCGGGGGACGTGCTGGAGGCCAACGCCGTGCTGATGGACGCGTACGACACGGACGTGCGGCCGCTGCTTCGTGAGGTGCGTCGGGAGACGGGGTTGGACCCCGAGCCTCTCAAGGCGTACGCGGCGTCCGGGTACGGCGAGAAGGTTGTCGCCGAGCGCGTCGGTGGTCAGCAGGCCGGGTGGGGGGCGTGAGCGTCTGCCGGGTTCTGTGATTCGCGGGCTGCGGGCCGGGTGTGGCTGGTCGCGCAGTTCCCCGCGCCCCTTTCCGGGGCGCTGTCTCCCACCCTCGTTGAAAAGGACTGTCAGACATGGGTAACCACCCCTCGGCCGACGCCCTCCTCGCCCGTTCCCACCGGCTCGGCGCCGATCCCCGCAACACCAACTACGCCGGCGGCAACGCGTCCGCCAAGGGCACCGCCACCGACCCCGTCACCGGTGGTGACGTCGAGCTGATGTGGGTCAAGGGCTCCGGCGGCGACCTGGGCACCCTCACGGAGGCGGGGCTGGCCGTGTTGCGGCTGGACCGGATGCGGGCGCTCAAGGACGTCTACCCGGGCGTCGAGCGCGAGGACGAGATGGTCGCCGCCTTCGACTACTGCCTGCACGGCAAGGGCGGGGCGGCGCCCTCGATCGACACGGCGATGCACGGACTCGTCGAGGCCGCGCACGTCGACCACCTCCACCCCGATTCCGGGATCGCGCTGGCCTGTGCGGCGGACGGCGAGAAGCTGACCGCCGAGTGCTTCGGCGACACGGTGGTGTGGGTGCCGTGGCGGCGGCCCGGATTCCAGCTGGGGCTGGACATCGCGGCGGTGAAGGAGGCCAACCCGCGGGCCGTCGGGTGCGTGCTCGGCGGGCACGGCATCACCGCGTGGGGCGACACCTCCGAGGAGTGCGAGCGCAACTCGCTGCACATCATCCGCACCGCCGAGGCCTTCCTCGCCGAGCGCGGGCGGCCGGAGCCGTTCGGCGCGGTCCTGGACGGGTACGAGGCGCTCCCCGAGGCCGAGCGGCGGGAGCGCGCCGCGGCGCTGGCACCGTACGTCCGTGGCCTCGCCTCGCAGGACCGGCCGCAGGTCGGGCACTTCACCGACACCGACGTGGTGCTCGACTTCCTCGCGCGGGCCGAGCATCCGCGGCTCGCCGCGCTCGGCACCTCCTGCCCCGACCACTTCCTGCGCACCAAGGTGCGGCCCCTGGTCCTGGACCTGCCGCCGACCGCGCCCCTGGACGAGGCGGTCACCCGGCTGAAGGAGCTGCACGCCGCCTACCGCGAGGAGTACGCCGCCTACTACCACCGGCACGCCGAGCCCGGCTCCCCCGCGATGCGCGGCGCCGACCCGGCGATCGTGCTGGTGCCGGGCGTGGGCATGTTCAGCTTCGGCAAGGACAAGCAGACCGCCCGGGTCGCCGGCGAGTTCTACGTCAACGCGATCAACGTGATGCGCGGGGCGGAGGCGGTCTCGGCGTACGCGCCGATCGAGGAGTCGGAGAAGTTCCGCATCGAGTACTGGGCGCTGGAGGAGGCCAAGCTCCGGCGGATGCCGCAGCCCAAGCCGCTGGCGACGCGTGTCGCGCTCGTCACCGGCGCGGGCAGCGGCATCGGGAAGGCCATCGCGCGGCGGCTGGCCGCCGAGGGCGCGTGCGTGGTCGTGGCCGACCTGAACGCCGAGAACGCGGCGCGGGTGGCCGAGGAACTGGGCGGGGCGGACAAGGCCGTCGCGGTGACCGTCGACGTCACGTCCGAGGAGCAGATCGCCGAGGCCTTCCGGGCGACCGTCCTCGCCTTCGGCGGGGTCGACCTGGTGGTCAACAACGCGGGCATCTCCATCTCCAAGCCGCTGCTGGAGACCTCCGTCAAGGACTGGGACCTCCAGCACGACATCATGGCCCGCGGCTCCTTCCTCGTCTCGCGCGAGGCGGCCCGGGTGATGACGGCGCAGGAGATGGGCGGCGACATCGTGTACATCGCCTCGAAGAACGCCGTGTTCGCCGGCCCGAACAACATCGCCTACTCCGCCACCAAGGCCGACCAGGCCCACCAGGTACGGCTGCTCGCCGCCGAGCTGGGCGAGCACGGCATCCGTGTGAACGGAGTCAACCCGGACGGTGTGGTGCGCGGTTCGGGGATCTTCGCGGGCGGCTGGGGTGCCGAGCGGGCCGCCGTGTACGGGGTGCCGGAGGAGAAGCTGGGCGAGTTCTACGCGCAGCGGACGCTGCTCAAGCGCGAGGTGCTGCCCGAGCACGTCGCGAACGCCGTGTTCGCGCTGACCGGCGGCGACCTGACCCACACCACCGGACTGCACGTCCCGGTCGACGCCGGCGTCGCCGCCGCGTTCCTGCGATGAGCGCAGCCGTGGACGTCAAGTCGTACGCCGCGGTCGACCTCGGCGCGTCCAGCGGGCGCGTCATGGTCGGCCGCGTCGACCCGGACCGCCTGGAACTGGCCGAGACGCACCGCTTCCCCAACCGGCCGGTCCGTACGCCCGAGGGGCTGCGCTGGGACGTCCTGGCGCTGTACGCCGGTGTCCTGGACGGGCTTCGCGCGGCGGGCCGGGTGGACTCGGTCGGCGTCGACAGCTGGGCCGTCGACCACGGCCTGCTGGACGCCGACGGGGCGCTGCTGGGCAACCCCGTGCACTACCGCGACGCCCGCACCGAGGGCGTCGCGGAGAAGGTGTGGGCCACGCTGCCCGCCGGGGAGCTGTACGCGGCGACCGGGTTGCAGTACGCCCCCTTCAACACCCTGTACCAGCTCGTCGCGGCCCGTGGTACGGCCCAGTTCGCCCAGGCGCGGCGGCTGTTGCTGATACCGGACCTGCTGACCTACTGGCTGACCGGCGAGCAGGGCACGGAACTGACCAACGCATCCACCACCCAGCTCATCGACCCCCGCACCCGCGACTGGGCGCACGACGTCGCGGACCGGCTCGGGATCGACCTCGGCCTGTTCGCACCGCTGCGCCGGCCCGGCGATCCGGCGGGCGTGCTGCGGCCGGCGGTGCTGGAGGAGACGGGACTGGCCGGGCCGGTGCCGGTGACGGCGGTCGGTTCGCACGACACCGCGTCCGCGGTGGCCGCCGTCCCGGCCTCGGGCGAACGCTTCGCGTACATCTGCACCGGCACCTGGTCGCTGGCCGGTCTGGAGCTGACCGCTCCGGTGCTGACGGAGGAGAGCCGCGCCGCCAACTTCACCAACGAACTGGGGCTGGACGGCACGGTCCGGTACCTGCGCAACATCATGGGGCTGTGGCTGCTCCAGGAGTGCGTACGGGCCTGGGGTGAGCCGGACCTGGGCGGGCTGCTGCTCGCGGCGGCCCGGGTACCGGCGCTGCGGTCGGTGGTGGACGCGGGTGACGCGGCGTTCCTCGCGCCGGGACGGATGCCGGAGCGGATCGCCGAGGCGTGCCGCGCCTCGGGGCAGCCGGTGCCCGGGACGCCAGCCGAGGTGACCCGCTGCATCCTCGACTCGCTGGCACTGGCCCACCGCAGGGCCGTCGAGGACGCCCAGCGGCTCGCCGGGCACCCGGTCGACGTCGTGCACGTCGTCGGCGGCGGCACCCGCAACGCGCTGCTGTGCCAGCTGACCGCCGACGCCTGCGGGCTGCCGGTGGTGGCGGGGCCGACGGAGGCCGCGGCCCTCGGCAACGTCCTCGTGCAGGCCCGCGCCGACGGGCTGGTCGGCGACCTCGCCGGGATGCGCCGACTGCTGGTGCGCACCCAGTCGTTGACCCGGTACGAGCCGCGCGGCGGCACGGCGCGCTGGCGGGCGGCCGAGGCCCGACTCGCCGACCGGTGAACGGGGTCTGCCCCGGCCCCGGTATGCCGACTACCCTGCGTTTCATCCGATGATCAAGATGTTCGAGCCGACCGATCACAAGGAGCCGCGATGCGTGTCGCCCTGTTCCTGACCTGCGTCAACGACACGCTCTATCCGGAGACCGGCCGTGCCGTGGTGAAGCTGCTGACCCGACTGGGCGTCGAGGTCGACTTCCCGATGGCCCAGACCTGCTGCGGGCAGGCGCACTACAACACCGGTTACCGGCACGAGGCGGAGCCGCTGGCCCGGCACTTCTCGGAGGTCTTCGAGGACTACGAGGCGATCGTGACGCCCTCCGGCTCGTGCGGCGCGATGGTGCGGGAGCTGTATCCGCGCATGGGCGAGCGGGCGCGGGCGGAGGGGCGCGGGGACACGCTCGCGGCCACCCTGGCGCCGGTGGTGCCGAAGACGTACGAGCTGACGGAGTTCCTGGTGGACGTGCTGGGGGTGACGGACGTGGGGGCGTACTACCCGCACACCGTCACCTACCACCCGACCTGCCACGGGCTGCGGAGCCTCGGCCTCGGCGACCGGCCCCGGCGACTGCTGGAGGCGGTGAAGGGGCTGGAGCTGGTCGAGTTGCCGGGCGCCGAGGAGTGCTGCGGCTTCGGCGGCACCTTCGCCGTGAAGAACTCCGACGTGTCGGCGGCGATGGGCGCGGACAAGGTGCGCAACGCCGAGTCCACCGGCGCCGATGTGCTGTGCGCGGCCGACAACTCCTGCCTGATGCACATCGGCGGGACCATGACGCGGCTGCGGACGGGCATGCGGCCGGTGCACATCGCGGAGATCCTGGCGGGCACGGAGCGGGAGGCGGCCGTATGAGCGGGACGTATCTGGGGATGCCGGCCTTTCCGGAGGCCGCGCGTACGGCCGTGCGCAATCCGACGCTGCGCGGGAATCTGCGTCACGCCACGCACACGATCCGGGACAAGCGGGCCCGCGCGGTCGCGGAGCTGGACGACTGGGCGGCGCTGCGCGAGGCCGGGAAGCGGATCAAGGACCACACGCTGCGTCACCTCGACCGGTACCTGGTGCAGGTGGAGGAGACGGTCACGGCGGCCGGCGGGACCGTGCACTGGGCCACCGATGCCCAGGAGGCCAACACGATCGTCACCCGGCTGGTGCGGGAGACGGGCGAGCACGAGGTCGTCAAGGTCAAGTCGATGGCGACGCAGGAGATCGGTCTCAACGAGGCCCTCGAGGCGGAGGGCATTCACGCCTACGAGACGGATCTCGCCGAGCTGATCGTGCAGTTGGGCAAGGACCGGCCCTCGCACATCCTGGTGCCGGCGATCCACCGCAACCGCGGCGAGATCCGGGACATCTTCCGCTCCGAGATGAGTGAGTGGGGCCGCCCGGCGCCCGAGGGCCTCACCGACACGCCCGCCGAGCTCGCGGAGGCGGCCCGGCTGCACCTGCGGGAGAAGTTCCTGCGGGCCAAGGTCGGCGTCTCCGGCGCCAACTTCGTGGTCGCCGAGACCGGCACCCTCGTGGTCGTGGAGTCCGAGGGCAACGGACGGATGTGCCTGACCCTGCCCGAGACGCTGATCTCGGTCGTCGGCATCGAGAAGATCGTGCCGGCCTGGCGGGACCTGGAGGTCTTCCTGCAGACCCTCCCCCGCTCCTCGACGGCCGAGCGCATGAACCCGTACACGTCCATGTGGACGGGCACCACCGACGAGGACGGTCCGCGGACCTTCCACCTGGTCCTGCTGGACAACGGCCGCACCGACACCCTCGCCGACGAGGTCGGCCGCCAGGCGCTGCGCTGCATCCGCTGCTCGGCGTGCCTGAACGTCTGCCCGGTGTACGAGCGGGCCGGCGGGCACGCCTACGGCTCGGTGTACCCGGGGCCGATCGGCGCCATCCTCAGCCCGCAACTGCGGGGTACGGGCAGCGAGATCGACGCCTCCCTGCCGTACGCGTCGTCGCTGTGCGGTGCCTGCTACGAGGTGTGCCCGGTCGCCATCGACATTCCCGAGGTGCTGGTGCACCTGCGGGAGCGGGTGGTGCAGGGCGGGCCGGCCGTGCGGCAGGGCAACAGGGTCGTCCTGAAACCGGCGAAGGGGCACGCCGCCGAGCGGGCGGCGATGCGCGCGGCTCAGTGGGCGTTCACGCGTCCGGGCGCGCTGCGGGCCGGTCAGCGACTGGCGTCGCGCACCCGCCGCCTCCATCCGCGCACCCTTCCGGGACCGGGCCGGGCGTGGACCGGCAGCCGGGACCTTCCGGAGGTGCCCGCGGAGCCGTTCCGGGACTGGTGGCAGCGCACGCACGGCGGAAGGGACGGGGCGAAGTGAGCAGCAGGGAACGCATCCTGGGCCGCGTGCGGCGCGCCCTCGCGGACGTACCGCACGACGACCCGGCGTACGAGCGGGCCGTCCCGCGGGACTATCTGCGCGAGCACGGGCAGCGGACCGTCGCCGAGACGGTGGAGTTGCTCGCCGAGAACCTGGCGGACTACCGGGCGGTCGTGCACCGGTGCACGGACGAGCAGTTGCCCGAGCTGCTGGCGCGGCTCCTGGCCGCACACGGCTCGCGGAGCGTGGTGGTACCGCCCGGCTTGCCGCCGGGCTGGCTGGGGGCCGCCGACGCGACCCGCGTACCTGACAGGGCGGCGAGCACCCCGCACGAACTCGACCGGGTGGACAGCGTGGTCACAGGGTGTGCCGTCGCCGTCGCCGAGACCGGCACGATCGTGCTGGACGGCTCCCCCGACCAGGGCCGCCGCCGCATCACCCTCGTCCCCGACCACCACATCTGCGTCGTACGGGTGCCGGACCAGGTGGTCTCCGCCGTGCCCGAGGCCCTCGAACGCCTCGATCCGGCACGCCCGTCGACCTGGATCTCGGGTCCGTCGGCGACCAGTGACATCGAGCTGGACCGGGTCGAGGGGGTGCACGGTCCGCGCACCCTGGAGGTGGTGCTGGTGGGCGGGTGAGCGAAGGGGCCGGCCGGCCCCTTCCAGGACCACCGCCACCGCCGGGTCGAGCGTGCCCGCCACGATCCGGCGCCGCCGCGGCGACGGGCGGAAGACCTGACCGAGGCGGTCCAGCGAGGAACGGTCCACGGCCTCCAGGTCGTCGGCGTCCTCCTCCGGGAGTCCGGCGGCCCGCGAGCCCCGTCCCGATCCGGCGCGACGGCTCGGGGTCCCCGTCGACGCCGTCGTCACCCACGAGCCGCCCGGCCATGGCGGACATCCTGACGCATACGGGGCCGGGGTGTCACTGAGTACACCCCCCGATACGGGTTCTGCGCCCAGTGTGGCCCGGCCCCGGGCTCCGTAGCGTCGTCGGCGAGGCACCGCACAGGGCGTGCCGACGGAAGGTGATGACGATGTTTCGCACCGGCGCACGAGGCGACCACGACCAGGGCCCCGCCCTCGAGGCGCTCCGGCTCGTCAAGGTGACCAGGACCTACGGCACCGCCGAGAACGCGGTGACCGCGCTGGACGGGGTCACCCTGAGCCTGGGCCGGGGCACGTTCACCGCGGTGATGGGACCGTCGGGCTCGGGCAAGTCCACGCTGCTGCAGTGCGCGGCGGGTCTCGACCGGCCGGACGGCGGCATCGTGTGCGTGGACGGCACCGAGCTGACGGGCGGCGGCGAGGCGGAGCTGACGAGGTTCCGGCGCGGCCGGGTCGGGTTCGTGTTCCAGCAGTACAACCTGCTGGAGACGCTGACGGTCGCGCAGAACACGGTGCTGCCCCTCAAGCTCGCCGGGCGCCGCGTCGACCGGAGGCGGGCCCGGGAGATCCTGACCGCGGTCGGCCTCGGGGACCGGCTCGGGCACCGTCCCGACCAGCTCTCCGGCGGTCAGCGGCAGCGGGTGGCGATCGCCCGTGCCCTGGTCACCGAACCCCGGGTGATCTTCGCGGACGAGCCGACGGGCGCGCTGGACACGCGCAGCGCGCGGCAGGTGATGCTGCTGTTGCGGGAGGCGGTGCGGGTGCACGGGCGGACCGTGGTGATGGTGACGCACGACCCGGTCGCCGCCTCGTACGCCGACTCGGTCGTCTTCCTCGCCGACGGACGACTGGCGGGGCGGATGGACGCCCCGACCCCGGACGCGGTCGCGGAGCGGCTGGCGCACCTGGGCGACGACGTGCCGGCGGGGGTGTGAGCGATGTTCGTACTGGCCCTGCGGTCGGTCCGGCGCCGCCCCGGACGGTTCCTCGCGACGCTGCTGTCCGCCTTCCTGGGGGCGGCGGTCGTCATGATGTTCCACTCCATGCACGACACGGCCGGGCAG
This sequence comes from Streptomyces sp. WG7, assembly GCF_049975785.1. Taxonomy (NCBI): domain Bacteria; kingdom Bacillati; phylum Actinomycetota; class Actinomycetes; order Kitasatosporales; family Streptomycetaceae; genus Streptomyces; species Streptomyces sp. WG7. The sequence goes on from NZ_JBNGGE010000004.1 coordinate 322,785, forward strand.
GACGGGGTGGACCCGGTCAGCTCGGAGACGCTGGGTACGGCGGCGGGCGTCGTGGGCGGTTACGGGACCCTGCTGGTGTTCTTCGCGGTGGCCTCGACGCTGACGGTCAACGTGCGTCAGCGGGCCGCCGAGCTGGAGCTGTTGCGCTGCTCGGGGGCGACCCCGGCGCAGATCGGGCGGATGGTCGTGGGTGAGGCGGTGGCCGTGGCGCTGGTGGGCGCGGCGCTGGCGACCGGTCCGGCGATGCTCGGCGGGCGGGCGCTGCTGGGGATGTTCCAGGACGGCGGCCAGGTGGCGCGGTCGGTCGAGTACTCCTTCGGTCCGATCGCGCTGATGAGCGGCATGGGGATCACGCTGCTCGCGTCGGCGGGCGCCGCGTTCCTGGCGGTGCGGCGGGTGGCGCGGGGCAGCCGGGAACGGGCCGGGGCCAAGCGGTTCCTGGTGTACGCCGCGCTGGTCACCGGCGCCGCGGGGGCCTGCGCCACCTTCCTGTTCTCGGCGACGGACGAGGCGCTGATGGCGCCGCCGGCCTATGGGGCGATCCTGCTGTCGGTGGGCTTCGCGCTGCTGTCGCCGCGGCTGCTGCGGGGCGTGCTCGCCCGGCTGCCGCTGAGCGGCGCGAGGGGCTGGCTGGCCGTGCGCAACCTGCGTGAGCGGGCCGATCACCTCGCGGGGATCCTGGTGTCGCTGATCCTGTTCACGGCGGTGTCGACGGCGACGCTCACCATGCAGGCGGTGGAGAGCGACGCGGTGAAGGCCTCCGGTCTGGTCAAGTCGGTCGACGCCAAGAACCTGGAGACGCTCAACCTCACGGTGGTGGGCATCATCGCGGTGTTCGTCTGCGTGATGCTGGTCAACTCGCTGTACGCGGCGACGACGTACCGCTCCCGTGAGTTCGGGCAGCAGCGGCTGGCGGGGGCTACGCCCGGGCAGGTGCTGGGCGTGGTCGGCGTCGAAGGGGTGATCCTGACGGTCACGGGGGTGTTCTTCGGCACGGTGGCGGCGCTGGCCGGGGTCGTGCCGTTCACCGTCGTGCGGACCGACGCGGTGCTGCCGGACCGGTTCCTCGGCGTGTGGCTCGCGATGGTGGCCGTGTCGGCGGCGGTGACGCTGGGCACCGGTCTGGGCACGGCCCGGCGGGTGCTGCGTACGCCGGCGGTCGGGGCGGTAGCGCCGGCGGCGTGACGCTCTGGCGGGTGGGAGGGGGGGGGGGGGGCGGCCGGCGCCCCCCCCCCCCCCCGGGGCGGGGGGGGGGGGCGCCCCCCCCGGGGGGGGGGGACCCCCCGGCCGACCCCCCCCCCAAGAGGGGGCCCCCCCCA